>PMCN01000171.1:0-137 GCA_003154135.1 Acidimicrobiaceae bacterium
AGCAGCGGCAAGTTCAAGCTGAAAGACGCCGAGAACTACAAGCCGGGCACCGCCGAGTACATCACGGCTGCACGGGTGTGGGTGGTCAACCCTGGGGATGGCAAGCTGCTCGCGCTGTCGCAGACGTGCCCACATCT
>PMCN01000171.1:244-4968 GCA_003154135.1 Acidimicrobiaceae bacterium
CACGAAGAGCGCCAGCTGGATCCCCCATGGCTCCAGCGCAGCCTCGATCGACACTACCTCTGGGGGCTGGTCTTCATGGCCGTCCTCATCGTTTCGTACACGGTGTACCAGTGGCGTGAGCCGCATCTGCGCGCCGACGCCGCCGGCACTCAGGTCGTGAACTCGACGAGCCAGGGCCGCGACATCTTTGCCTCGCACTGCGCGACCTGCCACGGCGACAACGCAACCGGCGGACAGACGGCGCCGACGCTCAACTCGAAGCAGTTCCTCGAGGCCGCCAGCGATCCCGTGATTCGCAACATCGTGTCATCCGGCATCCCCGGCACGGCGATGCCGACGTGGAGCATCGACTTCGGCGGTGCGCTGACGCAGCAGCAGATCGACGCAGTCGTCAGCTATCTGCGCAGCCTGGAGCCGAAGGCACCCAGCATCCCCAACTGGCGCCAGGCGGCACAGGCCAAGTAGCGCTCAGCGCAGCACGACCGAGGCCCGCGAGTAGAAGTCTTCGATGGCCTGGCGCAGAGCCGTCGCGCCGTCAGGGATGAACTGCGTGGGCAACGAACCTCCGAAGTAGAACCCGTCAGTCCTGATCTGACGAGCCGCGAGGTCAAGTGCCGTGTTGATGTCGTCGGTAGATGCGAGCAGGTTCGCCGACGGGGAACCCGCCTCTGCAGCCTCAGCTTTCAATTGGGCGCTGGCCTCGTTGCACAGCGCCTGAGCGGCAGCCAACGGCTCCACCATGGAATAGCCGACGCTCAGCTTCTTCACCTTTTCGACGAAGTTGGCGCCGGGAGCGCTCGAATCATCAACCAGCGCATTCACGCAGATCCGTACCGGCATGAACGACTGACCACCGACAGATCCAGTTGACGCCGTCGTCGTGGATGCCGCTGTGACTCGCGGCGTGATGCCGGCAGTCGTGGTGTCGCTCGCACAGGCGGAGAGCACGATCATCGCACCCAGCGTCATGGCTCCTGCCTTCACGCATCAGACCGTACATCCAGTCGCGAAATTGTCGAGACCTTCTGACGAGATCGATGGCGCGCACTAACCTGTGAGTCGGAATCCCGGCCCAGGCGAGACCCGAGGAGCAGTCAAATGGCGTTTCTGTCACGTGAGTTCGTTGCGGTCCCCGACGACCGCAAGGACCAGATCGTCTTCAAGTGGCCCGACCACAACCTGCGCAAGGGCACGAAGGCGATCATCGAACCCGACATGCTCGCCGTGTTCATGAACCGCGGCGAGGTCATCGGCACACTGGGGCCGGGTCGCCACGCCATCGAGGCCGACGAACTGCCGTTCCTCGGTGTGTTCATCGACATCGGCACCGGTGGCAACGCCTACCGGGCCGAGCTGTTCTTCTGCGGCACGCGCGAGTACACGGGCCATCGCTTCGGTGGCCGCATCGACGAGGTGCAAGACCCCAACACGGGCCTCATCGTCACCCTGCGCGTGTTCGGCGAGTACTCGATGAAGGTGGCCGACCCGGTCAAGCTCATCCTCAACCTCACCGGCACCGTCGACGTGGAGGACAACCGCGCCATCTCCGGCTGGATCAGCGAGCAGATGCTGAAGACCATGCGCACCAACATCACCCGCCAGATCGTGCGCAACGGCTGGCCCATCCTCGGCCTCTCGGCGTTCTCGCCCGAGATCGAGGCCGACACCATCGAGAGCACCAACACCAAGATCGCCGACTACGGCCTCACCATCGTGCGCATGGGCAACTTCGACATCAACCTCGCCGAGGAGGACGAAGCCCGCCTGAAGACGCTCGCCAAGGACGCGAGCTACTCGCGGCTGGCCGGCGGCTTCCAGCAGTACGCGTCCGGCGAGGCCATGCTCGGCGCCGGCGAAGGCATGTCGAAGGGCGGCGGCGCAGTGAGCGGCGCGTTCCTCGCTGCGGGCGTGGGCTTCGGCCAGCAGATCGCCCAGCCACCGCCTCCCGCTGCCGCCGGCGCACCCGTGCCGTCGCCCGCACCGCCACCCGCGGCCGGTGGCAGCCACTGTGCGAGCTGCGGCGTGGCCAACCCTGCCGGCGCCAAGTTCTGCACCGGTTGCGGCACCGCCATCGCCCAGGCGCCGGCTGCCATCTTCTGCGCCAACTGCGGCCAGAAGGTGGAGGGCAACTTCTGCATGGGATGCGGCACGCCGCGCCCGGGCGCGGCACCACTGCCGCCGCCACCACCCGCCTGAGCCGCTAGATGCCGGTGAGGCCGGCCAGCGCGAACGCTCGCGCCCACGCGTACTGATCGTTGGGCGGGATCGACGCGCGCACGTTGACGCTGAGCACGCGGTTGTCCTTCAACACGGTCAACGTGCCCTCCCCGGGACCCACCTGCTTCCAGGTGGCCGGGAAGCCGAAGCCCTCCACGGGGTCGCCGTCGGCCTTCGGGCCCTGCTGCAACGACCCCATCAGCTTGTTGAGCCGACCGGACACGGCGGTGTTGCCACCGAGCATGCCGCCCAGGCCCGACAGCGCCGAGTTGGCCACCGACGTGATGCCCGACTTGTCGGAGACCCCAGCGGTGACCAGGATGCCGGCCGGGTGCTGGTACTCGTGCGCCACGCTGATGCCGCGGTTCTTGTCCTTGCCGGGCACGAAGCCCTGCGCTGTGGCGAACGAGTCGAGCGCGGCCTCGAACGGCGCGTCGTCGATCTTCGACGCCGAGTACGCCCCTTGCACCGCCGCCATCTGCGCCATGCGCTGTTGGTTGTTCCAGTCGACCGACGTGCACGGCGACGAGTTGACCACCCTGCCAGTGCCCTCCATGCGCTCGTACTTCGAGCTCACGGCGATGCGGCCGGGGCCGGTGAGTCGCATCCACGGCGTGGCGGGCTGCCAGCTGCCGAACCAGCCTCCCGATGCCGGATGCTCCATGTGCATGGTCATCGTGACGGTCCAGTCCTTCCACAGGAAGGCGCCGGGGTGCATGAGGAAGCTCTGCCCCTCGGCCAGGTCGCGCGTGAACACGTTGCCGTGACCGTGCAGCATCAACATGCCGGGCCGGTCGGTGGCCGAGAACCGGTCGAGGAACATGCCCGCCGGGTAGTGCGTCTCGGTCTCGTCGCCGTTGCGCGTGGTGTACCAGAGACCGCTCTGGTACCAGTCGTAGCCGACGTTGAGCGACGCCATGACGAAGCGGTGCTCGCGCACGTCGACCGCCCGGCCGGGCATCAGCGGCACGACGATGGTCTCGCCCGGCGTGTTGTCGGCGAGGGCCAGCGACCCGGGGCCGGTGGCCTCCATCATCACCATGTCGAGGCCGGCCATCTTGCGGTTCCACGCACCCTTGAGCGGCTGGTTGCCGAGCTGCACCGTGGTGTCGGCCCACAGCAGCTGGTGGTGCGAGAAGTACACGCCCTCACCGGGCGCGAGCCGCAACTCGGCGGCGGGCACGTAGAGGCCCGAGATCTGGCACGTGCTCTGGCCGAACTGGATGCGGGCCATGTCCTTGATGGCCGGCTGGCTCTCCCAACCGCTCTGCGACACGCTGGCCCGGATGTCGACCGGTGCACCGCAGTGCACGCACGACGTGCCGGTGGCCGGGCCGTCGAGGCGGCAGTACGGGCACATGTAGCTGTTGGTGGGCGGCGGCGCCAACGTGGGAGGGGGCAGCATCGACATCAGTCGCTCCCGTGGTGCACGTACATCGATTGGATGCCCACGCGTCCGGGACCCACCATCTCGGCCAGGTACATGCTCTTGCGCAGCATGCTGATCTTCACCGGGATCTGCGTCACGTTCATCTGCACCGACGAGTCCTTGAACAGGAACGCACCGGGCTCGAGCATGATCTTCTCGCCGGCGGCGAGGGTGCGCTCGAACACGTTGCCGTTGCCGTGCAACAGCAGAAGGCCCGGCCCGCCCTGCGTGATGAAGCGGTCCATGTACATGCCGCTGCCGCCGTGCAGCACGTTGGCGAGACCCTTGATGCGCACGAACGAGTAGCCCACCGACGACGACGCGGCCAGGAACGCGTGCTCGCGCACGTCGATCTCCATCTGCGGGTGCAACGGCAGCACCACCATCTCACCGGGCGCATCGCGCGACACGGCCACGCGGCCGGGGCCTTGCGCGACGGTGACCACGAACGGCATGCCGCCGAAGCTGCGGCTCGACGTGTTCATGGCGGTGATCGGCACCGTCTCTTCCTTCCACAGCAGCACGTGGTGCTCGAAGTAGATCGAGTCGCCCTGGCCGAGGCTCAGCTCGGCGACCGGCACGATCTCGCCCTCGACCTGACACGTGGAGCTGCCGAAGTTGAACTCGGCCATGTCCTTCAGCCGAGGGGCTTCGCGCCATCCCGAGTCGGTGACGAGTGCCGCCACATCGAGCGGCGCGCCGCAGACCTCACACGCAGTGCGTCCCGGGTCGCTCTGACCCTGACACCACGAACACACGATTCGTTCCATGGCCGTCCTTCCGTTCGCCCGTGACACTAACGAACGGAAGGACCCTGCCTGGATCAACCGCCGCTGACGTCGCTCACCTTCTGCTTGCCGGCACCGAGGAACGGCATCATCGCCCGTAGCTGCGCACCGACCTGCTCGATCTGGTGGCCCTTGCCGGCTGCCTGCAGGGCAGTCATGTTGGGGCGGCCGGCCTCGCTCTCGGCGATCCACTCCTTGGCGAACTTGCCGGTCTGGATCTCCTTGAGGATCTTCTTCATCTCGGTCTTCGTGCGCGAGTTGACCACGCGCGGGCCGCGGGTGAGGTCGCC
>PMCN01000039.1:0-158 GCA_003154135.1 Acidimicrobiaceae bacterium
AGCTCGGCGTCGCCGTCCTCGCGCAAGGGCTCGCTGAGCGACAGGGGCTCGGCGGCGAAGCGCAGGGCCTCGGTCACCTTGTCCTCGGGCATCTCGACTTCCTTGGCCAGCTCGCTGAGCGTGGCCGGACGGCCGAGCTTGAGCTCGAGCCGGCTGCG
>PMCN01000039.1:230-23996 GCA_003154135.1 Acidimicrobiaceae bacterium
CCTTCCTGGATGAGGTCGAGCAGGGGCAGGCCCGATGCCTGGTACTTCTTGGCGATGGACACCACGAGACGCAGGTTGCTCTGCACGAACGCGCGCTCGGCATCCTCGCCTTCGCGTGCGGCCCGGCGCAGTTCGCGCTTGCGGGCGGCCGACAGGTCTTTGTTGGTGTCGAGCTCGGCGATCGCCGCCTTGCCCGCTTCGATCTGCTTCGCGAGACGGACCTCGTCGTCCTTCGTGAGCAGCGTGTACTGGCCGATGTCGGTCAGGTACAGCCGAACCAGGTCTTCTTCGTCCCGTTCCACTCGATCTTTCGCCACGGTTGCTCCCTTGACTGCACGGCTTTGACTGAAACGGCTTTGATTGCAACGGCTTGATTGAAACAGCTCGAACGGCCCGGTTGCGCTAGCACACGTCCGGCCGTGATTTCGGTCACGATACCGACACCGTCAACCCCCTCCCACCCTGTGCACAGATTCACAAGCGTGTATCCGAGCCAACGATCGCGGGGTGCCGACTATCGTTGCGGGCCATGACCCCCGGCCCGACCGAGCCCGACGTCGACGGACACGGCTCAGTCGACCTGGCCATCGTCACGATGCGCTTCGACGCCGCCGATCCGACCGCGTTGGTGGCCGTGCTGTCGAAGTACGTGGTGCTGGCCCGCATGCAACCCGGCTGTCGCAACATCGACCTGTGCTCGTCGTACACGCACCCCGGCCGCTACCTGCTCATCCAGAAGTGGGACACACCGGCGGCCCAGCGGGCGCACTTCGACAGCGAGGTGATGGTGGAGATGGCCACCGGGTGCACCGGTCTGCTCACCGTCGCCCCCGACATCGACCTCTGGGACGGGCCCAGCGCCCACGACCTTCGCTGAAGCCGGGCTTCAGCCTGCACCGGGTTGCCCGTTGCAACGTGCATCCAGGGGATTAGCGTTCATCGGGACGTCACGGACCCAGGAGGTCTCACTCGACATGGCAAATCCCCTTCTCAACGACAAGGCTGCCGACGCGGCGGCCCGCGCCGGTTGGGCCGCCCCCGAGGCCAGCGGCCGCAGCACCCCGATCGGCCCCATCACCGACGGACCCGTCAGCGCCTGGAGCTCCGGCGCGACGATGACCGTCCAGGGCACGGCCACCGCCACCGGCGTGCTGCTGGTGCTGCTGCTCGCCACGGCCTCCGTCGGCTGGAGCATGACCCACTCGTCGCTCGTCTCCAACGTCGGCTTCCCGGTGCTTGCACTGGTGGCGATGCTGGTCGGCTTCGGCTGCGCCATCGCACTCCGCTTCCGGCCGACGATGGCCAAGGTGCTCGCCCCCGTCTACGCGTTGGCCGAGGGCTTCTTCCTCGGAGTCATCTCCAAGTTCTACAACGACGCCTACAAGGGCATCGTGGTGCAGGCCGTCGGCGCCACGCTGGCCGTGTTCGCGGTCATGCTGCTGCTCTACCGCTCGCGCATCATCAAGGTCACCGACCGCTTCCGGCGCAACGTCATCATGGCCACCATGGGCCTCGCCGCGTTCTACATGGTGTCGATCGTGCTCCACCTCTTCGGTGTCACCGTGCCGTTCATCGACTCGGCCAGCCCGTTGGGCATCCTCTTCAGCGTCTTCGCCGCCGGTCTGGCCGCAATGATGCTGGCCGTCGACTTCGACCTCATCGAGCGTGGGGCGAAGGCCGGGTGGCCCAAGGGCATGGAGTGGTACTGCGCGTTCGGCCTGCTGGCCACGCTGGTCTGGCTCTACCTCGAGATCCTGCGCCTGCTCGCGAAGCTGCAGCGCCGCTGACGTCGTCCGCTCCGCAGGCGGGAATCAATACCCCCATGGGTATGCTGTCGGCATGGACAGCGCGCTTCGGGTCATCATCGTCGGCGGTGTCGCGGGCGGCATGAGCGCCGCCACGCGACTGCGTCGCCTCGACGAGCACGCGACCATCACCGTGCTCGAACGGGGTGAGCACGTCAGCTTCGCCAACTGCGGGTTGCCGTACCACCTGAGCGACACCATCCCCGACCGCGAGAGCCTGCTGCTGCACACCCCGGCCACGCTGGCGGCGCGGTTCAACATCGACGTGCGCACACGCCACGAGGTGCAGGCGATCGACCGTGCGGCACGCACCGTCACCGTGTGCGACCTGCGCACCGGCGTCGTGCACGTGATGCCGTACGACAAGCTCGTGCTCAGTCCCGGCGCGTCGGCGGTGAAGCCACCGCTGCCCGGTGTGGAGCTGGGCTTCGTGCTGCGCAGCGTCACCGACCTCGACCGCTTGAAGGAGGCCGTCGACGGCCGCGGGCGCGAGGTGGTGGTGATCGGTGCCGGTTTCATCGGTGTCGAGGTCGCCGAGAACCTGAGCGAGGCGGGCAAGCACGTCACGATGGTGGAAGCTGCGCCGCAGGTGCTGCCACCGCTCGATGCCGAGATGGCGGCGCCGGTGGCTGCCGAGCTACGCCGACGCGGCATCACGCTGCACCTCGGGGTGAGCGTGCAGAGCATCCAGCCCGATTCGATCACGCTGGCCGACGGGCGCACCGTGCCCGCCGATGTGGTGGTGCTGGCCGTCGGCGTGCGCCCCGAGGATTCACTGGCCCGCGATGCAGGGCTCGACGTGCACGCGCGCGGCGGCATCCTCGTCGACGACACGCTGCGCACCAACGACCAAGACATCTACGCGGTGGGCGACGCGGCGCTCGTGCGCGACCCGCTCGGCAACACCGTGTTCGTGCCACTCGCCTGGGGTGCCAACCGTCAGGGCCGCCTCGTCGCCGACCACATCATGGGGCACGAGATCCACTTCGGCGGCCATCCGGCGACGGCCATCGCCAAGGTGTTCGACCTCACCGTCGCGAGCACTGGCCTGAACGAGCGGCAGCTGAACGCACAGGGGATCCACCCCGCCGTCGTGCACACGCACCCCGGCTCGCACGCCGGCTACTACCCGGGCGCCGAGACCATCCACATCAAGCTGCTCTTCGACCGCGTGTCGGGTCGCATCTACGGCGCGCAGGCCGTGGGCGGTGCGGGCACCGACAAGCGCATCGACGTCATCGCCACGGCGCTGCACGCCGGCCTCACCGCGCCGGAGCTTGCCGACCTGCCATTGGCCTACGCGCCGCCGTACGGCAGCGCGAAGGACCCGGTGAACATGCTCGGCTACATCGCCGAGAACATCATCGACGGCCTGTCGTCGACCATCCAATGGCACGAGCTCGAAGCGAGCAAGCGCACCGTGGTCGACGTGCGCGAGCAGTCGGAGGTCGCGGCCGGTGGCATGTCGGCAGCGCGCAACATCCCGCTGCCCGAGCTGCGCGACCACCTCGACGAACTCCGCGGTCAACGAGTCGCCGTGCTGTGCCACGTGGGTCTGCGCGGCCACACCGCCACGCGCATCCTCGAGGGCGCGGGCATCGACGCGGTGAACATCGACGGCGGCTACCTCACGTGGGCCGCGGGCCAGGCGAGCCTCGCCGTCTGAGCCGCNNTGCACCCAGTGGCCGGCACCGGGGATGACGGTGGCACCGCGGAAGTCGGGAAGGGTTGCCTCCATCCGTTCGATGCCGGTGGGGTCCATCAGGCGCACGACGTCGGCGTCGCCGGTGATGAAGCCGCTCGGCATGCTGAGCCGGTCGGCGCCCTTGCCCTGGGCGAACGTGAAGTCGGCGTCGAAGTTGCGGTACCAGCTCACCGGGCCGAAGAAGCCGCTGTGCGCGAACTCGATGGCGTACAGGTCGAGGTCGGTCTCGGTGAGCCACACACCTTCGGGACCGGTGTAGGGAAGCGGCGGCGCGGGGCTCATCTGGCTCAGGAAGCCGGTGCCCTCCATCGGCGGCAGTTCGGTGGGCATCTCGCGGCCGGCGACGGCCACACCCGACGCGCCGTACAGCACCTGCGCCATCGTGTGCCGCGCATCGGCGCCCAGCTCGGCCTCGGGCGGGCCCACCTGCTGGAAGTACAGGATGTAGAAGAAGCGATCGCCGTAGACCATCTTCATCANNACCACCATCGAGCCCCAGTCGTGGCCGACGAACACGGCGTCGAATGCGCCGAAGTGGTCGAGCAGGCCGAACAGGTCGGCGGTGAGGTTGTCGGTGCCGTACGCGTCGATGGCCTCGGGCACGCTGCTGTGCCCGTAGCCGCGCTGGTCGGGGACGATGACGTGGTAGCCGGCATCGGCGAGGGGCTGCATCTGGTGCCGCCAGCTGTGCGCCAGCTCGGGGAAGCCGTGGCTCAGCACCACCATCGGATTGCCGGGGTCGCCTGCTTCGTGCACGACGAGCTCCACCCCGTTGGTTGCGATGCGGCTGACGGTGACATGGCTCATGCCGGCATTCTTCCCCGTCGTCGCCGGGCCCGACGACCTAGAGGTAGTAGCCGGTGATGTCGACGATGAGGTGTGCCGAAGGGCTACCACTGCCGCTGCACACGGCAGTGAGCTGGCGGTCGCCGCCGAGCTTCACGGTGATGCCGTTGGCGAAGGTCTGGTCGGTGCCGAACCAGTTGATCGTGGATGCGTCGGTGGTGCCGACGTTGTACGGGTTGATGGTGATGAAGCCGGCGCCGATGGTGCGCGTAATCGTGACGTTGCACGTGACGGCGGTGGCGCCCGACGGGATCAACGGGTTCCGGATGATGGTCGCGGAACCGGCTGCGTAGCCGAATGCGACGGTGAACGAGAGCGGACCGTTGGTGGTGCTCAGTCGGGCGTTGCCGGGCGCGAGTTGCCGCGTGTCGTAGCCCCGACCGGGGTTGATCGCGTGGTACGAGCCGGCGACGGTCTTGCCGCTGATCTTGCGCCACACGCCGGGGGTGCCGCTGGTGTGGCAGTACCACAGGTCGCCGCTGGAGTCGGTGTCGATCTCTCCCGCCACGTGGGCGTCGCCGCGCACGGACGGTGTGTTGCGCGCCGAGACGAGACGCAGCGCGGCCCTGTTGCCAGTGGTGGTCACGCCGTACGCGAGGCTGTCGGCCGACACGCCGGCGGTGCTGCCGAACGCGCTCACGCCGGTGACCCCGTTGAACACGCCGCCCGCGGACGCAGTGGAGACGCCGAGCACGCCAACGCTGTTGGCGGCGCTGGCCTCGCCGATGACGCCTGCAGCGTTCGCGACATCGGTGAGGCCGTACATGCCGTTGGGCGACGCCGCGCTGTTGGTCTTCGCGCTCAGCAACGACGGGCGGAAGCTCGACGCACCGTCGTACCCGCTGGTGCTGGCGAACAGGAACGCGTCGCCACCGGTGCTGCCGGTGTAGTTGGTCTGCGTCAGGCTGGTGGTCGTGGTGGCACTGCCCGCGAGCGTGACCCCGTTGGTGGCCGCAGCGGTGTCGGCCACTGCGACCGCGGCGACTGCTCCCACCGCTGTGGCACCCGCGAGCCGCAGCAACTGTCGCCGCGACGACGTCTCCGAAGCCGCGACCGGCGCACGCCCGGCGGGGACTCCGAGGTGCTCGTGCACGAATGCGCGCAACGAGGCGACCTCTGCTTCGAGCTGTCGGATGCGATCGTCGGGGTCCATCGCGGTTCTCCTGTCAGTGTGGAGGAGCTGGAAGCGCTCCGTTGCTGTGTGCTTCGAGCTCGCCCCAGGTGAGGCCGTCGGCTCCCCACACTGCGTCGAACGCGACATCGACCTCGTCGGTGAACCCGAATCGGTTGCGGTAGTTGTACAGCCAGCGCTGCCGGTTGATGGGCACGCCCATGCGGCTCAGGCGACCCACGCAGTACGTGTCCCAGGCAGCCACCTGGCGCAGCGTCAGCTGGTCGTCGGCCGGGGCCTCACCGAAACCGCCCTGCAGCCGGTCGCGGACCCGCAGCAGCGCCCGACCGAGGTTGGCGGTGGTGGCCACTTCGCTCTGTTCGCGAGGGCGACGCGAGTCTTCGAACGCGCCGCTCTCGACGTGCACCGTGATGGTGTCGCCGATCTCGACGCGCACACGCGCGAGCGGAGTGGATTCGTCGACCTGCACGTGCAACGGCCGGTCGATGCCCAGCGCAGCCACCAGGCCTTCACCCACACGACGGATGAGGTCGGAGTCGAACTGCACGAAGCGGTACTCGTCGGGCTCGACGGTGACGGTCATGATGTGGCGGCACCAGCCGACTGCACGGACGCGGCGTACGCCTTGCGCTCCTCCAGCGCCCGCAGGCTCACGTCGGCGATCTCCTCCACCTCGCTGTCGGTGAACCCGGCGAGCTCGCGGAACCGACGGGCGAGGCCGATCGGCGACTCCTGACTGTCGCTGCGCGTGCCGCCGTAGCTGAAGATCTTGTCGACCACGCTCTGGAACTCGAGTGCCTTCTTGCGCCGCTCGGGGTCGTTCTCGGTGACGCGCCGCAGCCAGTCGCTGCCCATCTTCACGTGNNGTGGTGAACACGTCGATGGCGAGACCCTCGAGGGCGCGGTTCACGCCGGCGAGCCGCAGCACGGGATCGTTGCTGCACGCCGCCTCGAAGAGCACGGTGTTCTCGGCGTACTGGCCGATCTCGGTGCCCATCCACTCGCTGAGCTTCACGCTGATCTCCACGTGACGCGCCTCGTCCCACGCCTGGCGCGCCATGTCGAGCTTGAGCGCGAACGGTGCCTCGACGCCGGTCTCGAAGTCGTGGCACGTGCGGCCCGCGCCCTCGAGCGCCTGGATCTCACCGACGAAGATGCCGTGCATGAGCCCGCGTGCGGCGTCGCTCGCGTCGGGGCGGTCGGGCGTGAGCCGGTTGCTCTTCGGCCGCTTCGTGGGGTCGCCCAGCAGCGCGGTGCGCGGATCGCCCTGGCTCTGCTTCATCGTGATCTGGTGGAACCGCGAGTCGCGCGCCAGATCGTCGACGGGGAAGAACTTGCGCATGTCACACACCTCCAATGGATCCGGGACCGGCGATGCCGCCGGCCTCGATCATCAGCTTCTCCAACCGGGCCTGGTGGGCGGCCGCCCGGTCGACCTCGTCGGGTGTCTCGATGAGCGACTGCAGGAGCATCTCGCCGTCGCGCCAGTCGTCGAACTCGTCGTTGAGCGCCAGCTTCAGCGTGCGGATGGTGGGCGCGTCGGTGATCTCGCTCGTGTTGTTCATGTGGAAGGTGTAGGCGGCGATGAAGTGCGGGATGAACACCCGGTACACGCCGACGAGCTTCTCGATGGTGAGGTGGATGGCCTCCGGCTCGGTGAGCGCCTCGACGAAGCGCACCATCGCATCGTTGGCCGGCACCGTGAGCCGCTCGGGGTTCATCTCGCGCAGCTCCGGTAGCCGCTTGTGCCACAGCTCGGCGTGNNGCCACCCAGCCGCCGAGCGCCTCGAACAGCTTCATCTCCGCCCACTTGTAGTTGCCCACGCGGCGAGCCGTCTCCTCGACGTCGAAGAGCCCCGGCAGCTGTCGCCTGTCCCACGGCGCAAACGGTGCTCTCGGCTTGTACGGGTCGGCCACGGAATCCCCCTCGGGCAACGAACGTGTCGGGTCAGACTAGTGGTCGGCGCCAGGCGAGCTCGTGCCGGCCGAGAGCAGTGGCCGGCGGCCCGTCGTCGAGGTACTCGAGCAACATGGCGCGGAACGGGCCGTCCACCTCCAGCTTGCCGAGGATCGCGTTGACGCCCCACACCACTCGGTCGAGGATGACGAAGCTCGGCGGCATGTTGAGCTGCTCGATCACCGACGCGTGCGGACCCCTCACGTCGATGATGGTGGCCATCGCGTCGCGCACGAACGTGCGTGTGAACGTGAACCGGTCGTCGAGGTAGGGCAGGTACGGCGTGCTGACGTATGCGTAGACGGCTTCGGGCGTGAGGCCGTGCCCCTCGCGCAGGAAGCCGACGTGTTCCATCGCTGCCACGAGGCGCTGCGGATCGCGATGCACCACCATCGCGTCGATCGTCGGGACGAGCTCGTTCCACTCGCCGGGGCTCCACCGCTTCACGAGGCCGAAGTCGAGGAACGTCACGTCACCCTCGGCACTGAAGCGGTAGTTGCCGGGGTGCGGGTCGCCGTTGAACGCGGCGAGCCGGTGCACTGCGTGTTGCGTGAAGCGCCAGATGCTCTCGCCCGCCCGCTGCTTCGCGGCCGGCGTCGCCGTGGCGAGGAACTCGTTGAAGCCGATGCCGTCCATCCACTCGGTGGTGAGCACGCGGTGCGAGCTGGTGGCGGTGTGCACCGCAGGGATGCGCACGAACGGGTGGCCGGCGAACGCGTGGGCGAACTCGCGTTGGTTGGCGGCCTCCAGCCGGTAGTCGAGCTCGTCTCGCATGCGGGCGCGCAGCTCGTCGACGAGGCCCCTCGTGTCGAGACCCTTCAGCGCGAAGGCACCCACCAGCCGATACAGGCCCTCGGCGTTGTTCAGGTCGGTCTCGATGGCGTCGCCGACGCCCGGGTACTGCACCTTCACCGCGACGTCGAGACCTTCGCGTGTGACGGCGCGGTGCACCTGACCCACGCTGGCCGCCGCCACCGGGACGCGCTGCCAGTCGAGGAACACCTTCTGCGGCGGCGCGCCCAGCTCGGCGAGCACCACGGCCTCGGCGGCTTCGGGCGCCATCGGCGGCGCATCGCTCTGCAGCATCGACAGCGCCTGCTGCGCCTCGGGCGGCAGCGCCTCCATGATGAAGCTGAGCAGCTGCCCGAACTTCATCAGCGCACCCTTCATGTTGCCGAGCTCGCGTGCCACATCGGCCGAGGTGCGAATAACGAAGCGCTCGTCGAGCGCGTCGCGTCGCTCGCCGTGGCTGAACACCCGGCGAACGCGGTGCCACGCGAAGCGCACTCCGTTGCGCAACGTGAGCCGCCACACCCGCGCCGTGCGGCGCAGACGCACCAGCCGCGGGCTCACCCCGCGCTGGCGCGACGGGCGGTGGGGTGCTCGGCCAGCAGCTGAGCCGACAGCGGCTCGCCCGACACCTCGTCGGTCCAGTACGTACCGGCGTCGAGGCGGGCGAGGGCGACCTCCACCCCTGCCAGATCGCGCTCGATGCCGTCGAGGTCGATCGGCGAGCCGACGTGCATCGGTGCCTGCTCGGTGGCGCGGTCGGGCTCGGACTCCATGGCGGTCAGGCTAGCGGTCGTGATCGCCCAGGTCGGCGGCCCGGGTCGATGGCCCGGGTCGGTGGCGCGGGTCGGTGGCCCGGGTCGGTGGCGCGGCCGAGCGGTCGATGGCGTACGGTGCGGATGTGGCACGGGTGCGGCTGGAACACATCACCAAGACCTTCGGGGAAGGTGCCGACATGGTCACCGCCGTCGACGACGTGTCGATCGACATCGAGCACCACGACTTCATGATCCTGCTCGGTCCCAGCGGCTGCGGCAAGAGCACGCTGCTGCGCATGGTGGCCGGTCTCGAAGACCCGACGAGCGGCGACGTGCACATCGGCGACCGCCGGGTGAACGACGTCGAACCCAAGCAGCGCGACGTGGCGATGGTGTTCCAGAGCTACGCGCTCTACCCGCACAAGACCGTGGCCGCCAACATCGAGTTCCCGCTGAAGGTGCGCGGCGTGGGCAAGGCCGAGCGCGCTGCCGAGGCCGTGAGCGCGGCCGAGGTGCTGGGCCTCGAGCCGTACATGAAGCGCAAGCCCGGACAGCTCAGCGGCGGTCAGCGCCAACGGGTGGCACTTGCGCGCGCCATCGTGCGCAACCCCGCCGTGTTCCTGATGGACGAGCCGCTNNCACGACCAGGTGGAGGCGATGACGATGGGCACCCGCGTGGCCGTGCTCAACGCCGGCCGGCTGCAGCAGGTGGGCACCCCGCAGGAGGTGTACGAGCGCCCGGCCACCGCGTTCGTCGCGCAGTTCATCGGAACACCGCCGATGAACCTGCTTGCCGCGGGCACGCTCGGCACCGCCGACGTCAGGGTGGGTGTGCGGCCCGAGCACCTCGTGGTCGCCCCCGGTGGTCCGCTGTCGGCCACCGTGCGCCAGGTGGAGCACCTCGGCCACGAGATCCTGCTCTTCGCCGACGCCGACGGCCAGCGACTCGTGTCCCGCCTCGCACCCGACGCGTCGGTGCCTGCGGTCGGTGAGGCCGTGTCGTTCGACGCGGCGCCGGCGCACCGGCATCACTTCAGCGCCGACACCGGGGAGCGCATGCCGTGAAGCGACGCCTGCGCGACATCCCGTGGGCCGTCACGATGCTCGTGCCCAGCATGGCGCTGCTCGCGGTGTGGACCGTCTATCCGTTGGTGAAGGCCGTGCAGAACGGCCACCTCAGCTGCGACTCCACCGGCAACCGCTGCACCGACGCCGGATGGGGCCAGTACAAGGTGGTGTTCCTCAGCAACGAGTTCCAGCACGCGCTGCTGGTCTCGATCAAGCTCGCGTTGCTCACCGTGCCGGCAGGCGTGGTGTTCGGCGTGGGGCTGGCAGTGCTCGCCGACAAGCAGCTGCGCGCCATCGGCGTGTTCCGCACCATCTTCTCCAGCACCGTTGCCACCAGCGTGGCGGTGGCCAGCCTGGTGTGGTTCGTGCTGCTGCAACCGCAGATCGGCGTGCTCTCCGATCTCTTCAGCGGCTGGTTCCCCGTGCTCAAGAACCCCGGCCTGCTCAACGATCACGGCACCGCGCTGTCGGCCGTCGCGCTCAGCAGCATCTGGGCCAACCTCGGCTTCACGTTCATCATCGTCACCGCCGGCCTGCAGAGCGTGCCCCGCGAGCTGTACGAGAGCGCCTACGTCGACGGTGCCGGCAGCGTGCGCCGCTTCACCGACATCACGCTGCCGATGATCATGCCCTCGCTGCTCTTCGTCAGCATCGTGCTCACCACGCGCGCGCTGCAGTCGTACGGCGAGATCGCGCTGCTCACCGGTGGCGGGCCCAACCCGCAGAAGAGCACCACCACCATCCCGTACCTCATCTACGGCCAGAACTCGATCATCCACAACAACCTGCAGATCAAATCGGCCGCGGCGGTGCTGCTCTTCCTCATCTCGCTCGTGTTCGCGGTGGTGCAGTTCCGCGGGTTCGAGAAGCGGGTGCACTATGGCAGCTGACACCGTTCGCGGCGCGCGCAAGGCAGGTCGCTACGCGTTGCTCGTCGCAGTGTCCGCAGTGGTGCTGTTCCCCATCTGGGCCGTGCTCATGCAGGCGCTGAAGAGTGGGCCCGACTCCCTCGACCACCCGCGCTCGCTCCTTCCGGTCGACCTCACCTTCGGCACCATCCGCGCCGCATGGGACCAGGGCGACCTCGGCCGGCTGCTCCTCAACAGCATGTTCGTGTCGGTGATGGTCACCATCGGCGTCGTCATCACCAGCCTGTTGGCCGCCTATGCGTTCGCGTTCCTGCAGTTCCCGTTGAAGGGGCCGCTGTTCATCGCCTTCCTCGCCACGATGCTGGTGCCCGGCGAGGTGACCGTGGTCATCAACCAGAAGACCGCCGATTCGCTCGGCTGGATCAACTCCTACCAGGGGCTCATCGTGCCCTCGTTGGCCAGCACGTTCGGCGTCTTCCTCGTGCGCCAGATGTTCCTGCAGCTGCCCCGCGAGCTGCGCGAGGCCGCCTCGCTCGACGGTGTGGGGCACCTCCGGTTCCTGTGGGAGGTGGCCGCGCCACTCAGTCGTCCTACGCTGGGAGCGCTCGGGTTGTTCACGTTCCTCGGAACGTGGAACGCCTACCTGTGGCCCTCACAGGTGATCCGCGGTGATCGGGCTCACGAGACCATCCAGATCGGCCTCGAGCGCCTGAAGAACAGCGACATCAGCAAGATCAATCTCGTGACAGGAGGACTCGTCGTGGCAGCCTTGCCCATCTTCGTCATGCTGGTGCTGTTCCAGCGCCAGCTCGTGCGCGGCCTCACCGCGGGGGCGGTGAAGGGCTGATGCGCCGCTCCTCGTCCCGCCGCTCCTCGTCGTTGTTCGTCCTGGCCGCGCTCGGCCTCGTCGCCGCATGCAGCGGTGGCGGCAGCATCACCAACTCGGGTGGCACCACCACCACTGCCGCAGCGCCGGGCACCGGCACGCCGGGCACTGGCGCTGCGTCCACTTCGGCGGCCACCACCAGCACGGTGCCGCTCGACAGCCTTCCCGGCTGTCCCACCGACGCTCTCGCCTCCACCACCGGCACCACCACCATCTCGTTCTGGCACGGCATGAGCGGTGCGCTCAACGACGAGCTCGTCAAGCTCACCGACGCGTACAACGCGAGCCAGACCAAGGTGAAGGTCAAGCTCGTGCAGGGCAGCTACGAGCAGACCGCCGACAACTACCTCCAGGCGAGCCAGGGCAACCGGCCCGACCTCGTGCAGATGCCGGAGTACATGGTGCAGTCGATCATCGACACCAAGAGCACCGTGCCGGTCGGCAAGTGCATCGCGGCCAGCAAGTTCGACACGTCGGCATTCCTGCCCAGCGCGCTCGCGGCCTACTCCACCCAGGGCGTGCAGTGGAGCATGCCGTTCAACATCTCCAACCCGGTGCTCTTCTACAACAAGAAGGTCTTCGTCGCCGCGGGCCTCGATCCGAACAAGCCGCCGCAGTCGCTCGAAGAGCTGAAGGCCGACAGCCAGAAGATCGTCTCCACCGGCGCCGCCAAGTACGGCATCGCCCTCGAGTCGGGCTTCGACTCCGGCGGCGGGTGGTACGTCGAGCAGTGGTTCGCCAAGTCGGAGCAGTTCTACCTCGACGGGCAGAACGGCCGTCAGGCCCGCGCCACCAAGGTGCTGTACAACAACCAGACCGGCGTCGACCTGCTCACCTACCTGCAGGGCCTCATCAACGACAAGCTCGCCGTCAACGTCGGCGACAACAGCGGGAGCGGCTACGACAACCTGCTCAAGATGGCCGACGCGAAGGAGCCGGCAGCGATGACCATCAACACCTCGGCCTCGCTCGGCCCGGTGCTGGAGGTGCTCAAGGGCGGGCAGTTCCCGCAGCTCACTGCCGATGACGTGGGCGTCGGCCCGATGCCCGGTCCCGACGGCAAGCCGGGCGCGCTCATCGGCGGCGCCTCGCTGTGGGTGGTCAACTCGGGCAGCGACGCGAAGACCGCCGCCGCCTGGGACTACCTCACCTACCTCGTGGCCGCGCAGCAGCAGAGTGAGTGGGCCTCGACCACCGGCTACATCCCGGTGCGCACCGATGCCACCACGCTCGACCCCTACAAGACCACGCTCGCCACCGATCCCCGCTTCTCGGTCGCATTCGACCAGCTGAAGGCTTCGCCCGACGCACCCACCTCCGCCGGGCCGGTGGTGGGCCCGCTGCGCGAGGTGCGCTCGGTGCTGGCCACCGCGGTGGCGGCCATCCTCAACGGTGCCGACGTGAAGAAATCGCTCGACAACGCCGCCAACCAGGCCAACGCCCTGATCACCGACTACAACAACCGCAACGGCTGACCCCCGGTTCGTCCCCGGCTTCTGGGCAGGAACTCCGCCTTTTCGGGTTCTGGGCAGGCTCTCCGACGTAATCCGTCGGGAAGCCTGCCCAGAAGCGAGCGACACAGCCCTTGGGTGACATGACCCTGAGCGAGATTGCCGGGCGGGGCATCTCGATGTGCCCAGTCGGGTGTGCGACTCGACCTCCTCGAACCGTTCGCGCTGCGGCACCACGGTCTGATCACCCGCGAGGCCGCGCTGGGCGTCGGGATCAGTGAGCGCACCTGGTACCGGGCCGTCGGGTCTGGAGCGGCGGAACTGCTCCACCCCGGCGTCGCTCGGCTGTGGGGCTCCGCGCCGTCCCTGCCGCAGCGAGCGCTGGCGGCGGTGCTGGCTGCCGGGCGTGGCGCGATGGCCTCGCATCGCACGGCTGCGGCCCTGTGGGGGATCGAACGTCCCGACGACGACCCGCTCGAGGTGCTCCTGTCGTCGAGGAGTCGCTGCGTATCCGTCGACGATGTGGTCGTGCACCGGCCGAGGGACCTCGTCGACCTCCGGCCGGTGCTGCGCGACCGGGTGCCGACGTCGAACCCGATGCGGACGCTGCTCGATCTCGGGGCGGTCGACGCGGATGCGGTGTACCCGGCTGCCGTCGCCGTGCTCGCCGCCGGTCTGGTGTCGCCGATGGCACTCAAGTCGGCTCTCATGCGACACGCTCGAAAGGGCCGTCACGGCGTCTCCGCCTTCCGGGACGCACTCGACCGACTCGACACGGATGGGCTCCCCACCGACAGCGAGTTGGAGACGGTGATGCGCGACCTGTTGACGGTGTCGCGACTCCCGCCGGCGATCTTCCACGCTCGGGTCGCAGGCTATGAGGTCGACTTCCTCGTCGCCGGCTCGTGCGTGGTGTTGGAATGCGACGGGTGGACGAGCCACGGCCTCGATCGCGATCAGTTCGAGTACGACCGGCTGCGCGGTGCCGACCTCGTCGCGGCGGGGTACGCCGTCGTCCACTTCACCTGGCGGCAGGTGATCGACACGCCGGGCCTCGTCGTCGGTCGCATCCGTCGAGCGATCGCTCGCTGGGCGCCTCACCTGCTCGTCGAGGCTGGATCTGGGCAGGACCCCTGACAACGTCTGGCGGTTGTCCTGTCCAGAAGCTCGAATGGCGGTGGTCCTGCCCGGAAGCCGGGGGATAGCCTGCCGGGCATGGCTTCCCCCTTCCCGGCCCTCGACGGGTCCGCTCCTCGCACGCAGCAGTTCGATTCGGCGCCGGAGTTCGGCATCGACCCCTCCAAGCGCTACACCGCCACGATGGAGACCAGCATGGGCACGCTGGTCATCGCACTCGACGCGATCAACGCGCCGAAGACGGTGAACAACTTCGTGTTCCTCGCCGGTCACCACTACTACGACGGCGTCGTGTTCCACCGCATCATCAACGGTTTCGTCTGCCAGGGTGGCGACCCCACCGGCACGGGCCGGGGCGGCCCCGGTTACCGCTTCGACGACGAGCCGGTGAAGCAGCGCTACCAGCTCGGTTCGCTGGCGATGGCCAATGCCGGCCCGAACNNAACGGCAGCCAGTTCTTCCTCATCAGCGGCCCCAGCGGCGTGAACCTGCCGCCGCAGTACAGCCACTTCGGTCAGGTCGTGAAGGGCCTCGAGATCGTCGACGCGATGCAGAAGGTCGAGACCGATCGCAACGATCGGCCGCGGGCCGACGTGGTGATCAACTCGGTCACCATCACCGTCGCCGACTGACGCCGAGCGTGGCCACCGAGCAACTCTCGCTCGCACAGGCGCGCCGCGTCGCACTCGCTGCGCAGGGGTTCGCCGACGCCCGTCCCGCCGGACGCGTCGACCGTCGGCACCTGCGTCGAGTGCTCGACCGCGTCGGGCTCATCCAGATCGACTCGGTCAACGTGCTGGTGCGCAGCCAGGAGCTGCCCGTGTTCGCCCGGCTCGGGCCGCACCCGCGCTCGCTCATCCCCGATGCCACCGCCGACGGCGAACTGTTCGAGTACTGGGTGCACGAAGCCAGCCACGTGCCCACCGACCACCACCACCTGCACCGGTGGCGGATGGCGCGCGATCACAAGTGGTCGCGGTACTGGGACCTGCAGGAGCGGCGGCCCGGCTTCATCGACGACGTGCTGCGCCGCATCGAGGTCGACGGTCCGGTGACGTCGGGCGACCTCAGCCAACGCGTGGGCAAGAAGGGGCAGTGGTGGGACTGGGACGACGGCAAGGTGGCCCTCGAGCACCTGTTCTGGAACGGGCAGGTCACCGCGGTGCGGCGGCCCAACGACTTCGCCCGCGTGTACGACCTGTCGCATCGCGTCATCCCCGCCGACGTGCTCGCCCGGCCCACGCCGGCCGAGGGCGACGCTCGCAAGGAGCTGCTGGTGATGGCCGCCCACCATCACGGTGTGGGCACGCTCGACGACCTCACCGACTACCACCGGCAGAAGAACGCGCCGTGCGCACCGCTGGTCGCCGAGCTGGTGGAGGAGGGTCGGCTGCAGCAGGTGAAGGTGCAGGGCTGGTCGAAGCCGGCCTACCTCCACCCAGCCGCGCGACTGCCCCGCGCCATCGACGCGTGCGCGCTGCTGAGCCCCTTCGACCCCGTGTGCTGGCATCGTGATCGCAACGAACGCCTCTTCGGCTTCCACTACCGCATCGAGATCTACACGCCGGCGCCGAAGCGCATCTTCGGCTACTACGTGCTGCCGGTGCTGTGGGGCGACTCGCTGGTCGGCCGCCTCGATCTGAAGGCCGACCGTGCCGCGGGCTCCCTGCTCGTGCAGGGGTCGTACACCGAACCCGGGGTGCCACGCGGTGACCTCGCGCCACGCCTGTACGAGGAGCTGCAGGCGATGGCCCAGTGGCTCGGCCTCGAACGAGTGGTGGTGCACGACCGCGGCGACCTTGCCGCCGACCTGCGTGCAGTGGCCGGCCCGACCGTGGCCGGCCCGACGGTGGCCGGCCGGACCGCAACGGGTCGGTACGCTCGGCCCTGATGTCAGAGCCCGACACCCTCGTGCCACGCGACCGCATGCCGCCGTGGGTGTGGAGAGCGGTCGCCGTCTTCTGGGGCGGCGCGCTGGTGGCGCTGGCGCTGCGCTCGGTGCTCGCCAGCCTGCACACGCTCATCCTCCTGCTGCTGGTGTCGATGTTCCTCGCCCTCGCCATCGAGCCGGCCACCAACGCGTTGGCCCGCCGCGGGTGGCGCCGGGGCACGGCGACGTTCGTCATCCTGCTCGCCGTGATGCTCGGGTTCCTGATCTTCGTCGTGGCCATCGCCACGCTCGTCGGCCAGCAGGTGGCCGACCTGCTGGTGCACAGCGAGCGCTACGTGACGCGCACGGTGAACTTCATCAACGACGTCTTCGGCGCGCACCTCAACCCCGCGCGGATCATCACCCAGATCCAGGACCCCAACGGCGCGGTGCAGAAGTTCATCAAGAGCCAGCAGGGCAAGGTGGTCGATCTCTCGGTCACGGCCCTCACCCTGGTGGTGGAGGCGTTCTCGGTGATGCTGTTCACGTTCTACCTCGTGGCCGATGGGCCCAAGCTGCGACGCGCCATCTGCAGCCGACTGCCCGCCGAGCGGCAGCGCCGTGTGCTCGACGGCTGGGAGCTCGCCATCGAGAAGACCGGCGGCTACCTCTACAGCCGTGTGCTGCTCGGCGGCCTCTCGGCGATGTTCCACTGGATCGCGTTCACCATCATCGGTGTGCGTGCACCCCTGGCCCTCGCCCTCTGGGTGGGCGTCATCAGCCAGTTCCTCCCCGTCATCGGCACCTACCTCGCGGGCGCGCTGCCGGTGCTCGTCGCCTTCCTCGACTCACCGAAGGAAGCGCTCATCGCGCTCATCTTCATCACCGTGTACGTGCAGATCCAGGACTACGTGTTCCTGCCGCGCATCACTCGCCGCACGATGAAGATCCACCCGGCCATCGCGTTCGGCTCGGCGCTCGCCGGTGCAGCGACCCTGGGTGCCGTCGGGGCCGTGCTCGCCATTCCCGCGGCTGCGATGATCCAGGCGCTCATCAGCGAGGCCGGCACGCGCCACGAGGTGATCGACACGCACCTCACCGCCATCATCCCGCGGCGCGGTCGCCACGAGCGGCGGGCCGCGCGCAAGCAGCACCCCACGGCGGACACCGACGATGACGCCTGACGCCTTTGTGCCCGTGGCCATCGCGTCGCGCAACGACGTCGACGAATCGGTGCACTTCGGCGCAGTGGTCGTGCTCGGCACGTCGGGCGAGGTGGAGGTGGCTGTCGGCGACCCCGGGGTGCTCGTCTACCCGCGCTCGTCGAACAAGCCGATGCAGGCGGTCGCGATGGTGCGCGCCGGGCTCGCGCTGCCGCCCGAGCTGCTCGCCGTGGTGTGCGCGAGCCACGACGGCACACCCATGCACACGGCGGCGGCCACGCGTGTTCTCGAAGGTGCCGGCCTCACGCCGGCCGATCTGTGCAACACGCCGTCGATGCCGCTCGACCCTGCGGCGCTCGACGCCGTGTACCGCGCCGGCGGTGGCCCCACGGCACTGCAGATGAACTGCAGCGGCAAGCACAGCGGCATGCTCGCCACCTGCGTGCTCAACGGCTGGGCACACGACGCCTCGTACCTCCGACCGGATCATCCAGTGCAGCTCGCGATCACCGCCGCCATCGACGAGCTCACCGGCGAGCCGCACGCGCACATCGGTGTCGACGGCTGCGGCGCACCCGCCCATGTGATGTCACTGGTGGGCCTCGCCCGCGCGTTCCGTGCCATCGCCACCGGCGCCGCGGGCGCGGCGGGCGACCAGGTGCACGCGGCGATGACCCAGCACCCGGAGATGGTCGGCGGCGAGCGGCGTGACGTCACCACGCTGATGCGGCACGTGCCAGGTCTGCTGGCGAAGGATGGTGCCGACGGGGTGTATGCGGCCGCGCTGCCCGACGGCCGCGCCGTGGCGTTGAAGATCGCCGACGGTGGCGACCGGGCGCGGCCGCCGGTGATGGTGGCAGCGCTCGCAGCGATGGGTGTCGACGTCACCGAGCTCGCGCCGTTGGTCGAGCAGCGCATCATGGGCCACGGTCGTCAGGTGGGCGTGGTGCGCGCGGTGCAGCCGTGAGCATCCCGTTCGTACGGCTCGACGATCCGCAGTACGGCGTGGCCGTGCAGGTGTCGCCACTCGTGCGGCGGGTCGTGGCCGACAACCCGTCGAAGTTCACCTACCACGGCACCGGCACCTACATCGTCGGAACGAGGACCGATGTGGTCGTCATCGACCCGGGGCCCGTGTCGCCATCGCACCAGGAAGCGCTCACCGTTGCGCTCCGCGGTCACACGGTGCGGGCCATCCTCGTCACCCACTGTCACAGCGACCACTCGCCACTCGCCGCGTGGTTGCGCGAGACCACGGGCGCGCCCACCGTCGCCCATGGCCCGCACCGCATCGACCCCGACTGGGTCGACGACGACGAGCCCGACGAGCCCGACACCAGCGACGTGAGCGCTGCCGGCGAGCCGGGCGAGGTGAAGGTGGAGGAGGCAGTCGACCTCGCCTTCACGCCCGACGAGCGAGTGGCCGACGGCGACATCGCGGCCGAAGGCCCGGGCTGGACCCTTCGTGCCGTGCACACGCCGGGCCACACCAGCAACCACATGGCGTACGCGCTCGAACAGGAGCACTCGCTGTTCACCGGCGACCACATCATGGGATGGAGCACCACGGTCATCACCCCGCCCGACGGCGACATGCGGGCTTACTTCGCATCCCTCCGCAAGGTGCGCGACCGAGCCGATGACGTGCTGTGGCCCACCCACGGTGCGCCCGTCACGCGCACGGTGCCGTTCGTCGACGCGTTCATCCAGCACCGCCTCGACCGCGAGGCGGGTGTGCTCGCCGCGGTGCGTGCCGGCACCGACATGGTGCCCGACATGGTGCGCCGGCTCTACGTCGACGTCGACGAGAAGCTGCACAAGGCGGCCGGCCGCAGCGTGCTCGCACACCTCGTGAAGCTCACCGACGACGGCCTCGTGACCCACGACGGCCCACATCACGGCGTGAA
Organism: Acidimicrobiaceae bacterium; assembly: GCA_003154135.1. Lineage (GTDB taxonomy): Bacteria > Actinomycetota > Acidimicrobiia > Acidimicrobiales > Ilumatobacteraceae > UBA668. The sequence continues at coordinate 19,574 of PMCN01000039.1, forward strand.
GGTGGCGTACCGGCCCGCCTGACCGGCTGGCCTGAACGGCCGCTCGTCAGATGTACTGGTCGAGGATGGTGCTCTCCGTGAGGCGGTCGAGCGTGTCCTTCACTGCGTACGCGGTCTTGCGCTCGATGCCCGGCACGCCCGCGATGTCGTCGGCCGTGGCGCGCAGCAGCTTGGCCAGCTCGCCGAAGTGCTCGGTGATGGCCAGCGCGTGGTCGTCGGAGAGTCGCGGCACTCGCGCCAACAGGCGCAGGCCCTTCGGCGAGGCGGGCGCATCGCCGTCGGCCGCGGCAGCGAGGCCGTCGCCGAGGCTCGGGTAGTCGGCCATCACCAGGTCGAGCTCGTCGTCGAGCGACGTGAACACCTCGTCGAGCTGCAGGCGCAGCAGGCGGGCGTCGACACCGAGCTCGACGATCATCGTCTCGATCTCGGCCGCGATCTGGCGCACCATCTCGCCGCGTTGCAACACGGCGGCGACGTCGCGCACGGTGACCACGTCCTCCACTTCCAGCGAGGTGAGGTTGCTGGTGGCATCGTCGAGCTTGGCCTTGTAGCGCTCGAGGGTCTGCAGCGCCTGGCCGGCCCGGTCGAGGAGGCGGCCGATGTCTTGCAGCTGCCGCTTCATGCCGCCCGCGTAGATGTTGATGACGCTCATCTCCTCGCTGACGCTGATGACCGGCACACCGAGCGAGATGGCGACGCGCTCGGCTGTGCGGTGCCGGGTGCCGGTCTCGGCGGTGGGCACCGTGGGGTCGGGCACGAGGTGCACGTTGGCACGAGCGATGCGGCTGCCGTCGCGCGCCACGATGATCGCGCCGTCCATCTTCGCCAGCTCGCTGAGCCGCTGCGGGGTGAACTCGGCATCGAGCAGGAACCCGCCGCTGCAGATGGCGAGCACCTTCGGTTCGTCGCTCACGACCACCAATGCGCCCATCTTGGCGCGCACGATGCGATCGATGCCGTCGCGCAACGGCATGCCTGGCGCGACCTGCGCCAGCGCCGCGTGCAGCGCATCGTTGGGGTTGGTCTGACGCGGCACGCGCCCAGTGTACGGGGTGACGCGACGGCCTGCCCGGCGTTACCTCGCCCCGCGCGCGGCAAGGCCCACCGCAGCCAACGCCTCGGTGAGGGTGGACACGCGTGTGAGCGAGATGCCGTGTGCATCGGGTGGTGAGTTGGTCGGGACGATGGCACGCGTGAAGCCCATGCGCGCTGCTTCGGCGAGTCGACGCGGCGCATGCGCGGCCTGGCGCAGCTCGCCGGCGAGGCCGACCTCACCGAACACCACCACGTCGGCCGGCAGCGGGTGGTCGGCCAGCGCGCTGACGACGGCGAGGCACACCGCAAGGTCGGCGCCCGGCTCGGTGAGGCGCACACCGCCCACTGCCGACGCGAACACCTCGTGGTTGCCGAGCGACAGTCGCGCCCGTCGTTCGAGCACCGCGAGGAGCAAGGCGAGGCGGCCACCGTCGATGCCCTGCGCGCTCCGCCGCGGCGGGGCGCCCGGCGGCACCGGGTTGGTGAGCGCCTGCACCTCGACCAGCAACGGTCGCTGCCCCTCGAGCGTGGGCACGACGGCCGAGCCGGGCACGCCGGTGCGCCGGTCGGTGAGGAACAGCCGGCTGGCGTCGGGAACGCCGAGCAGACCGTCGCCCGTCATCTCGAACACCCCGAGCTCGTTGGTGGGGCCGAAACGATGCTTCACCGCGCGCAGCAGGCGAAGTGCGTGGTGACGGTCGCCCTCGAAGCTGAGCACCGTGTCGACCACGTGCTCGAGCACGCGTGGGCCGGCGAGACCGCCCTCCTTGGTGACGTGACCGACGAGCACCACCGGCACGCCGCGTCGCTTGGCTTCGCTCACCAGACGATGCGCGCAGCCACGCACCTGCACCACGCTGCCTGGTGCAGATGCCACGTCGGGGTCGGCGATGCTCTGGATGCTGTCGATGACGACGAGCGTGGGCTGCACCTGATCGATCGCCGCCAGGATGTGGGGGAGCGACGTCTCGGGCACGAGCCACAGATCGGGCCGCACTGCGCCGAGGCGCTCGGCCCGCAGCCGCACCTGCTGTGCGCTCTCCTCGGCGCTGACGTACAGCGTGCGTGTGGGCCACTGCGCGAGGAGCTGCAGCAAGATGGTGCTCTTGCCGATGCCCGGCTCGCCACCGAGCAGCGTGACCGACCCGGCCACCAGCCCACCGCCGAGCACGCGGTCGATCTCGGGGATGCCGGTGGGCTGGGGCTGCGAGCAGTGCGCGTCGACCTCGCCGATGGGCATGGCAGGCGCCCCGGCCGACAGCCGAGCCGGCGGAGCGGCGCCGCCCTCGAGGTCTTCCACCAACGAGTTCCACGCTTCGCAGGTGAGGCAGCGGCCGGCCCACTTCGGGGTGGCGCTGCCACAGTCGGTGCAGCGGTAGACGACGCGGACTCTGCTCATGCGCGGCACGGTACGCGAGGGGTGTGACGAGGTACCCGGGCCCTCCCGGCCGGCGAGCCTCAGCCGCCCGGCCGGCGATGGGCGCGGGCACGCCTGGCCGTGGCGACGAACAGGATGAACCCGGCCGCGGCGACGCACCAGGCGACGAGCGCGACGAGCGCGACGGTGGCGAGGGTGCTCCAGCCGCTCGACCCGCTGCCCTGTGCGATGACGGCCGTGGTGGCCAGATCGGCGGCGGTGCCGTCGATGGGCACGCTCCACGAGCGCGGGTTGGTGGGTGTGGTGCCCGCCGGACCGGAGCCGGCGTTCGCCGTGATGTCACCCGGCAGGTCGGCCACGAACGTGAACGTCACCACGTCGGTGGGCTTGAGGTCGGCCGATGCGATCGCGTTGGCGTACGGCGTGCCGCCGATGGCCGACAGCACGTCGGGGTCGGCGAACGCGTCGAGCCCGCCGTCGACGCGGATCTTGCCGGTGAGCGTGGTGGTGATGTCGGCCGAGGTGACGCTGTGGCCGAGCGTCACGTCGTGGAGCGGGCCGCCGCTGCCGTTGATCGACTGGAGCAGCGCCGTGGCCTCCTGCACCGTGGTGAACGGGTGGGTGAGGGTCACCTGCAGGCCGCCGCCGTCGGTGGGCTTGGGACCGTCGACGGTCCACCCGGCCGCGGCGGCGTCGTCGAGGCGAAGGTCGGCCGCGAGCCCGGGTGCGGCTTTCACGACGGCCGCGTCGGCCACCACCGCGAGCGTGATGACACCCGATCCGTCGGGTTGAACCTTCAGCGTGACGGTGGAGTCGATGCGGCACGCGGAGAGCACGAGCGCGGCAACGAGGAAGACGAGGACGCGTCGCATCCGGTGCATTCTGTCAGGAGGCCACCGTGCTGCCACGGCGCCGACGTCACTCGTACTTGGGGTACGTGTCGGTGAGCAGCAGGACGTAGGCGTTGGTGCGCACGCCGAGCCGGTGCACCTTCAACAGGAAGTCGAAGCTGCCTCGCGACTGCGTGCCGGTGAACACGATGGCGAACCAGGTCACCACCGTGACGAGGAACCCGGCGATGCCGATCACGGCCATCACGACGACGGCCGGGATGGCCCAGATGATGCGGAGCGCACTGGTGAGCCGGTTGGCCTCCGCCTCGAACTCGAGCGCGAACGTGACCGGCTCGGCCCCCTTCTCGAAACCGAAGTTGGGGTACGTGTCGTACATGAGCCCGGTGTAGGTGTACACGCGGGCCTGCCAGTCGAGCACGCCACGGCCGAGCGACCAGATGCTCTGGTTGCGCTTGCCGGTGAACAGGATGATGAACCACTGCACCACTGCCAGCGCCTCGGCCAGGTAGCCGAGTGCATTGACGATGATGATGTGGGGCAGCGCGTAGAAGACCCGGAGCGCATTGGTCTTCTTGTTGCGCGGATCGGTGTAGTCGATCTGGAACGTGACTGCTGACATCTGGGCCTCTTCCGCCTCGGGATGCGCGACAGCATAGACATGTCGGGAGGAGCCCCTGAGCGAGGGTGGTCACTCCGCCGGGGCAGGTGGCTCCACGGTGTCGGCGGCGGTGGTGGCGAGCGCCACGGTGGCCGGTGGCTGGAAGCCCTCGACGCCGCGGAAGGAGAGCTTCTTCTCGCCGACCCGATCGGGATCGTCCTCGGTGTCGACGACGATGATCTCGCCGGCGTGGAACTCCTTGTAGAGGATCTTCTCGCTGAGGACGTCCTCGATCATGCGCTGGATGGCACGACGCAGCGGGCGGGCGCCGAGCTGCGGGTCGTAGCCCTTCTCGGCGAGCAGCTCCTTGGCGTTCTGCGTGAGCTCGATGCCGAGTCCCTGTCCTTCGAGCTGACCGGTGAGGCGCTTGGTCATCAGGTCGACCATCTGCATCACTTCGTTGCGGGCCAACTCGTGGAACACGATGATCTCGTCGATGCGGTTGAGGAACTCCGGGCGGAAGTGGTTCTTCAGCGCGTCGGTGACCTTGTCCTTCAT
>PMCN01000057.1 GCA_003154135.1 Acidimicrobiaceae bacterium
AACAGCAGGTCGTGGTTGGCGCGGGCCGTGTCGGAGATGGCCATCAGAACTCCTTCGATCGAGGTGTGGGGACGAGGCGGATCGTGACCAGGTGGGCGGCCTCGCCGACAACGCCACCGACGATCTTCGGCCCGTACCGGTCGTACTTGGCGTTGTAAGCGGCATCGATCGCCTCGTGGGTGCCGGTCACGGTGTCGGCGAAGGTGACATCGCGCTCGACGCCGCTGACTCGGATGGCTCCAACTCCGGCAGCACGGGCACCTCGGTACCACGGCCGATTCGGGCCGCCAGCCGAGCGGACGAACAGGTCGTCGCCGACGCGGACGACCCACATCGTGACGAACCCGCTGAGCGAACCGTCCGCACGTCGGGACGCCAGGGCGAGTTCTTCACTGCTGCCGATCCGGTCGAGGTCGTCGTTCGTCCAGGCGGGCATCACAGGCTCCCAACTCGGATGAGTGACTTGATCGCAAGGCGGTCGTCCATCGCCGCGTAAGCCGTGGGTGTGCCGTCGAGGTCGGTCTCGAAGTCGAGGACCAGCCCCGGGTTGATCCGATTCTCGAGCACGTCGTCGAGCAGCTCAGGGATGTAGATCCGCGCCGGCGCAGGGCCGCCGCGCCAGGCGATGTTGCGGAAGAACGTGGCATCGAACGGCACGATCCCGTGCGGGACACCGACGATGCCGATCGTCGAACCGGGACGGGCGATCGCAGCTGCGGTGTCGATCGACTGCTGGGTACCGACGCACTCCATCGTGGCGTCGACACCGATCCCGGCCGTGAGATCGAGGACCGCCTGGTTGGCCTCCTCGCCACGGGAATCGACGATGTCGGTGGCGCCGAAATCTCGCGCGATCCGCTGCCGATCAGCGTGCCTGCTGAGAGCGATGATGCGTTCGGCTCCGAGCCGCTTGGCGGCCAGCACGGCGGACAGGCCGACCGCTCCGTCGCCGACCACGGCCACCGTGTCGCCGCTCTTCACCCCGGCACTCACGGCGGCGTGGTGACCGGTCGACATGACATCGGACAGTGTGAGCAACGACTTCAGGGTTGCGTCGGAGTGGCCCGAGCCCGACACCTTGACGAGCGTGCTGCTGGCGAGCGGCACCCGGACGGCCTCGCCCTGGCCGCCGTCGATGGTGCCGTTGCCGAACGAGCCGCCGACCGCGCACGAGATCGTCGAACCGTGCCGGCAATGCGGGCACGACATGTCGCTGAAGATGAACGGCGCCACCACGAGATCGCCGACCGCCACCGATGAGACATCGGCACCGACGTCTTCGACCACTCCGATGAACTCGTGACCGATCGAGCCGATTGCGTGCTCGGACTCGCCCCGGTAGTACCAGAGGTCTGAACCACACACACAGGCCATGACGACCCGGACCACCGCGTCGGTCGGATGCTCGACACGTGGGTCGGGTCGCTCGCCGATCTCGATCGATCCCGGACCATTGAAGATTGCTGCTTTCATCACGTCTCCTCGGCGACTCGCCGTAGCTCTGTCAACCACCCAACCACTGATCCAGTGAGTGTGGGAGACCGGGACAAGACAGGTACTGGCAGGGACTCCCACCGGTTGCCGGGGCGTCGTAGCGTGCAGACCATGGACAACAAGGACGGCATCCGCGAATTCCTCGCCACCCGCCGGGCCAAGATCACCCCTGAGCAAGCCGGCCTCCCCACATACGGCACGAACCGGCGCGTCAAGGGCCTGCGTCGAGAGGAAGTCGCGATGCTCGCCGGGATCAGCGTCGAGTACTACACCCGCCTCGAGCGCGGAAACACCAACGGCGTCTCCGACGACGTCCTCGAAGGCATCGCACGTGCGCTCCAACTCGACGACGCCGAACGAGCCCACCTCTACGATCTCGTCCGCGCGATGACGACCTCGAACGCGCCACGGCGTCGCCCGACACAGGAACGNNCTCGACATCCTCGCCGCCAACAGGATCGGCGAAGCCGTCTACTCACCGGTCTTCGACTTCCCGTCACGTCCCGTCAACGTCGCTCGGTTCCTGTTCCTCAGCCCGAACGCACCCGAGTTCTTCCACGACTGGGACACCATCGCCCACGACGCCGTCGCCATCCTCCGCGCCGCCGCCGGACGCGACCCGTACGACAAACGCCTCACCGACCTCATCGGCGAGCTCTCCACACGCAGCGACGAATTCCGTGTCCGATGGGCCGCCCACAACGTCAAGTTCCACCGCACCGGCACCAAGAGNNGGGCAACGCCTCAACATCTACACCGCAGAGCCCGGCTCACCATCGCAGGACGCGCTCAACCTGCTGGCCTCGTGGATCACCGCGCCGGCCGACGTGCGACCGGACCGCGGCAGCTGAAGCGCACGTTGCGTCTCCCGCGGCGGCTCGACATGCGAGCGGAGCACAGGCGCAGGCAGTCCGAGTGCGACCGAGATGCGGTTGTGCAACAACTCGTTGCACAACCGCAGCGTGCAGCGTCAGCGGCGCTCGTCGAGGCTGTTGGCCAACGTGTTTGACGCACGCTGATCGGCGGGCTGGGTGTAGTGGGCGTAGATGTCCAGCGTCGTTGAGGCGCGGGCGTGTCCCAGTCGTCCGGCCGCCGTGCGTACGTCGATGCCGTTGAGCAGCATGGTGGTTGCAGCGAAGTGGCGGAGGTCATGCAGCCGGATCTTGGCGATGCCGAGCTGAGCGGCCAGGCGTGCGAACGCGAGCGTCGCGTAGTCCGGCCGCCACGGCGCCCTCCCGTCCGGGTTGTGACTGAAGATGTAGCGATCGGATTCGACCTTGGGCTGGGCGTCGGCGAGCTTGGCGAGCTCCTCGAGGGTGACCGGGTCGAGTGTGAGACGACGTTCGGCATGGGTCTTGGTCGGTCGTTGCACCGGGCCGCTGGCGGTGTGCGCGACCTGGCCGGCGATGTGCAGCGTCTGCCGGTGGAAGTCGACGTGTTGCCATTGCAGCGCGCAGAGCTCACCGCGCCTGGCACCCGTCACCGCGGCCAACCGTAGGAAGATCGGCAGGCTGCGATTGACGGCTTGCGCTGCCTCGATGAGGCGGACGACCTCCCCGGCGCTGGGCAGGTGGATGCACGGTCGTCGTGCCGGTGGCGGGGTTGCCCGCCGTGCAGGGTTGTAGGCGATCCAGTCCCACGCGATGCCCTGTTCAAGCGCGCGATGCAGCACCGAGTGGATGTGTCGCACCGAGTTGGCGGACAGGGGCCGACCGTTGACTGCGCCGCTGGCGAGCAACTCCCCGTACCAAGCGTCGAGCTGGTGAGCCCGAAGATCGACGACCTTGACGTGGCCGAAGGCCGGCACCACCCGGCGATCGATCAGCCGGCGGTACTCGCGAGCCACAGTCGGCGCAAGGTTCGGGGAGCTGTACGTCCACCACTTCTCGCACAACTCACCAACCGTGCCGAAGGTCGGCGACGTGGCCGAGTCAGAGATCTGGGCGACGAGCGCTGCGAGTCCTCGCTCCGCGACGTCACGGTCACCTCGCACCGTTCGGGTGACGTACGCGGGTTTGCCGGTGACCGAATCTCGACCGGCATGCACCCGCAGCTCCCACGACCCATGGCGTCGTTGGCGAAGCGAGCCGCGCACTCCGTCAGCCCCACATCCGCACCGACGTCACCATCGGCGCAACCTAACAACGCGAGGTCCAGCAGGAGTGGTATGGGCCGTATGGGCCGAAATATGGGCCGCCACCCCTTGCCTCAGCGACGGGCGCCAGCGATCTAGCGATCTACCTGGTCTTTCTTGGCGCCCCCGGCAGGGATCGAACCTGCGACCTGCGGTTTAGGAACCCTCCAGTCAGGACGGGTGTTCGACCAGGTCAGGCCCACTGCGGGTGCCCGGTTGGTTAACCTCTTCCCAAAGCCTTCCCACAACTGCCGGCCACTGCCGGTGCATGACGGTCAGATGGCTGGGGGTGAT
>PMCN01000194.1 GCA_003154135.1 Acidimicrobiaceae bacterium
ATGTGGGCGATGATGGAGAAGTTGCGAATGCGTTCGAGGTCCATGGCCGGTCGGTGGATCCTACCGGCGCCGCTGTCGCCCGCTCGGGTGTCGACCGGGAGGTTGGGGCAGCCGCGCCTGCGCTGTTAGCCTTGCCCAGCCGATTTATACGTCGATTGCGATCACCAAGAGGGTACGTCCGTGGCGAACATCAAGAGTCAGAAGAAGCGCAACCTCACGAATGCCAAGAGCGCCGAGCGCAACAAGGCCGTGAAGAGCGAGCTGAAGACCCGCGTGAAGAACGCGCAGAAGGCCGCGGGCACCGAGCACAGCGAGGAAGAGCTGCGCCTGGCCGTCAAGCGCCTCGACATGGCTGCCGCCAAGGGCGTCATCCATAAGAACCAGGCCGCTCGCCGCAAGAGNNCGCAAGAGCCGCCTGATGAAGAAGCTCAACGCCGTCGGCTGAGCACCACCGATCGAGATGAGGCCCGGGCCACGTGCCCGGGCCTCTTCGCGTTCAGCGGCGGGAGGCGGCGTTCAGCGGCGGGCGGCGGTGCCGGCGAGGCGGCTCAGGCGGGCCACGAGCACTTCCATCACCAGCTCCTCCGGCCACTCCTTGGCACCGCGCAGATCGAGGTCGGCCTGGGCCAGCAACGCGATGGCGCGGGTGGTGCCGCTGCCGCCCAGCTTTCGGTACTGATCGAGGGCCTTCCGGGCAGGGAAGCCGGGTTTGATGCCCATCGCCGCGGCCGCCGACGCTTCGTCGCGGGCATCGGCGCCGTCGAGAGCAAGCAGCTTCGAGTAGTGGCCGTGCAGGATCGACATCACCTGCAGCGGATGGCGTTCGCCGGCTCGCATCATGCGGTGCAGCAACTGCAGCGAACGGGTGGTGTCACCCCGGTCGACGGCGTCGGTCAGGTCCCAGGGCGGCACGCCGCCGGCGTCACCCATGAAGGGCGCGACGTCGACGCTGCGCAGGGTGTGACCGCTGCCGTACGTGGCGTGCAACGTCTCGAGGATGCCCTGCAGGCGGCCCGCGTCCTCGCCCAGCCAATCGGCGAGCACCTGCGTGGCCTGGCCGTCGAGCTTGAGTCCCGATGCCTTGATCTGCTCGTCGAACCAGCCGGCGCGCTCGCGTGCGCGACTCGGTGGCACGGTGTCGATGACGGTGCCGCCCGACTTCTTCACGCCGTCGGTGAGCGACTTCGCCATCCGCCCTCCCCCGCCCACGAGCACCAGGTCGGTGCTGGGCAGCGGATCGGCGAGGTACGCGACCAACGGCACCACGTCGTCGGTGTTGAAGCGGCCCACGCCGCGCACCACCACGACCCGGGTGTCGGTGAGGAACGGTGGGGTCTGCACGGCGTCGATGACAGCAGAGATCTCGTAGTCGTCGCTGTCGAAGTCGTCGACCATCATCGTGCGATCACCGGCCCCGACCAGCTTCTTGACGAGGTCGGCGATGGCGCTGAGGACGAGCGACTCGTCGTCGCCGGTGATGAGGTGCACTGTCATGGCGCCTCTCAGATTGGCACAGACCCGGCCGGGGCTCGCGAGCGACGCCGGAGATGCAGCACGAGCGCCACGCCCCCGACCACCCACAGGCCGGCTGCCCACACCGCGGGTGGCTCGGCGGCCGCCGCGACCTGGGCGACGGTGGACACCCAGCGCGTGCCGACCACCGACGGCAGCATCACGGTGGACGCCGCGAACCCGGGCAGCACCGAAGCCACGAGGCCGGCCGGAAGGCCGTAGAGCATCACGAAGCCGGCCACCGGCACCGCCGCCAGGTTGGCCGGCACGCTGATGACGGGGAGGCGGTGGAACACGAGCAGGCTGGGCAGCGCTACCCCGGCCTGGGCTCCCAGCGTGACCCCGAGGGCCAGCCGCAGCCAGTGCGGCCCGGCGAGCCGCGCGACCAGCCACGGTGCGACTGCGCACACGCCGATGGTGGCGCACACGCTGAGCCAGAAGCCCACGCTCCACACCAGCAGCGGATCGCCCAGGGTGAGCACCACCACGGCCGATGCCACCAGCCGCAGCGGGTGCGGTTGCCGGCCGAGCACGAACGCGGTGGCGGCGAGCATCGCCATCGCGCCGGCACGGAGCACCGACGGTTCGAATCGTGTGAGCGCCATGAACCACGCGATGAGGCCGACGGTCGCGGCCCACCGCCACCACGGGCGCAGGCGCCGCAGCAACGGCAGCGCGGCCGCCAACATGTAAGAGACGTTCTGTCCGCTGACGGCGGTGAGGTGAGACAGACCACTGGCGCGGAAGTCGTCGATGAGCCACGGTGGCTGCTGCGCGTCGTCGCCGATGACGAGTCCGGTGAACAGCGTGGCGTCGGCCGGCGCCATCGACCGGTTGGCAGCCCGACGCAGCGCCGACCTCACCCGGTTGCTCGCAGTCGCCAACGGATTGCCCGCCACCACGTCGCCCAGCACGTCGACGGCGAAGCGACCGACCACGTGGCGCACCTGTGAACGGCGAGGGTCGCGGGTGAGCGGCAACCGGCGGCCGACCACCCACGCGTACTCACCCGACTGATGGGTTGCGAACTGCGCCCGCTGCGTGCCGTACACGAACGCGTCGAACCGCTCGCCCTGCATCTGCAGCGTGACGCGCAGGCCGGTGCCTGCGGGCGTGGGGTCGGCGGCCAACCGTGCCCATCCGGTGAACGGTGCAAGGTGTCGGGGAGTTGCCTCTGACCAGGCATGATGGCCCGCGACGCACCCCACCACGCCGAGCACGGCGGCCAGCGCCAACGGTACGGCTCGTCGGTGAGTCGCCCAGAGCACCAGCGCGGCGGCGACCGCCGCGAGCCATCCCGCCCAGATGCCCACCACTGTCACCGCTGCGCACTCGAGCACCTGCAGGTCCGTGAGGTGCCATCGCGGCGGCGGATCGGCGTCGTACGCTCGGCTCATGGAACCGCTCCAGGTCGAGGTGCTCGGCCGCCCAGTGCCGCAGGGCCCACGCGCCTACCGAGGTTTGCTGCGCCGCCTTGGCCCAGTGGTCGGGCTGGCGCCGCCCGCCGCGCTCGGCCTCCTGGCAGTGGTGCTGCAACACGGCAGCAACGGCCCGGTGCGAGGGGTGAGCAGCTTCCTGTTCGCCGTCCTCGCCGCGCCGGTGCTGCTGGTGGCAGGTGTGCCGCTGAGCCACGGTGGTGGGGTGTACCTGCTGTCGGCGCTGGCCAGTGCAGCCGTGTGGTTCGCCGTCGGTGTGGCCGCCAGCGTGCGCGCCACCAAGCGACCGGCCGCCACGTGGCGCGACTTCTGGCGCGAGTACCTGTGGCTCGCCACCGGGGTGTGGGTGGGCGTCGTGGCCGCACTGGTGGCCGCCGACCTCGTACTGGGCCGCGCGCTGCTCTGACGCTCACACGGTCACCAGTCCGCGCAACGCCTCGAGCTTCGCCGGGCCGATGCCGTGCACCTTCGCCACCTCGTCGACCGACGTGAAGGGACCGTTTTGCTGGCGGTAGGCGACGATGGCCGCCGCGGTCGACGGGCCCACCCCCGGCAACGTGTCGAGCTGGTCGATGGTGGCCGTGTTGAGGTTCACCGGTCCTCGCGGCGAGGTGGTGGGCACCGGTCCCCCACCCCCCGGGTCGACCGGCACCGTGCCGCCCAGGCGTGGCACGTACACGCGTTGGCCGTCGGCCACCAGTGCGGCAAGGTTCACCGCGTCGGGGTCGGCGTCATCGGCCAGGCCACCGGCGGCCTGCACCGCATCGATCACCCGCGAGCCGGGCGCCAGCCGGTACACGCCGGAGTGCGCCACCGCGCCGGCGACGTGCACCACGAGCAGCACGGATGCAACGCTCGCCGTGGTGGCCGTGCTGTCGATCGACGACGCAGTGGCCGTGGGCACGCTGGTCGGACCTGTTCGGCTCGTCGCGGTCGACCCGGTGTGCGTCGCGTACGGAATGGACGCCTCGGTGGTGGGGGTGGGCGGGCGGACCAGCCAGTAGCCACCGGCCAGCACTGCCAGCACGGCAAGCGCCGAGGCGGCGATGCGTGCCGGCCCCACCCACTGCAGCCATTCACGGGCGCGGTGCAGCGGTGTCTGCGGTGGCGCGGGACGATCGGGCAGGTCGGGCACGACGACTCCCCTGCAGCAGACCGGACGTGGAGCCCGGCGGACGGCGACTGGGGGAAGTCGAGCCCGACCATATCGGGCTAACTCGTGACGCGCTCCACGAGATCGTCGCGCACGGCGGTGGCGAGTGAGCGACGGGCCACCCAGTCGGCTTCGATCTCCATCGGAATGCGCAGGTACGAGCCGCGATGGCCCTTGCGGCGCAGGCGCCACATCAGGTAGTTGCCCACGTATCGGGCCGGGAAGCCGACCACGCCGTAGCGCCGCCACTGACGAACGTGCACCTGTTCGTGCCGCAGCAGGTAGGGCGTGGCCTTGCCCCTGCGCACGATGACCAGCGACCCGAGCGTGATGCCGTCGGCGCCGTTCGGGACAGGGCCGCCCTCCCAGAGGCGGTACCCGTCGAGGCGCTGTATCGGCATGGATCAACCCTAACCCACACCCACCCCGCCCCCATCCCCCTCCACTCCTTCCGCGATTCCCCCGCCATTCCTTCGCTCGTGTCAGCGCGTGACCACCAAGACTGGTGGTGGTGCGCTGACACGAGCCGGGGTGCCAGGGACNNATGAGGAACTCGAGCTCGCGGGCGAGCTCCTGGGTGACGCGGGCGACATCGTCGCGCAGGCCACCGCGCCGGTCGGTCTTCAACGGCGGGCGCACGATGGCGTGATGGCCGTTGTACGCGGAGGTGAAGTAGACGCCCACGGGCAGCACGGGTGTGCCGACGCGGATGCCCAGCGTCGCCGGTCCTGCGGGCAGGGTGGTGCGCTCGCCGAACAGGTCGACCTCGATGCCGCCGCCGGCGATGTTGCGGTCGGCCACGAGCCCGACTGCCTCGTTGCCGCGAAGCGCGGCCAGGAGCTCAACGCCGGCGTCTTCGAGGGGCACGATTCGGACGCCCACCGTGGCCCGGGTCGAGTAGATGTACCGCTGCACGCGAGCGTTGGCGACGCTCTCCATGGGGCTCACGATGCGGCCCAGGCGGTGGACGGCGAAGATGCCGGGCACCTCGATCGCCCCGAAATGCAGGCCGACGAGGATCAGCGCCTTGCCCTTGACCAGCCACGCCTCGACTTCCTCGGGAGTCTCGTCGTAAAGCCGCTCGAGGACCCAGCTCGAGGTGAACTTGGGCGCTCGAGCCATCTCCACGTAGTAGCGGGCGTGGTTGATGAAGATCGATCGGACGAGCTTCTCGAACGCCTTGGGGTCCGTTGCCGCGGCGCGGTACGACTCAGATCCCTGGCCGTTGGCCGCCATCCACTCGATGACGCGGCGGAGGTTTCGGCGGGCCCGAGCCCGACGGGCGGTCGGAAGGTGGTACGAGATGCCGCCGCCGAAGTCGGCCACTGCCCACACCGGCCGTTCCGGCAGGTGCAGGATGAGCTTCAGCGCGCCGATGACGAGGAAGGCGGTCAGGCTCTCGGTCAGCCTGCGCCGAAGTCCGCGCCGCGGGGCGGGCGGTTCGCCTGCCGCAGAGGACGCCGGCCGGGTCATTGCTCCGGGCGCTTTGGCGTCTCGCCGGCGTCTACGGCCGGCGCGACGTCCGTGGCCGTCCCGCCGGATCCTTGAGGGGCGGCGCCCTTGGCATCGTTCGCCATCGCCGCGCGGTGCCGGGCTTCCAGCCGGGCCTCTTCCTCGGCCGTGGCAGGCCAGATCGGCTTGAAGATGTACCACTGCTCCGGCGCCGGCG
>PMCN01000038.1 GCA_003154135.1 Acidimicrobiaceae bacterium
ATCTTCGAAGGCGCCGACGAGACCCTCTGCCTCAAGGTCATCGCCCGCCGCCTCTGCGACACCTCCCGCACCTGACGCGCCTCGGCTTCTGGGCAGCGATGCCGCCAAACAAGCTTCTGGGCAGGACCTGCGACGGAATCCGTCGCCACGGCTGCCCAGAACGGTGCTCCGCGGGCAGGCGGTGCACGCTGACGGCGTAGTCGCCGGCCTCAAACGGCGCGCGCTGCCAGGTGGCATAGCGGGCCTCGAGTGTGAGTCCCTCGGCAACACACGCTGCGTCGTACTCGCCGACGGTGATCGCGTCGGCGCGTTGCTCGAGACCGAAGCCGGCCACGAGCAGGCCACCGGGCAGCAGGTGGCGAGCCAGGTTGGCGACGATAGGGCCTCGGTCGGACGCGCGGCAGAACATCATCACGTTGCCCGGCAACGCAACCAGTTCGTACCGCCGCGGCAGGACGACGTCGGCGAGGTCGCCGCTGACCCACACGAGCTGCGGTGCGTCGCGCCGCGCGAAGGCGAGGAGCTCGTCGTCGAGGTCGGCGCCGTCGACATCGATCCCACGACGCGACAGCTCGATGGCGACACGACCCATGCCGCAGCCGGCGTCGAGCACGCTCGCGGGACGGTACGCCTCGATCAGGTCGGCCTCGCCGTGCGCCGCGTGTCCCGACGCCTCCATGCGGACCCATCGCTGGTGGAACTCCTCGAGGTCGACCCTGCGCCGCCACCCAGCCCACTCGTCGCTGACCTGCTCGCCGCTCACGCGAGCAGTTCCTCGAGCGAGCGCAGCCGGTCGAAGTCGGCGCCCGGGTGGTCGTCGTGCGGATCGAGCAGGATGGGGTGCAGGCCGGCCGCACGGGCACCTCCCACGTCCATGGTGACCGAGTCGCCGACGTACGCGACACGGTCGCGGAGCGCGTCGGGGAAGTGCACGAGAGCGAAGTCGAAGATGTGCGGATCGGGCTTGGCGACCCCGACGACGTGGCTGTCGACGATGACGCGCACCGGCGTGTTGACGCCCGCGCCCTCCTGGCAGACCCCGCTGCGAGCCAGCACCTGCGCGATCTGACCGCTCGCGTTGCTCACGACACCGACCGGCATGCCGGCGTCGTGCAGGGCGCGCAGCGCCCGCACGCTCTCGGGAATGGGCCAGCGCCAGGTGTACGCGTTGCGAGTCTGTTCGAGCACCAGCGACGCGAGCTCCACATCGTCGTCGGGCACTCCGACGGAACGCACGTACGCGTCGTTGTAGTCGTGCCAGAACTTCTCGGTCGAACCCGCCGCGCTCTTCGCCGCCATGCCCGCGTAGTGCGCCCGCCGGTGCGCGGCGATGGACGGATCACCGCCGTGGTAGGCCAGCAACGGGCCGAGCACCGTCGGGTCGGGCAGCAGGAAGATGCCACCCGCGTCGAATAGGATCGCGTCGAAATTCGGGAGCGCCACCGCGCCAACCCTAACCTTGAGTCGTGCGCAGCCCTCGTGACTTCTTCAAGCCCCTCGCCGTCGGTGCCCCCGAGCCCGTGCGTGAGATCCCGTTCCGGCCGAGCCGGGTCATCCACTTCTTCCCGCCCCAGAACGAGAAGGTCGTAGCGAAGCTGCCGGAGACCATCCCCATGGTCGACATCCTGCTCGGCAACCTCGAGGACGCCATCCCGATGGCCGACAAGGAAGCCGCACGTGCCGGCCTGGTGAAGGTGGCCAAGACCCACGACATGGGCAGCACCCAGTTGTGGACGCGCATCAACAGCCTCGACTCCCCGTGGGGGCTCGACGACCTCGTCACCCTCGTGGGCGAGATCGGCGACAAGCTCGACGTGATCATGGTGCCGAAGGTGGANNCGCGGTGTGGCCAACATCGAGGAGATCTGCGCCGCGTCGCCACGCATGCAGGGGCTGTCGCTCGGGCCGGCCGACCTGGCAGCCAATCGGCGCATGAAGACCACACGCGTCGGCGGCGGGCATCCCGACTACCTGGTGCGCGCCGACCCGCCGGTGGGCGCCGACGGCCCGCAGTACGACGCCGCTCGCGCCACGCATCAGCAGGACCTGTGGCACTACACCATCGCCCGCATGGTCGACGCGTGCGTCACCTTCGGCCTCCTGCCGTTCTACGGGCCGTTCGGCGACATCAAGGACACNNCAGTTCCGCAACGCCTACCTGCTCGGATGCGTAGGTGCCTGGAGCCTCCACCCGGTGCAGGTCGACATCGCCAAGCGCGTGTTCAGCCCCCGCCCCGCCGACGTGCAGCAGGCGCAGCGAGTGATCGATGCGATGGGTGACGGCACTGGTGCCATCATGCTCGACGGCAAGATGGAGGACGACGCCTCGGTGAAGCAGTGCAAGGTGGTCGTTGCTCTCGCCCATCAGCTCGCCGAACGCGACCCCGAGCTCGCTGCGGCCTACGGATACTGACCACAGAAAGCGAGCCCTGATGAGCCACCTGCGTCCCCGCCGTTCCGTCCTGTACATGCCGGCCGCCAACGAGCGCGCACTCGAGAAGGCCAAGACCATCCCGGCCGACGCAATCATCTTCGACCTCGAGGATGCGGTGGCACCCGACGCCAAGGAGGCCGCGCGCGTCAATGCGGTCGCGGCTGCGTCGTCCGCCGAGTACGGCTCGCGCGAGCTCACCATCCGTTGCAACGGGCTCGACACGCCGTGGGGTGTCGACGATCTGGCGGCCGCCGCGCAGTCCGGAGCCTCGGCCGTGGTGATCCCCAAGGTGTCGACGGTCGCCTACCTCGACGAGGTGTCCGACAGGCTCGACGCCGCCGGAGCTCCTGCCGCGATGAAGATCTGGGCGATGGTCGAGACGCCCACGGCCATCCTCGATGTGCGCGCCCTCGCCGCCCACTGGCGCGTGGAGGTGCTGGTGATGGGCACCAACGACCTGGCACGCGAGTTGCGCTCCACGCTGGGCGCGGTCGGTCGTCACCCGCTCGTGCCGCACCTGGCCAGCGCGCTGCTGGCCGCCCGCGAGGCCGACAAGGTGATCCTCGACGGGGTGTTCAACGACGTCAAGGATCTCGACTCGTTCCGCGTCGAGTGCCAGCAGGGCTTCGAGATGGGCTTCGACGGCAAGACGCTCATCCACCCGGGTCAGGTCGACGTCTGCAACATGGTGTGGGCGCCGAGCGAGACCGACATCGAGACCGCTCGCGGCATGATCGCTGCGTTCGAGGAGGGCGTGGCACAGGGCAAGGGCGTGGTGACGTTCCAGGGTCGCATGATCGAGAACCTGCATGTGGCCAACGCGCAGCGCCTCCTCGCCGTCGCCGACGCCATCGCCGCCCTCGACTGACCCCACCCCCGCAGCGAGTGCCACAGCCCCAGGCGAGTGGGTGAGCGCCACCCGAGTGGGTGAGCGCNNGAGTGGGTGAGCGCCACCCGAGTGGGCACTCTCACCCCGGGGCGCGAGTGTCCACTCGGGTGTCGGACGGAAGCGCGAGCGTGTACGCGGCGGCCACCGTGGCGAAGTAGGTGGCCATCGCCAGCCACGAGAACCACGACAGGTCGAGGAAGCGCGAGCCGAGGCCATCGTTGCAACCCGACGCGGCACCGCACAGCGTGGGGCTGTCGAAGGCGCCCCACGCGAACATTCCGTGGAGAAGCCCCGTGAGCAGACCCGCCACGGCGAGCGGCATGGCGAAGCGACGCACCGCCGATGGTTCGCCGCGCATGATGGCCACGAGCAGCACCACGGCGATGGGTGCAAGGGGAATGGCCGCGTAGATGATGAGCCGATCACCGGCGACCAGGAAGTGGGCGCTCTTGTCGTAGAGCACGAACGAACCGGCCAGCGATGCGACCAGCGCGACGATGGTGAGCGGTTCGGGGCGCCAACGAGCAGACATCGGCAGAAGCCTAGGCCGCGCCTACCGGTACCCGAGTGGTCACTCGCACCCCGGGGCGCGAGTGAGCACTCGGCCGGGGGTTGCACACTCGGGTCGGGTCAGAGGGTGGTGCGGAACAGGTCGAGGGTGCGATCGAACGACTCGGTGGCGGCAGCTTCGTCGTAGACCTCGGGGCGGGCGTCGTTGAAGAACGCGTGATGCGTGCCCATGTGCACGTGGAGGGTGGCGTCCTTGCCCAGTTCGCGCAGTTGCGCCTGCAGGGCCGCGCTGACCGCGGGGCCGGCGTAGTCGTCGAACTCGGCGTACTCGCCGACCACTTTGGCCGCGATGGCCGACCAGTCGGGCTGGGCGCTGGCCCACGGGATGACGCCGTAGTACGGCGCGGCCGCAGCCACCGCATCGGGCCGCTGCGATGCGATGAAGAGGGCGAGGCCGCCGCCCATGCAGTACCCGACCACACCCACCTTCGACCGGCCCGACCGCTCCTGCAGGAGTGCGATCGCGCCGCTCATGTCCTTGCCTGCCTGGTCGAGGTTCATCGCCATCATCAACTTGCCCGCGCCGTCGGGCTCGGTGCTGGACTCACCGTGGTAGAGGTCGGGCGCAAGTGCCGTGAAGCCGGCCGCGGCGAAGCGGTCGACGACATCCTTGATGTGCGGCACGAGACCCCACCACTCCTGGATGACCAGCACCCCGGGACCCGTTCCGGCGATGTAGCCGTCGCATGTGTGACCATTGCTCGTGAAGGTGACCATCTCTCCCATGCGCGTCAACGTAGCGCACGACCAGGCGACGATTCTTTGTTCGGTCACAAACTGCAGTCTGTACGCCCATTCGTGTGACAACTACGATGCTCGCCATGAGTGCGCTCGAGACCAACCCCGCCGATGCCTTCACCAACGACCGC
This sequence comes from Acidimicrobiaceae bacterium, assembly GCA_003154135.1. Lineage (GTDB taxonomy): Bacteria > Actinomycetota > Acidimicrobiia > Acidimicrobiales > Ilumatobacteraceae > UBA668. The sequence goes on from PMCN01000038.1 coordinate 4,763, forward strand.
CAGCACGTGTTCCACTCCTGGAGCGCGCAGGCCGCGCTGAACCCGGCAGTGGTCACCCGCGCCGAGGGCAGCTACTTCTGGACCGACGACGGCACGCGCTACCTCGACTTCTCGAGCCAGCTCGTCAACGTCAACATCGGTCACCAGCACCCCAAGCTGGTCGCGGCGATCAAGGAGCAGGCCGATCGGCTGTGCACGGTGGCGCCGTTCCACGCCAACGATGCCCGCAGCGAAGCCGCCCGCCTCATCACCGAGGTGGCGGCCACCAACCTGCCCGGCTGCGACCTCAACATGGTCTTCTTCACCAACGGCGGCGCCGAGGCCACCGAGAACGCGGTGCGCATGGCCAGGTTGCACACCGGCCGCAACAAGGTGCTCAACCACTACCGCAGCTACCACGGTGCCACCAACGGCGCCATCACGCTCACCGGCGACCCGCGCCGCTGGCCCAGCGAGCCCGGCATGCCCGGCGTGGTGAAGTTCTGGGGGCCCTACACCTATCGCAGTGCGTTCCACAGCGACGACGAGCAGCAGGAGTGCCAACGCGCACTGTCGCACCTCGACGACGTGTTGATGGTGGAGGGCGCGCACACCGTCGCCGCCATCATCATCGAGACCGTCGTGGGCACCAACGGAATCCTCGTGCCGCCGGACGGCTACCTCGAGGGCCTCCGCGACCGCTGCGACCGCCACGGCATCATGCTCATCTGCGACGAGGTGATGGCCGGGTTCGGTCGCTGCGGTGAGTGGTTCGCGTTCCAGAAGTGGGGCGTGCAGCCCGACCTCGTCTGCTTCGCCAAGGGCGTCAACTCCGGGTACCTCCCGCTCGGAGGGGTCGTCATCAGCGACAAGGTGTCGGCCTCGTTCCGCGACCGCGCCTACCCGGGCGGGCTCACCTACTCGGGGCATCCGCTCGCCTGCGCGTCGGCCGTCGCCAGCATCAACATCTTCAAGGAAGAAGGCATCATCGAGCACGCCCGCTCCCTGGGCGCCGATGTCATCGCTCCCGGTCTCGAGAAGCTGATGGCCAACCACCCGAGCGTCGGCGACGTACGCGGTCTCGGCGTGTTCTGGGCCATCGAGCTGGTGAAGGATCGCGCCACCCGCGAGCCACTGGTGCCGTACAACGCTGCCGGTGCCGACGCCAAGCCGATGGGCGACCTGGCGGCGGCATGCAAGGCGAAGGGCGTGTGGCCGTTCACCCACTTCAACCGGGTGCACGTGGTGCCGCCGTGCACCGCCAGCGCCGACGAGGTGCAGGAAGGCCTCGCCGTGCTCGACGAGGTGCTCACGCTCGCCGACCAGCACTACACCGGCTGAGCCGAAACCTTCGCGCGCCCGTCTGTCACAGTGCGCCGATGGGTACCTTCACCGCACTCGACCATCGCCTTCGCGGCCAGTTCGACATCGTCTTCGCCAACGGTTGGCAACCGGCCGACGTGGCCCACTTCGTGAAGCGCAGCGCCACCCAGCGCCACGTTCGGCTCGCCGTCGGCTACATCGCACAGCATGCACGCCGCACCAACGCCGCTGAGCGCGCACCCGACGAGTGGCTCACCCAGTTGCACGAGCTGGGTGCCTTCGACCCGACGGCCGGTACCGTCCTCGGCGGGCACGGCGAGGTGGTGGAGCGGTGGATGCGCACCGAGAAGCTCGACGAGCATGAGGCGCTCGACATGGCCGCGTTCGTCGGAGCGTTGCTCGCTGCGGCGGGGTCGCTCCCCCATCTGATCGCGCCTCCTGCGGCGTGGGGCGCCAGCAATCGGGGCACCGTGCCGCGGGCCTTGCCCACCGGCGAGGTCGACTCCAAGGCCTTGCGCACCATCCGTGCGCTCCTCGCCAAGGCCGAGGCCACCGAGTTCGAGGCCGAGGCCGAGTCGTTCACGGCGAAGGCCCAGGCGCTGATGACCCGCCACAGCATCGATGCGGCCATGCTCGCGGCACATGCCGCCGGCGCCGGCACCCACGCCGGCATCACCTCGCGGCGGGTCCACATCGACAACCCCTACGCCGACGAGAAGGCGCTGTTCCTCTCGATGCTCGCACGTGTGAACGGCGCGAAGTGCGTGTCGTCGTCGGGCGCCGGCTTCACCACCGTGATGGGCTACCCGGTCGACGTGCAGCTCACCGAGGTGCTCTTCACGTCGCTGCTGGTGCAGGCGACGCATGCTTCGGCCCTCGCCACGGCGCACGACCGCACCCTGCGCACACCGTCGTTCAAGCGGGCGTTCATGGTGTCGTTCGCCGATCGCATCACCGAGCGGCTCGAGACCGCCAGCGCCACCATCACCCACCAGGCCGAGGCCGACTACGGCTCGGCGCTGGCACCTGTGCTGGCGCGTCGCGACGCCGAGGTGACCGCCGCGGTGAAGGAGGCGTTCCCGGCCACCACGATGATGAAGTCGCGTCGCTACGACGCGTACGGCTGGCACGCGGGCCGCGCCGCCGCCGACCGTGCCGACATCGGCGCCGGCGCAGCCATCACATCGGCGTGCTGACGGCCGAGGCAGCACATCGTCGCCGCCGCACGACACGCATGTAAGGTCGCCCGATGCGCGCGGTCGCCCTCCTGCTGACGACGCTGGCCGCGAAGGCGGTGCTGGTCGGCACCGCCGAGTTGCTGGCGCCGGAGCGCGGCCGTCGACGTCTCGATCGCCGGCAGGCGCTCACCGACCTGGGCTGGATGGCGCTGTACGTGGCGTACGTGCCATGGGTCGGAGCGCTCACCTGGGCAGCAGTGCGCGACGTCGGGCACGGCCGCTGGGCGGGCGCCGTGGCCGCCTGGCCCTGGGCGATCAGGGTGGCAAGTGCGGCGCTGACCGCCGAGTTGGTGCACTACGGCATCCACCGTGCGATGCACACGGTGCCGTTCCTCTGGCGACTCCACAGCGTGCACCACAGCAGCACCGACGTGCGCTGGTGGTCGACGTTCCGCTTCCACCCGGTCGATTCAGCGCTCACACTGGTGGTGCCCGCCGTGGTGGCCGCCTGGTGCGGGTTCGGCGCTGCGGCCATCGCGCCCTACATGCTCGTGGTCGGGGTGGTCACCCTGTTCGCGCACGCAGACGTGTTCGTCCCCGGCCGGGTGCTTGCCGCCGTGGTGGTGACACCCGCCTTCCATCGCAGTCATCACGAGGTGGGTCGCGACCAGTGCAACTTCGCCTTGGTGCTCCCTGCGTTCGACGTCCTGTTCGGTTCGGCGTCGTTCGAGGTGGACGACCGCAACTTCGGTACCGACGCCACCGTCCCATCGCACGGCGTGCTCGACCAGTTGGCCTGGGGATCGGGCCTGCGCCCGTCGCGGCGAGCCTCGGTCAGTGCACTGCCACGCCGATGGCGAGTGACGACAGGTTGGCCAGTGCCGCTGCGATCAGGGCCTCAGGTCGGCGAGTTCGAGCCCACACCAGCGCTGCTTCGCCCGTCATCACCGCCACCTCCACGACGGTGAGCGTGGCGGGGCTCGCGAGCACATGGTGCAGCAACGGGTACACCACCAGGAACGCGAGCGGATGCGACACGAGGTTCGCGGCCACCCCCAACCGCGCCGCGCGGAGCCAGCCCTCACCAGCCGCACGCAGCACCACCGCGTAGATCGGCACCTCGATGGCGAGCGTCAGCGTGAGCGCCTGCAGGTAGGCGCCCACTCGGGCGTCAGCCCGTTCCCGGCGGACGACGCTTGTTCTTGCGCGACCTGAAGCGGATGAACACCGCGACCGCCACGAGGAGCACCGCGACGCATGCCACGATGACGATGACGACCCCCGAGTTCGACGTCGTCGTCGGGGTGACGTCGGCCGTCAGCGAGAAGGTGTGCACCGGCTCATTGTGGCACGGCCAGGGGGGAGAGGTCAGCCGACCATCCACGTGCCGTTGCTGCGCAGCAGCGCGTTGAGATCGCCCGGACCCTTCTTCTCCGAAGCCTGGGCCACCTGCGCTCCCACCATCGTGCCGTAGTCGCCGCGCGTGACATCGCGGAACACGCCGAACGGCGTGGGCGAGTGGTCGTCGTGCGACAGTCGGGCCAGCGCGAACGCGAGACCCGGGTCGTGGCGCTGAGCGTCGTGCACGAGGATGGCGCTCTCACCGACGTCGGCGACCTCGACGATGCGCAACTGACCGTCGGACCCCATGGTGACGCCCTTGTGGCGGTCGGCCCCGAAGCGGATCTGCTCACCGTGGACGAGATCGATCATCATCTCTTCGCGGGCGTGCTTGCCGGTGACCTCGTCGAACGCGGCGTCGTTGAACACGTTGCAGTTCTG
>PMCN01000202.1 GCA_003154135.1 Acidimicrobiaceae bacterium
ATCAACCTGCTCGAGCCGATCGACGACGGGGCGATCATGCTCGACGGCGCCGACATCAGCGTGCCCGGGCTCGACGCCGACCCCATCCGCCGCCGCATCGGCATGGTGTTCCAGAGCTACAACCTGTTCCCGCACATGAGCGTGCGGCGCAACATCACGCTCGGCCCCACGAAGGTGCTGGGCAACGACCGGGTCGAGGCCGAGCGCCTCGCCCTCGAGCTGCTCGACCGCTTCGGCCTCGCCGACAAGGCCGACGCCTACCCCGACCAGTTGTCGGGCGGACAGCAGCAACGCGTGGCCATCGTCAGGGCGCTCGCCATGCGACCCGAGCTGATGCTGCTCGACGAGGTGACCGCCGCGCTCGACCCCGTGCTCGTGGGCGAGGTGCTCAACGTCATCCGCGACATGCGCGGCGAGGGCATGACCATGGTGATCGCCACGCACGAGATGGGCTTCGCCCGCGAGATCAGCGACACGGTGTGCTTCTTGAAGGACGGCGTGATCCTCGAGTCGGGTCCGCCCGCGCAGCTGTTCACCGCGCCGGCCCGCCCGGAGACGCACGAGTTCCTCGAGCGCGTGATCGCCAGCGGCCGGCTCTAACTCTCTCTCTAGCCGGTCTTGCGGCCACTCGTGACGCCGCACACCACCTTGCGGTGCAGACAGAGGTCGACCTCGTCGGTGAGCTTCTTCTGGTCCCAGCCGTTCATGAAGTCGGCATGGCCGCTCGTCAGGCCGCCGCTCGCCAGCACCATGCCGTCGGTCGGCCCGGACACGGGGTACTCGACGCTGAACTGCAGCTGCGGGATGGGTACGGGGTAGCCCGTCGGGCACGACCCCTTCGAGCTGTACGCGACGTGCGTGTGATGGTTGGGGCTGTCGAGGTGCACGCCGTCCCAGCAGTCGGGGAAGGTGACCACCAGGCGCAGGTCGCGCCCTCCCCCGCACGTGGGCGGCAACACGTCGCGCTCGCTGCCCGTGCCACAGGTCCAGGCGACGATCGACACCGGCTGGTCGCGCGTCGCGCCCGCGTTGCCGGCGATCATCACCAGGCCGGGCGGGAACGGTTGCACCGTCGTGGGGTCGACGGCGATGCCGGGTCGGTAGTACGCCGTGCTCTTCACCGGCGTGAGCATCTGGTTGTCCTTCAGCAGCGCCGGCGCCCAGTAGGCGGCCTTGTCGAGCTGTTGGTCGCACGTGGTGCCGCCGCCGGCCAACGACGCAATGGTGGTGTGCGCGTCGACCGTGGTGTTGCCGAAGAAGACGTGCAGGTGGCTCCGTCCGGGCTGGCCCGGGTAGACGATCGGGTCGTCCGACGCGGCGTGGCTGTACGTGCACTCGACCACGAACTGCGGCACACCGCCCTGCGGCCCGGCGATCGGCTCGTCGGGTTGGCCGAGTGACGTGGCATCGGTCGCCATCTGCATCGGGTGGCGCGTGGCGGAGCCGCCACTGCTGCACGCGGCGAGCAGCACGAGGGCGACCGCGAGAGATCTCATGCCGGCTTGGTGGGCACCTTGATGGCAGCGAGGTCGACCTTGAAGGGCACATCGGTCGCCGGGTGCGCGGGCGCCGTGGCCGCGTCGGGCATGTTGGTCTGCGGCTGCAACGGCGGCAGCGTGGCGGTCTTCCAGTCGACCGACGGCGGGTGCGTCTCACCCAGCCAGGCGGCCACGTTGTACTCGCCGTCCTTCCAGTCGCCAGTGCCGGTCGCATCGCACGGCGCCAGCGTCTCGATCTTGTTGGGCGCCGACGAGGTGAACGTGTTGTCCGAGAAGCAGTTGCCGAGCGTGCTCACGTCCGTGCCCGCCGAGGCGACCAACAGGTCGATCTGTCGGTTGTCGGACAGCACGTTGCCGATCACCCGGTTCCGTTGCGAGTCCCAGAGCACGGCCTTGCCCGGCTTGGCGGGCTTCTGCGTCTTCGAGTCGACGCACGTCGTCGACCACTTCTCGGGTGGCGGCGGACTGTCGTTGGGGTCGTCCTCGAGGTACGGCACGAGTCCGATGCCGCTCTTGTCGTGGTCGTAGACGAGGTTCCGTTCGATGTCGTTCTTCACCCCACCCGCAACGAGGATGCCGTTGCCCATGGCGAGCAACGCGACGTCGATGCTGGGCGTGTCGGCCTGGTTGTTGGAGTACACCAGGTTGCCCACGATGGTGGTCTCGCGGTTCGGGTAGCACAGCTCGTAGCTGCCGCTGTTGGGCACCACGCCCGCACGGTTGAAGCGGAACGTGGAGTTGATGATGAGCAGGTTGCCGCCGGAGTTGGTGCCCGAGTAGCCGAGACCGTTGTGCTCGCTTACCGCGTCGTCGAGCACCGCGTTGCAGGGGAAGCACTCGCCGATGTACACACCGGCGTCGGGGCTGCCCGCTGCGTAGATGTGCTCCAGCTGACCGTTGATCGAGTCGAACGCGTACACGCCGTAGTCACCCGTGCGGTACGAGGTGAGGTACGACCCGCGGTAACCGTCGACCCCGGTCCAGAAGAAGCCGTTGTGCGTGTAGTTCTGTGCGGTCATGTTCTCGACGGCGACGTGCTTGGCAGCGAGCACCCGCACGCCGTTGTCGAGCTCGAACTTGCCGTCGAGGACGACGGTGTTGCGATCGAGCCCGCGGATGGTGAGGTCGTCGGTGGTGACGTTGACGGCCTCGTGGTACGTGCCCGGCTTGACGAGCACGAGGTAGCCCGGCTTGGCCGCATCGACCGCTGCCTGGATGGTGGGATAGTCGTCGGGCACGGTGAGCGTGGTCTTCGCCGCCTCGACCGTGGTCTCCGGTGCGTTGGTGGTGTCGACGGCCACGGCGGTGGTCGACGGCGCGGAAGTCGTGGTGGTCGCGGACTTGTCGGCTCCGCAGGCCACCAGGATGAGCACGGCCGCAGCTACGGACGCGACCAGACGTCGGTTCATCGTTGTTCCCCCTTGACCGTCACGGTGCAGTGACGATGATCGTGCCGAACATACCCGCGCTGGGTGTGCCGTGGATGGTGCAGTAGTAGACGTACGTGCCGGGTGTGTCGAACGTGTGCGAGTAGGTGGCCTTGGGCGCGAACGCGGCGTCGAGAGCTCCCCACGTGGTGGCCTTCGGGTCGCCTTCGGGCACGACGTTGTGGGTGTTGCGCCCGCCATTCTCGAAGGTGATGGTGGTGCCGGCAGTGACCGTGGTGGTCTGCGCCTCGAAGTTGTTGTCGATGGCGGTGATGGTGGCCGTGGCCGTACCGTTGCCCGCCGGAACGTTGACCGCGGCGGTGGTGGCGGTGGTGACGCGCAGCGCGTCGTCGGGGTCGCTCGCGCACGCCGAGACGCCCAGCGCGAGCGCGACGACGGCAGCGACCGCAGCGAAGTGACGAACGATGATGTAGACCCCCAAGACCGGCACTCGACGACGAGCGGCGCCTAGTGTGCGCCACGTGAGCGACGAGTCCCAAATCGAGACCACCGACGCGGTCGACGAGCCTCCCGCTGCTCCGTGGCACGGCCCCGTCTGGGTGGTCGCGTTCGTCGCGCTCGTGGTGTGCACGAACGTGGCCGCAGCCGGCTGGGCCGCACTCGAGACGCACCATCCGGTGCGACTGCTCCTGCTGTCGTCGCGCAACCGCTACCTCGTGCTCACGGTGCCGTCGGGCATCTCTCCGGTCAGCTGGGTGCTGGTCGGTGCGGCACGCCTGATGGCCTCCGCCGTGGTGTGCCACATGGTCGGCCGCTGCTACGGCGACCGGGCGTTGCGCTGGTTCTGGCGGTTCCTGGGCATGCCCCAGGAACAGGTGGCCCGCTTCGAGCTCCAGGTCGACAAGTACGAGTGGTTCATGGTGCCGTTCTTCGTGGGCAGCAACATCGTGTGGGCGCTCACCGGTGCGGCCGGCACCACGTGGAAGAAGCTCGTGCCGATGGCGCTGGTGGGCATCGCCGTGCGCTTTGCGCTCATCTGGTGGCTGGCCCACGTGTTCGAGTCGCAGCTCCGTTCCGTGATCGACTGGACCAACCACTACCAGCTCTGGATCATCGTCGGCTGCATCGTCGTGGTCGTGCTCGCCAACGTGCGCAACTTCCGCAAGGGTCGGTGAGACGGCCGCCGCCGGCGCGTGCTAGAACCCTCGGCATGGCAACCACCGCACTCGGGGGCAACCCCGTCCACACCGTCGGCGAGCTCCCCTCCGTGGGCGCGCCCGGCCCGTCGTTCACCCTCACCAAGGGCGACTTCTCGGCCGTCACCAACGCCGACCTCGCCGGCAAGCGCATCGTGCTCAACATCTTCCCCAGCATCGACACCGCTGTCTGCGCCACCAGCGTTCGCAAGTTCAACGAGATCGCGTCCGGCCTCGACAACACCGTGGTGCTCTGCGTCTCCGCCGACCTGCCGTTCGCTGCGAGCCGCTTCTGCGGGGCGGAGGGCCTCACCAACGTGGTCACCGCGTCCACGTTCCGCGGCGACTTCGGTACCGCCTACGGCGTTGCCATGGCCGATGGAAAGCTGGCCGGGTTGATGGCGCGTTCGGTGGTGGTGCTCGACGAGCACGGCACCGTGGTGCACAGCCAGCTCGTACCCGCGATCGCGCAGGAGCCCGACTACGACGCGGCCGTCGCGGCGCTCGGGTGACCGCGGAGCCCCTCGAGTTCGAGGGCGCGCAGGGCATCCGCATCGCCGGCGACTCGTTCGGTGATCCAGCCGCACCGCCCGTGCTGCTGCTGCACGGCGGTGGACAGACACGCCATTCGTGGAAGACCACGCAACGCGACCTCGGCGAGCGCGGGTGGTACTCGGTGTCGGTCGACCTGCGCGGTCACGGCGACTCACAATGGGCACCCGACGCCGACTACTCGCTCGAAGGCTTCGCCTCCGACATCATCGCGATCGCCGGCGAGCTCGGTCATCCTGCGCTCATCGGCGCATCGCTGGGTGGCACGTCGGCGCTCGCGGCACTGGGCGCCACCGCCGATCACCCGGTGGGCCGAGCGCTCGTGCTCGTCGACGTCGCGCCGCACATCGAACGCGCGGGCGCCGATCGCATCCGCTCGTTCATGGGCGAGCACATGACCTCCGGCTTCGCGTCGCTCGACGAGGTTGCCGACGCGGTGGCGGCGTACAACCCGCACCGCCCGCGCCCGAGCGACCTCAGCGGCTTGCGCAAGAACGTGCGCCAGCGCGACGACGGCCGGTGGTACTGGCACTGGGACCCTGCCTTCATCACCAGTCGGCCCATCGACGACGAGTCACGGGTCAGCGTGCACCGCGGCGACGTGCTCGAACGCGCGGCCCGCAGCCTCACGGTGCCCACCCTGCTCGTGCGCGGTCGCCAGAGCGATCTCCTCAGCGAGGAGGGCGCACGCGACTTCCTGGCACTCGTGCCGCATGCTCGCTACGCCGACGTGGGCGGAGCCGGACACATGGTGGCCGGCGACAAGAACGACGCGTTCAACGATGCCGTGGTGGGCTTCCTCGACGACGTGCGCAGCGGCCGGTCGTAGCGGCCGGTCGTGACAGGGCGCCGTCATACACCCAGCAACGGGTCGAGGCCGATGGTGAGCCCGGGATGGTCCCCGATGCGCTTGCACGCCAGCAGCACGCCGGGCATGAAGCTGGCCCGGTCGTAGCTGTCCTGGCGGATGGTGAGGGTCTGGCCGGTGGCACCCAGCATCACTTCCTGGTGGGCGACCATGCCACGCATGCGCACCGAGTGGATGCGGATGCCGCCAGGGCCTTCACCGCCACGAGCGCCGGGGTACACCTGGTGCTGGGTGGGGTCGGGAGCGAAGGCCGACTTGGCTGCGGCCATGCGCCGTGCCGTGGCGACGGCGGTGCCCGACGGTGCGTCGATCTTGGTGTCGTGGTGCAGTTCGATGATCTCGGCGGTGTCGAAGAACGGCGCCGCCATCTCCGCGAACCGCATCATCAGCACCGCGCTGATCGCGAAGTTGGCGGCGATGACGCAGTTGCTCCCGCTGAACTCGCTGCGGAACGCGGCGATGTCGTCGTCGTCGAAGCCGGTGGTACCGACCACGGCGTGCATGCCGTGCATCGCCAACCAGGGAAGGGTGACGCGGGCAGCCGCGGCGACCGTGAAGTCGATCACCACCTCGCAGTGGGCATCGGCAAGTGCGCGCAGCTCGGCGGTGATGGTGACGCCGTGCACCGGGCCACCGCTCGCGTGCGGATCGACCGCCGCCACCAGCTCCAGCTCGGGGTCGGCGGCGACCGCGTCGCACACCGTGCCGCCCATGCGCCCACCAGCGCCCACCACACCGACACGAATTGCGCTCATCGCGACGACGGTACTCCAGCCGATGTGCGCTAGAACAACGACATGAGCTTCCTCGACAAAGCCAAGGAGAAGGCCACCCAACTCACCGCAACGGTGAAGGACAAGGCCGACGACATGCAGCACAAGCGCAAGGCCGACGATCTACTCGACGACCTCGGGCGCATCATCTACCGCCAGCGCACCGCCGGCTCGGTGCCCGACGACGACGCCGCCATCGACGCGTTGGTCGCGCAGCTGTCGGCACTGGAGGAGTCCGGCGTGAAGATCCTCGACGCGAAGGGATCGGTCGACCCCGATCCGCAGGGCGCAGTGGCGCCCCTGGTCGGCGATGCACCGTCGGAGCCGACGGTCGCAATGCCCCCGCCGCCGCCCATCGCCTGATCCAGTACGTCGGTCGGCGTCAGTCCGTCGGGCCGACGGTGACCACCAGCGGGCGCTCGGTGAGCACCTGCTCGATCACCGCGCGGGTCGACGCCTGGTCGACCGACGCCCAGCGAGTCACCTGCTCGTCGATGGGACGCACCGCACCGGTGGTGATGAGCTGTCCGGCAGTGCGGGCCAGCCGCGCACCGGTGTCCTCGAGACCGAGCTCGAACGCGCCCGTGAGGTAGCCCACCGCGATGTCGAGCTCCTCGTCGGTGATGCCGTCGGCGGCGAGGTGGTCGAGCTCGCCGTGCAGCAGCCGCATCACCTCGTCGGCATGTTCGGGCTGCGTGCCGGCGTAGAGCTGGAACGAGCCGGCGTCCTCGAACGACGACACACCCGAGTACACGGCGTAGGCGAGGCCGCGCCGCTCGCGGATCTCCTCGAACAGGCGACTCGACATGCCGCCGCCGAGCACGTGGTTCACCACGTCGAGCGCTTCGCGCAGTGGGTGCAGGCGGGGCAGCGCGCGGCCACCCAGCAGGATGTGCACCTGCTCGCTGTCGTCGTGCTGGGTGATGTTCGCGCCCATGGGTCCGGGTGCGGAGCGCGTGGGCCGCGAGCCGCCCGTCGGCACGCCCGCGAAGCCGCGTTCGATGTGCGCGAGCAACTCGTCGTGCTCGAGTGGCCCGACCGCGGCAACCACCATGCAGTTGGCTCGGTAGTGCTGCCCGAAGAAGGCGCGCACGTCGGCGGGAGTGATGGCCTGCACGTGCTCGCGGTCGCCGCCAGGGTCGCGGCCCAGCTCGTGACCGTCGAAGATGCGCTGGGCGAACAGCCGGTGGGCGACATCGTCGGGCGAGTCGTCGTCCATCGCCAGCTCCTCCAGGATGACCTGGCGTTCGGCCTGCACGTCGGCGTCGCGGAGTGCGGGGCGCGAGAGCACGTCACCGAGCAGCTCGATGCCGAACTCGGCGTGCCGCGCCGGGAGCCGGCAGTAGTACGCCGTGTACTCCTTCGACGTGAACGCATTGAAGTCGCCACCGCGTCGGTCGACGCTGCGCGACAGCTCTTGTGCCGAGCGCGTGGCCGTGCCCTTGAACAGCAGGTGCTCGAGGAAGTGGCTCACGCCCGACAGTTCGGCCGGCTCGTCGCGCGAGCCGACACCCACCCAGACGCCGGTGGCCACCGACAGCGTGCCGGGCACGCGTTCGGTGGCCGCCGTGAGGCCTGAATGCAGTTGTGTGATGCGCAGGTCGCTCACCGGCGACGCATCACCGGTGACGGCGCGGGCGGCTCGAGTCGCGACCGCCGTCGCGAGGGGCGCGGTCGGCACCGGCGTTGCCGCCGGCCTCGCCGCCGGGGCCGAGGTCGCCCAGCTCACCGGCGAGCTCGGCATCGAACGCGTCGTCGAACGACACGGCGACGGCTCCGTCGACAGGCGCCGCGGCAGTGGCCGCACGCGGGGCACGATCGCCACGGTCACCACGGTCACCGCGGTCACCGCGGTCGCCGCGATCACTGCGCTCACCGCGGTCGCTGCGGTCACCGCGATCGCTGCGCTCACGGGACGGGGCCGACGAGCCGGCTCCCTCGGGGACCACGGGGTTCCACGAGTCGCCGGGGGTGAGGCTCACCTTGCCCTTCTCGTCGATCTCCTCCACGATCACCTCGATCTCCTGACCGAGCGTCAGCACGTCCTCGACGTTGTTGATGCGCTTGCCCTTGCCGAGCTTGCTGATGTGCACCAGACCGTCGCGGCCGGGGAGGATGTTGACGAACGCACCGAACTTGGTGAGGTTGACCACGCGGCCCGGGTAGGACTTGCCCACCTCGGCCATCGGCGGCGACACGATGGCCTGGATGCGGGCCTTGGCCTCCTCCATGCGCCACGCCTCGACGGCGCCGATGGTGACGATGCCCTGGGCACCGTCGTCGTCGACGGCGATGTCGGCGCCGGTCTCCTGGACGATGGTGTTGATGACCTTGCCCTTGGGCCCGATGACCTCACCGATCTTGTC
>PMCN01000151.1:0-184 GCA_003154135.1 Acidimicrobiaceae bacterium
TGCTCGGCTACCTCAAGCAGCTGCTGCCCCGGCGGCCCGACCTGAAGCTCATCGTCACGTCGGCCACCATCGACACGCAACGCTTCAGCGAGCACTTCGACGGGGCACCCATCGTCGAGGTCAGCGGGCGCACCTACCTTGTCGACGTGCGATACCGGCCGTACGGTCCGCGCGACGACGCACC
>PMCN01000151.1:201-26169 GCA_003154135.1 Acidimicrobiaceae bacterium
GCGCGCACCGGCGAACAGCTCGACGTGCTGCCGCTGTACGCGCGGCTGTCGGCCGCCGAGCAGCACCGCATCTTCCAGCCCCACACCGGGCGGCGAGTGGTGCTCAGCACCAACGTCGCCGAGACGTCGCTCACCGTGCCCGGCGTTCGCTACGTGGTCGACGCGGGCACGGCGCGCATCAGCCGCTACAGCCAACGGCTGAAGGTGCAGCGGCTGCCCATCGAGCCCGTGTCGCAGGCGTCGGCCAACCAGCGCGCCGGNNCGCACCAACCTGGCGTCCGTCATCCTGCAGATGACAGCCCTGGGTCTCGGCGAAGTGGCCGCGTTCCCGTTCCTCGAACCACCCGACCACCGGGCCATTCGCGACGGCTATGCGGTGCTGGAGGAGCTGGGTGCCATCGAACCGGAGGTGGAGGGCCGACGGCGCAGCCTCACCGCTCTCGGCGCGCAGCTCGCCCGCCTGCCCGTCGACCCGCGGTTGGGCCGCATGGTGCTCGAGGCCGATCGCCACGGCTGTGTGCGCGAGGTGATGGTGATCGCCGCCGCGTTGAGCATCCAGGACCCCCGCGAACGACCTGCCGAGCACCGCGCCGCGGCCGACGAGCTGCACCGCCGCTTCGAGGTCGCGGGCAGCGACTTCATGTCGCTCGTGAAGCTGTGGGACCACCTGCGCGAGCGTCAGCACGAGCTGTCGAACAGTCAGTTCCGCAGGCTGTGCCGCGCCGAGCACCTCAACTACCTTCGCGTGCGTGAGTGGCAAGACCTGTACAGCCAGCTGCGCCAGGTGGCGGGCCAGCTGGGCATCCGCCAAGCTGCCGGCGGGGTGACCGAGAGCCACCCCGATCGCGTGCACCAGGCGCTCCTCGCCGGGCTGCTCAGCCACATGGGCATGCGCGACGGCACCACGCGCGAGTACCGGGGCGCACACGGTTCCAAGTTCGCCATCGGTGCCGGCTCGGCCGTGGCCAGATCGCTGCCCCGGTGGGTGGTGGCCGCCGAGCTCGTGGAGACCAACCGCCTGTGGGCCCGCCAGGTGGCCGACGTGCAACCCGAGTGGGCCGAACGCCTCGGCGCGCACCTGGTGAAGCGCTCGTACGGCGAGCCGCAGTGGAACGCCCAGCGCGGGGCGGCGGTGTGCCGCGAGCAGGTCACCTTGTACGGGCTGCCGATCGTGAGGCGAACCATCGCCTACGACCGCGTCGACCGTGCCCAGGCACGTGCCCTGTTCATCCGCAGCGCCCTGGTGGAGGGCGACTGGGCGCCGCGCCACGAGTTCTGGACGGCGAACCTGCGCTTCCTCACCGAGCTCGACGGCATGAGCGAGCGGATGCGCCGCGTCGACCTCGTCGACCCCGACAGCGTGTTCGCGTTCTACGACCGGCGCGTCGGCGACGCGGTGACGAGCACCCGCCACTTCGACCGCTGGTGGCGCGACGCACGCGCCACGCAACCCGACCTTCTCACCATGCGCCTCGAGCACTTCCTGCACGGCTCCAGTGCGGTCAGTGCTGCCGACTTCCCCGGCGAGTGGCGCCAGGGCGATCTCGCCCTGCAGGTCACCTACCGCTTCGAGCCGGGTGCATCAGGCGACGGGGTGATGGTGCACGTGCCACTGCCCGCGCTCAACCAGGTGTCCCCCGCCGGCTTCGACTGGAACGTGCCCGGGGTGCGCGCCGACCTCGTCGCGGCGCTGTTGAAGTCGCTCCCCAAGGAGCACCGCCGCGAGCTGGTGCCGATGGCCGAAGTGATCGACAAGGTGAACGCGGCCCTCGGCCCGCCGTCGGCGTGGGAGGACAGCACCACCCTCGCCGCCGCGCTCGCGACCACGGTGCACGACGTGGTGGGCGTGCAGGTGCCACCCGAGGCGTTCGACCACGCGGCAGTACCGGCGCACCTTCGCGTGGGGTTCTCGGTCGACGACGAGCGCGGCACGACGCTCGCCATGGGGAAGGACCTCGACGCGCTGCGAGCGCTCCTCGCGCCGCGCATGCGCGCCGCCATCGCGCGCGAGTCGCCGATCGAGGAACGCAGAGGCATCACCTCGTGGGACTTCGGCGACCTGCCCGAGTTCGTGGAGAGCACACGCCAGGGCGTGCAGGTGCGCGGCTACCCCGCACTGCTCGACGACGGCGACAGCGTGAGCATCCGCGTGTTCACCACGACGGAGCTGCAGGGCAAGGTGATGCATGCGGGCGTGGTGCGGCTGCTGCAGCTCGCGGTGCCGGTGGGCAAGCGAGCCATCGAACGCGACCTCACCAACTCGTCTCGGCTCGCCATCGCGGGCAGCGGCACCAGTACCGACGCACTCGCGGTCGACTGCCTCGCCGCTGTGGCGAGCCGCGTGGTGACCGACCACGGCGGTGCGACGTTTGCCGCCGACGGATTTGCCGCGCTCGTGCGGGTGGCCCGCGACGAGCTGGCCGATGGCTCCGCTCGCGCGCTACGGCTCGCCGCCGACATCCTGGCCGCGGCGGCGTCGGCACGTCAGCGCCTCGACCGGCTCGTGGCTCCCGCAGTGGCCACCGCCGCAGCCGACGCACGCGCGCAGCTCGACCGGCTGGTTCGCCCCGGCTTCGTCACCGCCGCCGGTGTTGCCCGCCTCGGCGACGTGCTGCGCTACGTGCAGGGCATCGACCACCGCTTGGCCCGTCTGCCGGAGGACCCGCACCGCGACCAGTCGCGGCTGCGGGAGGTGCTGCCACTGGAGCAGCGGTACGTCGCGCTGCTGCGCCGCACTCCGCGCGCCGACGTCACAGCCGAGATGGTCGATCTCGGCTGGCAGCTCGAGGAGTTGCGCATGAGCGTGTTCGCACAGGCCCTGGGCGCCGCACGTGGCACGAGCGCCGCGAAGGTGACCAGAACGCTCGCCGCACTGGGCGGCTGATCAGCTCGGTCAGTTGCCGATGCTCACCGACACCGCACCCGGTGTGTCGACACGCGCCACGCCCACCAGCACGGCGGCGCCGGCCACCTGCACCATGGCCACCGCGCGGCGCACGCCGTCGCCACCGGTCACCGTGACGGGCACGGTCTGCGTGGGCGACGGGAGGCCGACGAAGACGTAGGTGGCACCCTGCACCACCACGGTGTCGACGTACGACTGCGTCGCCAGATCGACCGGTACAGCGGTCGACGACGACATGTCGGGTTCGGTGGGCCGGGTCCACCACCACAGGTACAGCGTGCGCCCGTCGCGGGTGGCCAGCTGCACTCCCGCGGTCCACGCTGTGTGATCGGCGGTCTCGCCTCCGCCGTTCACACTGAACGGGCCCAGCCGGTAGTCGGGGTGCAGGCCGTGCACGCGCCCCGCCCAATCGGTCTCCGTCACCGGCTGCACGGCGTCGGACAGGCCGGCCAGATCGTGCATCGCCAGCGGACCGACGAGCGTGAAGCGGTGCAGGTGGTCGAACCACGTGACCATCGAGTCGCCGGTGCCGTCGAGCACGCCGCGGATGCGACCGGCAGAGTCGGTGGCCAGACCGTGCGCGTAGTAGGCGAGGCGGTCGACGGCCGTACCGACGCCCGTGGCGGGGGCGACGTACAGCGTCACCTGGCGGCCGTCGGTGGTGAGGTAGCTCGACTCACCGTCGACCTTGCCGAACACCATGTCGGCTGCGCGATCGGCATGGTCGATCGCCTGCAACCGTAGCGTGTCGAGCAACCCGGTGCCGTCCTGGAACCGGTCACCGACGATGGAGACGTGCTGCGCGAACTGCACCACCTCGGTGTCGCTGATGCCGCGGGCGCGCACGGTGACCCACCACCCGGCGTCGACCTGCTGGACGACGGTGGCGACGAGCGGTTCGTCGGCGGAATCGACGACCTCCACCCCGTCGACGAGATGCCGGCTCGAGTTGCTGAACGCGTAGGCCGGCACCGAGCCCCGCCCCGCCTGCGCCGACAGCCACGGCGACTCGGGTCCGGACTGGCTCCACAACCAGTAGAAGCTGCCGTCGGCGGGCGTGGCCACGATGTCGGCCGAGTAGGGCGTGAGGCCGGGGTCGGAGAGCACGAAGCGATCGGTGCCGGCCGTCGCCGGATCGGGCGGCGCCGTGTCGGGCGACAGCTGCGCCGGCGCCGAAGTGGCATCGACGGTGGCGTCGACGGTGGCGGCGACCGTGTTGGGCACGTCGGCACGTCGAGGCGTGCTGTCGTTGCCCGACACCACCATCACGGCGCCCACCGCCAGCACGGCAGCCACGCCCACGGCCGCGAGCACGGTGCCCCTGCGCGGGCCACGCCGCGGGGCGACGGTTGCCGGCACGGGTGCGGGTTCGACCGGCAGCTGCCGGCTCCACGACGGATCGTCGGGTGCGAGCACCTCGATGATGTCGACGTCGCGCCGGCCCCGTCGCACGGCGGGCTACTTCAGCCAGGCCAGGGGCGGGCGTTCGGAGATGTTGAGCGGTACCGCCGAGCCGTCGGCCCTGCGCAGCTGCGGGTGCTCGTCGGACAGCAGGCTGCCCGACGGCACGCGACCGAGCATGGTGGCCATCACCTCGGCGGCCTGCACCGACAGCGCGTGCAGCGATCGGTGACGGTGCTCGCGCGTGCCGAGATCGATCTGGGCGATGGCCTCGGGGCCGTAGCGGCGTGCGATGTCGATGAGCATGGCGATCTCGACACCCCAGCCTTGCACGAACGGCAGCTGCTCGAGCACCGTGCGCCGGCCCGCGTACTCGCCGGCCAGTGGCTGGTGCAGCCCGGACAGCTCGGGGTAGTAGAGCGAGAGGAGCGGGCGCGCGACCAACTCGGTGGTGCGGCCGCCGCCACCCAACCGCGTGGGTCGGTGCGAGAGCGCCTTGACCAGCGCCACCGAGTCGTCGTCGAGCATGGGGGCCAGCAGGCGCACGATCCAGTGCGTCTCGAAGCTGGTGATGTCGCCATCCATCCACACCACGAAATCGCCCTGGCTGGCCACCAGGCTCGCCCACAGCGCGTTGCCCTTGCCGTGGCCCTCACCGTGGAGCGCGTGCACCTCTTCGATCGGCACCACTCGCGCGCCGGCGTTGGAGGCGACGGTGGCGGTGTCGTCGGTGCTGCGATCGTCGAGCACGATGAGCTCGTCGACGAGCGGCACCCTGCGGATGAGCTCGTTGCGGATGGCGCTCACCAGTGGACCCACGGTGGCCGCCTCGTCGCGGCACGGGATGCACACCGACACCGTGCGACCGGCCTTGGCCTCGACCACCATGTCGACGGCGCAATCATCGATCTCGAACAGACGAACCGATCTCATCGGTAGCCTCCGGCGGCATGTTCCTGTACGGCGTGGTGAACGCCAGCCCCGACTCGTTGAACACCGACTCCATCGCCACCACGCCGGAGCAGGCGATGACACGCGCTCGCCGGCTGCTGGCCGACGGCGCCGACGGCATCGACCTGGGCGGCCAGGGCAGCACCGACGTGGCCGAGGTGGTGCCGTGGCAGGCCGAATGGGAGCGACTGCGGCTGCTGGTGCCCGAGCTGGCGACGCTGGGCGTGCCGATGAGCGTCGACAGCTGGCGACCCGAGGTGCTGCGCCGTGCGCTGCAGGCCGGCGCCACGGTGATCAACGCGGCCGACGGCATGCAGAGCGACGAGATGTGGCAGGTGGCCACCGAGTTCGACGTGCCGATCGTGGTGCCGTTCCTGAGCGGCCCCAACCCACGTGCGATGGAGATGGTGCGCCGCGACCCGGTCGACGCCATCATCGAGTTCTTCGACGCCCGTCTCCGCGACGCCGACCGGTACGGCCTGCGCCATCGCTGCGTGCTCGACCCGGGCACGGGCTTCGCCCCGTCGAACTGGCCGTGGGACGAGCGCTACCTCTACCAGAAGCGGGTGTACAGCAACCTCGACGCGATGCGCGTGTTCGGGCTGCCGCTGTACATCGCCCTGCCGTGGAAGGAGACCGAGCAGCACGACGAGCTGCTCGAGATCGTCGTGCGCAACCGCCCCGAGTTCGGGCGCGTGCACTACCCGGCCAAGGTGCGCCGCTTCGAACGGCGCCTGCTCACCGACTGATCGTGGAGCCATCGGCTCACACCACCAACGGTCCGCGGGCGTGGATCTCGCTGGGCGGCAGCGAGTCGTTCCACCCCTCGGGGCAGCGCTCGGGGGCCACCTCGCTGAGCGGGGTGAGCACGAAGCGACGCTCGCCGATGCGCGGGTGCGGCACGGTGAGCTTCTCGCTGGTGATGTGCACGTCGTCGTAGAAGAGCACGTCGACGTCGAGCGTTCGGGGTCCCCAGTGCACGACGCGCTGACGAAGTGCGTTGGCCTCGATGCGCTGGCACCGGCGGATGAACGCGTACGGGTCGAGCGAGGTCTGCACCTTGACTACCATGTTGAGGTACGCGCCCTGACCGTCGGGCCCGCCGACGGGTGCGGTCTCGAACACCTGCGACATGGCCACCACGTTGCCCAGCTCGCCGACCGCGAAGCGCAGGTAGCCGAGACGGTCGCCGAGGTTGCTGCCCAGCGCGACGACCACCTCGTGGTCCTCGAGCGGCGGTGCCGCGGCCTCGGCGCGCAGGCGCGTGATGGCCACCGACGTGCTCTGCACGTCTTCCGCGATGGGCGGGCGCAGCTTGGTGAGCTTCACGTCGACCACTTCCACGAGATCGAACTCGAGCACCACGTCGGCCACCTTGGCGGCGAGCCGCTCGAGCAGCACGTCCTTCGAGCCGCGCACGAGCTCGGACACGCGCTCGCACACGAGGCCGTAGTGGACCGTGTCGTGCAACTCGTCGCTGCGGCCGGCGTCGCGCAGGTCGAGGCCGATCGACAGGTCGATGCGGATGGGTTGGGCCATCTCCCGCTCGTGGGGCAGAGCGCCGATGACGGTGAGCACACGCAGGTCGTCGATGATGACTCGATCCATCAGGACCTCCTTCGGAATTTGGTCACGCTACCCGCCTAATGTCGGGCCATGGCCAGTTATGCGGAGCAGTTCCCCACGCTTTCCTTCGACCGCCCGGCCGATGGTGTGCTGCGCGTCACACTCGATGCGCCGGGCCTCAACGCCGTCTCCCCCGAATGCCATGCGCACCTCGCCGATGTGTGGCCGGCCATCGATCGCGACCCGTCCGTGCGCGTGGCCATCATCCAGGGGGCGGGCAAGGCCTTCAGCGCCGGCGGCAGCTTCGGGCTGCTCGACGAGCTCACCACCGACTACGCAGCACGCACCCGCGCCCTGCGCGAGGCCCGCGACATCGTCAACAACGTCATCAACTGCAGCAAGCCCATCGTGTCGGCCATCCACGGCCCGGCAGTGGGCGCCGGACTGGTGTGCGCCCTGCTGGCCGACGTGAGCATCGCCGGGCGCACCGCGCGCATCATCGACGGCCACACCAAGCTCGGCGTGGCGGCCGGCGACCACGCAGCCATCTGCTGGCCGCTGCTGTGCGGCATGGCGAAGGCGAAGTTCTACCTGCTCACCTGCGACACGCTCACGGGCGAAGAGGCCGAGCGCATCGGCCTGGTGTCGTTGTGCGTCGACGACGCCGACGTGCACGCTCGCGCGCTCGAGGTGGCCACGCAGCTCGCCGGCATGTCGCAGAGCGCCATCCGGTGGACCAAGCACACCCTCAACCACTGGTATCGCCAGGCCGGACCCATCTTCGACGCCAGCCTGGCGTACGAGTTCTACGGCTTCGGCGGCCCCGACGCAGCGGAGGGCCTGGCCGGCCACCGCGAGAAGCGGCCGCCCGTGTTCACCGGGCCGACGAGCGAGTAGGCCCGGCTCACTCCCAGGCGGTGCACACGCGGTTGCGGCCGCGTTCCTTCGCCCGATACAAGCACCGGTCGGCGTCGTCGATGGCTTCGCCGACGGGCTGCCCCGAGTGGTGCATCGCCACCCCGACCGACACGGTGACCGCCGAGTCGAGCTCGGCACTGGCGGCACAGACCTCTTCGATCCGTGCGCGCACGCGCTCGGCCACCTGCTCGGCGCTCGACCGATCGGCGTCGGCGAGCAGCACCAGCACCTCCTCGCCACCGAAGCGCACCGCTGCATCGACCGTGCGGATGACGGACTGGATGGCGGCGGCCACCGCACCCAGCACGATGTCGCCGATGTGATGGCCGTACCGGTCGTTGATCCGCTTGAAGAGATCGATGTCGATCATCAGTACCGCGAACGAATCATCGGGCCTGGCCAGCACGTCGAGCGCGTGACGGTTGTACAGACCGGTGAGCGCGTCGTGGGTGGCCGTGGCGCGCAACTGGTCGTGTTCGTGCTCGGCCTTGAGCTGCTCGAAGTGCCGGTTGAGTGCTGCTCGTACGGCCGGAGCCAGCTTCAAGAACATGTCGTTCAGCTCGTTCACGCGGTCGACCGGACCTGTGGTGTGCAGCACCAACGTGGCGGTGGGACCGTCACCCGGGATGGGCAGCACCAGCGAGTCGGCCGACGGTGTGGGTGGCGCGCCGGGCGCGCCGGCGTATCGGTTGTCGCTCGCGAACCGCAGCAGACCCTCGTCGCCGTCGGCATAGAGCTCGATCGAGTCGACGGGAATCACCTCGGGCAGCACCCGCTCGGCCACACGTGCAAGCTCGGGGATGTCGTGCGCCATGATGAGCGCTTCGATCATCGTGCGCAGCGTCGACGACACCTTCAACAACCGCGCGATGTCGAGGTCTTCGCGGGCCATGAGGAAGATGCCGCACTCCAACTGGCCGAGCTCGTGGAACATCGGCGCGACGAGAGACGCAGGGATGATGCACCCGTGCTGCGGCGCGACGAGGTTGATCGGCCGGCACTGCTGCTGCAACCGAGCGAGCCCCGACTGCAGGATGTCGTTGCTCGGCATGTAGTGCTCGTGGAACGGACGCACGTCGTCGAAGTACGACATGTCCTGGGCGAACAGTCGACCCCCGTTGGTGAAGCCGCCGAAGATGTCGGATGTGAACAGCACGCCGGTCGACGGTTCGTAGCTGCACATCGCGCCCGGGAAGTGCAGGTAGGGCGTGAGCACGAACCGCAGGCTGCGCACGTCGTCGAGCGGCAGCGTCCAGCCGTGGTCCTCCACGCGGTAGAAGGGGATGCCTGCGTCGTAGTGCTGCAGCAGGGTCTCCGCGCGCCACTCGGTCAGCACCTGCAGGTCGTCGGCGGGCAGCGCGGTGCGCAGGTACGGAAGGCACCCGGCGATGTCGGGGTCGCTGTGGTGGCACACGATCCAGTGCACGTCGGCCAGGGGCACCACTTGCTCGACGCGTTCGAGCACGGCGCGGATGGTGACCATCGACCCCGGATCGATGAGCACTGCTCCACGGTCGGAGACGACGAGGTAGGCGTGACATTGGAACGTGTCGCCGGGCCGCATGACACCCACCCACCAGATGCGATCGGCGATCTGCACGGGACTCGCGAGATCGACCGCATGCCCGGCCGCCGCGGTGATGTCCACAGCAGGCACCGTACTCCCGCAGACGAGCGCGAGCGACGAACAGGCGAACCCAGCCCGAACCTAGCCGACTGGTCGCCCGTTCTGCCGCGAGCGCTTCATGTCGTACATCGCTACGTCGGCGGCAACGAGCAGGGCCTCGGCGTCGTACCCGACGGAGCCCGTGTCGGCGACACCGATGCTGGCCGGACACGACACCGTGGTGTCGGAACTGATGCGGATGGGTGCGCTGAGCACGCGACCGACGCGTTCGACGATGTCGTGCGAGCCCTGCTCGTCGGGCTCGAAGAAGAACACGAACTCGTCTCCGCCGACGCGGGCCACCGTGTCGGCGCCTCGGACGTTGGCGAGGAGCCGTCGTGCCGTTTCGCACAGGACCAGGTCGCCTGCCTTGTGACCGTGTCGGTCGTTGATGCCCTTGAAGCCGTCGAGGTCGAGGAAGGCGACGGCGAGCGCTCGGCCACTGCGCTCGGTGCGAGCGACCGCCGACTCGAACAGCTCGTCGAACAGCCGCCGGTTGGCAAGGCCGGTCAGCGAGTCGCGCAGCGCGAGCGCCGCCACGTTGGACTGCAACCGCCGCAGCTCGGTGACATCGCGGCTCACGCCTTGCAGCCCACCACGCACGAGCGTGGTGCGAGTCTCGCCGATGACGATCGAGCCGTTGGCGTGTCGGAACCGGAAGTCGAAGTGATCGAGCACTCGTTCTCCGTGATGGCTCGCAGGATCGCCGTGGTGCTCGCCTCGTCGAGGATCTCGAGCATCCGGTCGAAGTCGTCGAGGAAGTACGACGGGGAGTAACCGAGGATGCGCTCGACCGACGGGCTCATGTAGTCGAAGTGCGGCGTCGGCTCCAGCGAGAAGTGCCACACCACGTCGGCCGACTTCTCGGCGAGGTCGCGATACCGGGCTTCGCTCGCGGCGAGCGCCGTTTCGGCATGGTGTCGATCCGTGACGTCGCGACCGATCGACAGGATCTCGTCGTCGTCACCGGGGATGAACCGGTCGATCCACTGGAACCACTGGTCCGTCGCGCCGTGCGTGGCGCGCTCGGTCGGATCCTCCAGGATCGGCATCGCCGCGTTCAGCACGCCGAGCTGGTGACGCAGTCCCCTCATCTCGTCGTCGGAGAGGTGGTCGTCCAACAGCTCGCCGACGGCGCCGCCTGCATCGATCCCGTGCTGGGCGGCCCAGCTGGCGTTGTGGTACACGATCGTGTGGTCGCGCACGCGGTAGCGCGAGACCTGCTCGGGGATCGCGTCGAGCGTCAATGCAGCCTGCTCGACCGCGGCTCGGTCGGCCCGCAGACGCGCCGTGAGCCGACGATCCTCGACGACCAGGTTGTTCAGGGCGGTACCGACGCCGGCCGAACAGATCACGAAGACCACGATCGAGGTGCTCGGATGCGTCGACCCTTGAGTCGCACCGGTCGGCATCAGGAACCACAGCGTCGGCCCGGCCAGCCCGGCGGTGACCAGCAGCGCCATCCGGCTCTCGTAGATGGCCAGCCACGCCAGCGGCAGCACGGTCAGCGTGAGATAGGGCGACAGGTCGCCGACGCCCGCAGCCGAGAGCAGCACGAGCATGGCGGCGAGGAAGAGCACCGGCGGGCCGAGTTGCGCCCGGCGGGGCATCCGTTCCCACGGCGCGACGAGGGCTGCCACGACCGCGACGACAGCGCCGCCAGATCCGCCGACGGCGTTCCACGGGCGCGCCCAGGTCGTCAGCGGGACCGCCCACACCAGGCTGGCCACCGCGGTGACGGCGAACGGCCCGACGCGCCGGAGCCTGTCGACGCCGACGAGCGCACCGAAGGTCGCCGTGTCGTCCAGTTGCGCCTCGTCGCGTGCTGTCCTGGACATGCCACCCTCCACTGCGCACCCGATACGTCGCGCGCGGGACGAACACCCAACTATCGGCGGCGTGCGCCGGTGGGCTCAGGGCCAAAGGTCCCCAGTCAGCAAGAGGGACGAACGGCGTCAGATCGTCGATCGGCTCATCGAGGAGCGGTGCGCGCCAACGTGTGTCGCTCGCGGCTCGCGGATCTGGGCGCTGTCGCCGCTGATTCCTGAGCCACAGGTCCCGACGCAGCGGTTTGAGTGTCGCGACAACTGGGAACAGATTCGCCGAGGAGGTGCGAGATGGCTCACGATGCCGTTGTCGAGAATGCGGGTGCGGTTCATCGCCGTGACCTGGCGAGGTTGGTGCGGCTGCTGCTCGCCATCGGGGTCGTGGTCGCACTGGTGCTTGTCGGTTTCGACAACCGCCGCAAGGTGCGCATCGGCTATGTGGTCGGCCACGCCCAAGCGCCGGTATGGGTCGTCGTCGTCGGTGCGGCCCTGGCCGGCATGGTGATCGCCGCGCTCGCGGGCCGGAACCGTGGTGCGTAAGCGCCCTCGGCCATCAACTGCCTCTCGTCGCCCACAAGCTCGAAACGCAGCGTCAGCGCCGTGGTCTTGCGTGGATCGACCTGGCCCGGACAGTCGGTTGCACGGCCTCGCGATTGACGAACCTGCGGACCGCTCACCAGGCCGACATGGCCCTCGTCATGCGCGTGTCGCAGTGGTTGGAACGACCCGCCGCCGAATTCATCCATGCGGCTCAGGGTGAACTTGCTCAGCCCGACTAGCCCACCATCGTCCCGAGTTGGCCGGACGCCGCGTCCCAGATGCGGTCGACGCGGCTCTGACGGACCAACCGCTCCACCTCGGCGTCATCTCGACAGGCAACGGCCGCACACCACGCGTCGATGGAGTCACGTCGGGCGTGGGGCAGACTCCCTCCGTCACGCAACATCGAGCTGGCGCTCGAGTGCTCGTTCAGGAGGATCTGCTGGAGAGAAGCGGCGTGAGACCAGGCGGGGACCATGACATCGGATACCCCCCTGGCCCACGTCTCAGACCACGGCCGGTCCAGGTCAGGGGAGGTACGTCCCCAACGGGACCAGTGACCACGGGGCAACGCGGGAGCGTCGACGCTGTGGGTTTCACCCGCGCGCAACTCGGGTATCCCCACACCGTGTCGGCAGCCGATCACTGCCCCCGGGTTGCCGGCACAACGATTGCCGTGTGGGCGGAAGGGACGAGCGGCGAAATGCGAACCACCTGGAAGCAACACACCATCCGCGGCGCGCTGACGGAGCAGAAGCGCATCGAACTGCCCGACAGTGCCTTCGCGTTCCCCGAACAGCGCAAAGAACCCCTTGTCGACGCCAAGCACGTCCGCAACGCGCTGGCCCGGTTCGACCAAGTGGATGGAGTGACCGACGGCGACCGTGAGCTTGCCTTCGCCAACATCCGCGCGGCCGCAGAAGCATACGGGATCGACGTGTCGGAACAGAGCTGGCGCGACCTCGGCAAACCCGGCGCTTCGTCCACCAACTGACGGCGACGGCGCTGTCGGCTCGGCCATGAAACCGTTCCTCGAAGACCACAGCAGATCGGGCCATGCGTCGCGGCTGCGACGGCCCGATGATCTCATCGGGCGCGCGGCCGGGTAGAGGGCTGACCGATGTGGCCTCTCATCGGCGCAATGGTGGTGCTGGGGTTGAGCGCCAACGAACCGACCGCGCTCCTCGTCGTACTCGTGGTGTTGCGTTCCGGGCGCGATCGGGGTGCGGCATTCGTCGTCGGCTGGATGACGGCGCTTGCGGTGGTGACCACAGGCGCCGGGTTCGCAGCGCGGCTCGGTCTCGGCCCCCGACGTAGCGGTCCACGACGGATCACGCTCGTGATCGAGCTCGCCATCGGAGTCGCGATGGTGGTGTGGGCCGTGTGGTACCGGCTGCACCACCGGGGCCGTGCGCATGCTGTCGAGGTGCCGCACATCCTGACCAGGCTGACCTCGATCGGGCTCGTCCCGGCGTTCTTCGTCGGAGTGATCACGGCGACGTACCCACCTGCGATCATCGCCGGCACCACGTTGCTTCGTTCCGACGCGTCGGCTCCCGCGCGGCTTGTCGGCCTCGCGACGTTCGTCGTCATCGGCACTCTGATGGTGGCCGCGCCCGTCGTGGGCACCTATCTGGCGCCGACCTGGACGCACGCCAGGTTGAACGCTGTGTTCGGGTGGACGTTGGTGCACCGGCGACTCCTGCTCACCGCGATCTTCATCCTGGTGGGCACGTTCGTTGCTGCCCGAGCGGTGGCGCACCTGGCCGCTCACCACTGACCACGTGAGAGGTCGTGTTGAATGCGACGATCGAGTGTTCGATGAGGAACATGGTGGCGTCGTCGTTCAAGCCCGCGCCGACAGCAAGAGGCCCGACCTGCCGTTCGGCGGATCGGGCCTCTGATCTGACTCGTCAACGGGTGGAGGTGAGGGGAATTGAACCCCTGGCCTCAACAGTGCGATTGTTGCGCTCTGCCAACTGAGCTACACCCCCGTCGGAACAAGCGAGTGTAGCGGCCACGGCCGCACCCGCCTCAGCGATTCAGGCGGTGTGGAACCAGTTCTGCTCGCTGTACTGGCGGTCCTGCTCGACTGCTCGGAGCTGCACGAGCTTGTAGCAGTAGCCGCACAGCGACACGAAGGCGACGGCGAACGCGTACACCATGGCACGCGAGTCGGTGGTGGCCGCCAGGAACCCGGTGATGAACACACCGAGCACCAAGGTGAACAGCACGTTGGCTCGACGGCGGCGGACGAGGTCGCGCTGGCTCACGCGGTGCAGGTGCACCTGAGTGTGGCCGACGGGCGCAGCCACTCGGCGAACCTGGCCGGGGTGGCCGTGCATGCGGCCGGCCGGCGGCGCCTGGGTGAGCGGGCGGGCCATGCCACGCATGGGCACCATGGTGCGCGTGGGCACCGAGCGCTGCAACGTGGAGAGCTGGCGGCGGAAGTCGGTGACCGACGAGTTGGGCCGGTTCTGCTCGCGCGAACGCAACAGCGGCGGGATGATCACGGCGGCCCAGACGGCGGCGACGGCGAGAAGGACCACGGGCTGCATCAGCGCGTCTCCTGCTGGGTGATCTGAAGGTTGTTCATCATGTTCACGCGATCTCCGGTTGCCGGGCTGTTGAACAGCAATGGAACTTCCGGCGTCCTCATCATTACGGTTCTACTACGTTCGTAACGGCGGACGCAATGTTAGCGGGTCGGCGGTACGTACCACTCCGTCCGCCCGTTTTCTCCCACAACGTGACATCGCCGATCACCATCGATCGATCGGCCGATTTGCACATGTCGTAGATGGTGAGCGCCGCCACCGAGCACGCGTGGAGCGCTTCCATCTCCACGCCCGTGCGGTCGACGGTCTCCACCTGCACCTCGATCTCGATGGCATCGTCGCCGATCTCGAAGTTGACGGAGACGGCACCGATGAGCAGCGGGTGGCACAGCGGGATGGTGTCGCTGGTGCGCTTCGCCGCCTGGATGGCCGCTACGCGGGCGACGGCGAGGACGTCGCCCTTCTTCACCTCGCGGTTGGCGATCGCCGTCGTGGTCTCCGGCTGCATGAACACCTTGCCCCTGGCGACCGCACGACGGTGCGTGGGCTCCTTGGGGGTCACGTCGACCATGCGTGCACGACCCAACGGGTCGAGGTGCGTGAAAGTCAGGTCACTCATCCGTCACGGAACTGTAGTACGCGCGTGGAGCGAGGTGTGACCACCGAGCGTGTCAGCTCGTGCGCACCGGGCCGGAGTCGACCACTTCGAACGCGGTCCCGGGAATCGATTTCAGCTGGTCGAGACTCGTGTCGTCCCAACGCGGATCCGTGCCGCCCTGGAAGTACCAGTTGCTGCCGTTGTCGGCNNACGATCAACCCGTAGTGCTGCATCGCGACCGCGATCACCTTCGCCGGTCCGGTGAGCGTGCTGATGTCGTAGCTCGCCTTCAGGCGCAGTCGCATGCCCATCGGTGGCGCGTCGATCGACGTGTTGCTCGACGCATAGTGCGTGGCCGGCAGGATGAACCCCTTGCGAGTCTGGCTGAACGTCACTCGAATGGCGTGCAGCACCTGTCCGGCCGCCACCTCGTCGTAGCGCACGAGTCCGGGCAGGATGGGCAGCCCGGCAGCATCGGCGCTCGTCCAGCCGATGGGCCGTAGTGCATTGCTGCCCAGGTTCCAGGTGGCGCCGCTGCTCGCCACCCAGCCGGTGACGCCGTCGTGGCGAGCCTGGTAGAGCTCGAACAGCCGGCACGTGCCCTGCTGCACCACCAGCGCGTGACCATCGCTGCCGGCCTCGACGGGTGTCGACAGCGGAATCGGGAACGGGCCGGGGTCGCTCTCGTCGCCGTAGGCGTCGTACCGAACGGGGAGGTTCGCCTGGCTCTGGGGCACCACCGAGAACGGGATGCCGTACGACGGGTCCGAACCGAAGTCGGGGTGGAGCTTGG
Organism: Acidimicrobiaceae bacterium; assembly: GCA_003154135.1. Classification (GTDB taxonomy): domain Bacteria; phylum Actinomycetota; class Acidimicrobiia; order Acidimicrobiales; family Ilumatobacteraceae; genus UBA668. The sequence goes on from PMCN01000151.1 coordinate 15,924, forward strand.
TCGCACCGCGGGCGTTGATCCAGCTGATGATGCTGGCGCTGCGTGTGTTCAGCGGCGCCTTGGAGATGTCGACGTTCCAGGGGTTGTCGGTGGGGAACACGCGGCACCCGCCCACCGTCGGCCCGGCCGGAGGGGTGAGTCGCACGGCGACGTTGCTCGCAGTGGCCGGGCCGTCGACCGTGCCGATCGGGCCTGCCGCGTCGACCGACGAGGCCAACGCAAGGCCGAGCAACGCCCCGACGGCCAGCACCACCCGCGGTGAACGAAGCAGGTGCCGGGCCGCGTCATCTCTCATCGCATGAACATCGGCAGCCTACGGTGACGGCATGAGTGGGGAACCGGCTCCAGTTCAGGCCGTGGCCGACGGATCGCGGCGCGACCCGTTCGTCGACTTCGTGCGCGCGGCCTCGCTCGTGGTGGTGGTCATCTGGCACTGGGCCTTCACCATCCTGCGCTGGGAGCACGACGGCCCGCACGCCTCGAACCCCATCGGCTTCACGTCGGGACTGTGGCTCATCACCTGGGTGCTGCAGGTGATGCCTCTGTTCTTCTTCGTCGGTGGCTGGGCGAACCTGCAGGCGTGGCGGCGGGCAGAGGCTCGCGGCACGTCGATGGGCCGCTTCGTCGTCGACCGCCTGCGCGGCCTGCTCGTGCCGGCGTTCGCGTTGATCGCAGTGTGGTGGGGCATCCTCGTCGCCATCGGCGCAGTCATCGAGGGCGGCAACTGGCTCCGCGGCACGGTGGTGCTCATCTTGTCGCCGCTGTGGTTCGCGTTCAGCTACGCGCTCATCATCGCGTGCTTCCCGGTGTTCCTGTGGCTGCACCAACGGTTCAGCTTCCTGGTCCCCGTGTGGCTCGCCGGCCTGGCCGCCCTGGTCGACATCGCACGGTTCGCCCATCACGTGCCGTACGTCGGCTGGGTGAACATGGTGGTCGTGTGGGGCCTGGCCCATCAGCTCGGCTTCTTCTACGGCGCACTCCGCGATGCACCCCGCCGCGCGCACGAAGCGCTCGCCTGGGGTGGCGCGTTCTTCCTCGCCGCGCTCGTGTGGTCGCGCGCATACCCGGGCAGCATGGTGGGCGTGCCCGGCGACAAGTTCTCCAACATGGCGCCGCCCAGCCTGGCCATCGTCGGGCTCGTCATCCTGCAGATCGGTCTGCTGCTCCTCATCCGGCCCGCGGTGGAGGCACGGCTGCACACGGCCCGCTGGAAGCGACCGGTGCAACTGCTCACCGACTACTCGATGCCGCTGTACCTGCTGCACACGTCGGGGCTCGCCATCTTCTTGATCATCGGCTACTTCGTGAACCACCGCGCGCCGCTCGCGGCCACGATCGGCTGGCGATGGTGGGCGTTGCGCCCTCTCGCGATCACGCTCCCCCTCCTCACCACCCTGCCGCTGCTGTGGGCCGTCGGCAGGCTCAGCCGCCGATCTGGCTCATCGTCCGCCGAGGCCGCACGAACGTGACCTGACCGATGGAGTGACCGGCCCACTTGGTGCCGACCGCGCGTTGGATCTCGGCGGCGAGCTCGGCGTCGGTGGCGCCGTCGCGGATGAGGCGCAGGAAGTCGAACTCGGTGGTCGCGAAGAGGCAGGTGCGGAACTGACCGTCGGCTGTGAGGCGCACGCGGTCGCAGTCGTCGCAGAACGGCTTGGTGACGGTGGGGATGACGCCCACCACGCCGCCACCGTCGAGATAGCGCCAGGTGTCGGCGGGTGCAGACCCACGGGCCGGCAGCAGCTCGATCGGGAACACCGCATGGATGGCGGCAACGATCTCGTCCTGCCCGACCACCTTGTTGTTGAGCCAGTGCCCGCCGGCATCGAGCGGCATGAACTCGATGAAGCGCACCTGCACATCGTTGTCGCGCCCGTAGCGGGCCAGGTGGACGATCTCGTCGTCGTTCACCCCGCGCTCGACCACTGCGTTGATCTTGACCGGCGAGAACCCGGCCTCCTTCGCCGCCTCGATGCCGTCGAGCACACGCACCAGCTCGTCGCGACGAGTCATCTGCTCGAACTTGTCGCGCTGCAAGGTGTCGAGACTGATGTTCACGCGGTCGAGGCCGGCGTCGCGCAGCTCGTGCGCGAGCAGACGGAAGGTGGCGCCATTGGTGGTCATCGACAGGTCGGGCTTGCGGCCTGCGAACGGAGACGCCGACGTGGCGGGCACGCGGAGCTGGGCGAGCTTCTGCACGAGCAGGGTCATGTGGGCGCGAATGGTGGGTTCGCCGCCGGTGAGGCGCAGACCGTCGACCTCGAAGTGCTCGACGAAGATGCGGGCCAGACGCTCGATCTCCTCGAACGTGAGCACCTCGCTGCGCGGCAGCCACTTCATGCCTTCCTCGGGCATGCAGTACGTGCAGCGGAAGTTGCACCGGTCGGTCACCGAGATGCGCAGATCGCGGATGGTGCGACCGAACGGGTCGATCAGGTCCATCGCATCACGCTACCCACAGAAGCAGGGTGTGGACCGAGCCGCCGGGCGCGACGCCGTCGCCGTCGGGCACCTCGGCGATCGCGTTGGCCAGCGAGGTGGCCGCCAGCTGGTGGCTGCCTTGCGCGCCCACCGATCGCACGTGCACCCTGCCGTCGGGCCCGAACTCGGCGAACACCCGCATGAAGTGCACCTTGCCGTCGGGGCGACGGGCGAGACCGTCGTCGGCGACAGCCTCCACCGTGGGCCGCCCGGGCTGGCGCAGGCCCGCCATCGTGCGCAGGCCCGGTCGCGCAAGCAGCTCGAAGCTGACCAGCGAGCTCACCGGGTTGCCAGGCAGCCCGAACACCGGCACCTGCCGGCCGTCGCTCGCAGCGAGCAGGCCGAAGGCGAACGGCTTGGCCGGCTTGATGGAGATCTGCATCCACGACATGTCGGCGATCTGCGAGAGCACGGCCTTCACCACGTCGTAGTCGCCCATGCTGACGCCGCCGCTGGTGACGATGGCGTCGCACTCGGCGGCGGCGGAGCGCAGCACGGCCTCGAGCGATGCTTCGTCGTCGCGCACGATGCCGTAGTCGACGGCCTCGCATCCTGCACCCTCGACCAGCCCGACGAGCATGGTGCGGTTGCTCTCGCGTATCTGGCCGGGCTGAAGGGGCGACCCGTCGTCGACGAGCTCGTCACCCGTGCTGAGCACCGCCACGCGCACCCTGGGCACCACGCTCACCGTGTGGGCGTTGACGCTGGCGAGCACGGCCGCGACCGCGGGGGTGACCAACGTGCCCGCCGGGTAGAGCAGCGTGCCGGCATGCACGTCGTCGCCCGCAGCGCGCACCGCGACACCGGCGTCGATGCTGCGCATGATGCGCACACGCCTGCCGCCCTCGAGGCGCTCCGTGTCTTCCACCATCACCACCGCGTCGACGCCCGCCGGCACCGGCGCGCCGGTCATGATGCGGATGGCTTCGCCGTGCCGGAGCACACGATCGGTGTGGCCACCGGCCGCCACCTCGCCCACCACCGGCAGCTCCACCGGCGCCTGCGCGACCGACGCTGCGACCACGGCATAGCCGTCGACTGCGCTGTTGGCGAACGGGGGCACGTCTTCCTCGGCATGCACGGGCGCAGCGAGCACCATCCCCGTGGCCGCGCGGCACGGCACGTCGCGCGGCGCCAGGACGGCGCAACGGGCGAGCACGTACGAGCGGGCCTCGGTGATGTCGATCACGGGCGCCACGGTACCGTGGCGAGGATGACCTCGTACGCCCCGTTTCGGGCCGCCCACGCCAACGAGGGCCACGTGACGCGGTGGTCCACGTGGGATGGAGAGCACGACGACACGGTCTCGATCCGCTGGGAGAACGAGGGCTTCACGGTGTCGGGCACGTCCACCCGCGAGCGGGTCGACTACGTGCTGCGCATCTCCCCCACGTGGCAGGTGCGCCAGTTCATCCTCTTCCGCGACCTCGAGGAACCCGACCTGTGGTTGGCCACCGACGGCAGTGGGCGCTGGGGAGAGATGAACGGTGCGCACCGCACCGAGCTCGACGGCTGCAACGACATCCACCTCGCGTGCACGCCGTTCACCAGCACCCTGCCCATCCGCCGCCTCCCGTTGCTGGAGGGTCACACCGCCGAGCTTCCCGTCGTGCACGTCGACACCGACACGCTCGAGGTGCGCGCGGTCGTGCAGCGCTACACGCGCCTCGGCTCGCACAGCTGGCGTTGTGTCGACACCGAGTCGGGTGCAACCGTCGACCTCGAGGTCGACGAGCACGGAGTGGTGCTCGACTACCCCGAGCAGTTCCGCCGCATGTCGTAGAGCGCTCGCAGCTCCACCGCGTCGGGCAGCTTGCGCAACGGCTCACGCAACGTCACCAGGTTCATGCCCGCCATGTGTGTGCGCAGCCAGGCCGACACCACCTCGGGATGCCGGGCTGCAACCTCGCGCAGCACCCAGCCCAGCACCTTGCGGATGAAGAACTCGCGCTCGGGAAGCAGCCGCTCGGCGTAGCCGAAGAAGCGATCGAGCTCGCGGTCGTGACGCAGCGATCGAGACAGGGCCAGCACGGCCGAGCGGCGGATCCAGAAGTCGGGATCGTTCACCCAGCGGTCGAGCACGGGCAGCACCTCTGCCGGGTGCCGCAGGGCCAGCTCGCCCACCAGCGACGCGGCCATCGTGTCGACGAGTGCCCACGTGCGGCACTCGCGAAGCCGCGCCTCGAGCCACACCATGTCGGCAGTGGTGACGCGACCCGGACGAGCGAGCAGCAGCTCGACAGTGGCCATGCGCGCCTCGTGCACGGGTTGCGCCCAGAGCGCGTCGGCCAGTGCGAACACGTCGTCGTGGTGGGCATCGCGGTGCTGCGCCGCCCATGCCGTGACGACCGCCCTCATGTCGGGCACCCGCACGCCGAGGTGCGTCAACGAGCTCTTCAGGTACGCCCGCTCGCCCGCCGCGCGTTCGGGCGTGCCGAGTGCAGCGAGGTGCTCCAGGAGCACCTCGGCCTCGTGCGCTGTCTCCATGGTTCAGAGCCTGTGCTGCAGCCAGTCGCGGAACGCGTCGCCGATGCGCGGGTCGTCGAGCGCGAGGTCGACCACGGCCGTGAGCCAGCCCAACGGGTTGCCCGTGTCGTAGCGGCGGACGTCGCGCAGCACACCGTGGAACGGGCCTTCGTCGGCCTGCATGCGCAGCGCGTCGGTGAGCTGGATCTCGCCGCCCGCACCCGGCCGCACGCGTGCGATCTTGTCGAACACGTCGGGGGTGAGGAGGTAGCGCCCGATGATGATGAGGTCGCTGGGCGCGTCGTCGACCGCAGGCTTCTCGACCAGGGTGCGAACCCGCACCACGCCGTGCTCGTCGAGGTCGCCGACGGGGTCGATGACGCCGTACGAGCTGACCTCGTCGCGTGGCACGTGCTTGAGGCCCACCACGCTGCCCCCCGTGGCCTCGCTCACATCGGCCATCTGTGCCAGCAGGCTGCTGTCGCCCATGATCTCGTCGGGGAGCATCACGGCGAACGGCTCGTCACCGACCGCGTCGCGGGCACAGCCCACCGCGTGACCGAGGCCGAGCGCCTCGTCCTGGTAGGCGAAGGTGACTCGCACGTCGCGGGCGGTGCGTTCGAGCGAATCGGCGAGCGCGCCGCGCCCGGTGCTGCGCAGCTTGGCGATGACCTCGGGGTTCGGCTCGAAGTAGGCCTCGATGGCGGGCTTGGCGTGACTGGTGACGACCACCACGTGATCGAACCCGGCGCCGGCGGCCTCGTCGATGATGAGCTGGAGCGCCGGTGTGTCGATGATGGGCAGCAGTTCCTTCGGCACGGCCTTCGTGGCCGGCAGGAACCGCGTTCCCATGCCCGCCGCCGGGATGACCGCCGTTCGCGCACGCATGAGGAGCGATGCTAGGGCCAGTACCTCCGATTGTCGTCCGAGCCGCTAGCATTAGCACTCGTCCTATCCGACTGCTAATCCTGTGCCGGAGCACGTCATGCCGACCTACGTGTACAAGTTCGTCGAGACCGGGGAGACCATCGAGGTCCAGCAGGCCTTCACCGACGACGCGCTCACCGAGACCGTCCACCCCGGCAACGGCCGCACCATGCAGGTCAAGAAGGTCTTCACTCCCGTGGGCGTCACCTTCAAGGGCGGCGGCTTCTACAAGACCGACAGCCGCGGCAAGAAGAGCAGCACCACGCCGTCCACCAGCACCGCTGCCGCCAGCGGCACCGGCAGCAGCAGCTCGTCGGGCAGCGAGGGCAGCAGCACTCCCGCCCCGTCAGCCACCCCGGCGCCGAGCTCGTCGGGCAGTTCCAGCTCGTCGGGCAGTTCCAGCAGCAGCAGCGGCGACTGACGCGCTGCGCGCCGATATGGTGCGCGCAAGCGACTTCCCCCGCCGCTCGTTGTCGCGTGTGCTGGGAGGTCGGTGTGTCGTTGGGTGTGTCGTTGGGTGGCTCGTTGGGTGGCTCGTTGGGTGGCTCGTTGGGTGGCTCGTTGGGCCGGGTGCGGTGGGTGCTGGCCCGTCACCCGTGGATCTACTGGTCGACGGTCGCCGCGTGCGTGGCGCTGGTGTGGTCGGGCCTCGCCGACTCGCAGGCGCGCACCGATGCCGCCCGCCGTGCGTGGGGCACCCCCCGGCAGGTGTGGGTGGCCACCGCACCCGCCGCACCGGGCGACACCGTGCACGCGACCGCGCGTCAGTACCCGGCGGCGATGGTGCCCAAGGGTGCGCTGGCCCGCGCACCGGATCGGGTCGCCGCGCAACAGATCGCCGAGGGCGAGGTGCTGGTCGGCAGCGACCTCGCCGACGCACACCTGGGCGCTCAGTGGGTGGTGTTCGCACTCCCCCGCCAGGGCGCGCCGCGGCTGGTCGAGGGAGCGGGTGTCGCCGTGTTCGCCGACGGTCGGCGGGTGTGCGACGGCACGGTGAGCGCGCTCGGCGCCGAGACCATCGACGTGGCGGTGCCACCGGCGTGCGCGGGCGACACCAGCGCCCAGGTGAAGGCCGGCACCGTGGTGCTGGCGCGGCTGCCCTGAGTCAGCCGGCTGCGGCCTCCACGCGCCCATCGGAGTGCCGAGCGAAGCGGGCCGGGTCGGCGCCGTGCACCGGATCGGGCCGATCCCAGGGCCAGCCACCGAACCCCGTGCGCCGGTAGTCGTCGAAGGCCTGCTCGATCTCCTTCTGGGTGTTCATCACGAACGGCCCGTACTGCGCCACGGGCTCGGCGATGGGCCGCCCCTGCAGCACCAGGATCTCCACACCGTCGGCACCGGCCACCAGCGGTGCGGGCACGTCGCTCTGCACCACGGCACCCGTGCCGGCCTGCACGGCGTCGCCCGTCACCGTTGCCGAACCCTCGAACACGTACAGCACCCGCACCGTCGCCGCGTCGGCGGTGCGCGGGAGCTCGATCGCGGCGCCGGGAGCCATCACGACGTGCCAGATCGCCACGTCGGCATGCGGTCGCGATGCCCATGAGGCCGGCGGCGGGCTGGGCGGCGTGATGCCGGCATACGCGCCGGCGATCACGGTGACATCGGTGACCGCGCCCGTGGCGTCGACGTGGTGGTGCACCGGGATGTCGTCGCTCCACAACATCGTGAAGTGCGGCTCGACCATCTTGTCGGCGGCCGGCAGGTTCATCCAGATCTGGAACAGCTCCACCGTGTTGGGGCCCTCGGGCGAGAGCAGCGGGAACATCTCGCTGTGCACCACGCCTCGGCCGGCGGTCATCCACTGCACGTCGCCGCGGCCGAAGCGGGCAGCAGCGCCCATCGAATCGCTGTGGTCGATGAACCCCTTGCGCGCGAACGTGATGGTCTCGAACCCACGGTGCGGGTGCTCGGGGAAGCCGGGCACGGTGCTGCCGTGGTACATGCGCCAGCCGTCGAGCGGCTCGAAGTCGTTGCCGAGCGAGCGACCGGCGAGCGGCCCGTCGGGCCCGAACTCGCCGTTGCCGGCCGGGTAGAAGTCGAGGTGGTGCACGCAGAACAGGAACGGGTCGGCCGTGGGCCACTGGAACCCCAGCGGCACGGTCTGCAGGACGATCGAGGACGTCATGCGCTCAGCCTATTCCCGCAAAATTTCATCGGCTCGTGTCAGCTCCTGACCACCAAGGCTGGTGGTGGCGCGCTGACACGAGCGGTGAAAAGAAGCGAGGGTCAGCGGGCGTGGGTGATGCAGAGGCCGAGCACGAGGACTCCGAAGGCGACGCGGTAGATGACGAAAGGGGTGAACGAATGGCTGCGCACCAGGCGCAGCAGGCCCCAGACCGCCAACCACCCCGACAACGCCGAGGTGACGATGCCGACCACCATCGGCACCGCGAGGCCGTGCGGGATGCCGTCCTTGGCGAGCTTGAGCATCTTGAAGGCCACCGCTCCGGCGATGATGGGGATCGACATCAGGAAGCTCGCACGGGTGGCGGCGTCACGATCGAGCCCGAGCCAGCGAGCGGCGGTGATGGTGATGCCGCTGCGCGACGTGCCCGGGTTGAGCGCCAGCACCTGCGCGGCGCCGACCTTGATGGCGTCGTCCTTGTTGAAGTCGTCGAGGGTGCGCGTGCCCTTCTGACGATCGGCCCACAGCAGCACCAGACCGAACACGATGAGCGAGATGCCGATCATCACCGGCCTGCCGAGCTTGTTGTCGATGGTCTTCTCGAGCAGCGCGCCCACGACGGCGCCGGGCAACGCCGACAGCACCAGCAACCAGGCCAGGCGGCCTTCGGGCGTGCCGGGGCGTTCGCGCTTGACCACCATGCGCGCACCATCGCGCACGTAGACGACCAGTTCCTTCCAGAAGTAGCCGACGACGGCGATCAGCGTGCCGAGGTGCAAGGCGACGTCGAAGGCCTTCTCGACGGAGTTGCCGGCGGCGTTGTTGGCGAAGTCGTGCCAGTTGAAGAGCCACGGCACGAGCAGCAAGTGGCCGCTCGACGAGATGGGCAGGAACTCGGAGAGACCCTGGACGAGGCCGAGCACGATGGCATGGAAGATGGGCACGGTGGTCCTTTCTAGTCGGTCGAGACGCTGGGGAGCACCCGCGGCGACCACGGTCGGTGCAGATCCCAGTGGTGGCCCACGATTCGGCCGTCACGGAGCTTGGCGAGGAAGTCGGCCGGCCCGTCGAAGTCGGGCATCTCGACGTAGGCCGCGCCGAGCGCGTGCGGCACGTGCGCGTCGCTGCCCGCTCCGGCCGCGAGATCGAACTCGGCGGCGAAGCCTGCGGCCCGCTCGTTGAGGCTGCGCAGGCTCGTCTTCGCGTTGAGCACCTCCACCGCGTCGAGCAACCCGGCCTGGGCCAGTTCGTACAACGCGGGTTCCGCCATGTTGCGCCGCATGGGATCGAACGGGTGGGGCACGTACACCACGCCACCCTGGTCGCGGATGGCCCGGGCCGCCTCGGCGGGCGGCGCACCGACGGGGATGCGCTCGGTGAGGAAGAGGCCGATGATCTCGCCGGCGTGGGTGCGCAGCTCCTCTCCCACCACCACGCGACACGGCAACCGGTCGGCCAGTTCGGTGGCGCCGCGGATGGCGTTGTGGTCGGTGATGCAGAGCACGTCGATGCCGCTCTCGACCACCGACTCGCACACCTCGTCGGGTGTGGTGGTGCTGTCACCGCTCCACATCGTGTGGCTGTGCAGGTCGACACGCACCCAGCCGGCGGGCAGCGGCTGGGCGAGATGCGGGTGACGGTCGATCGCGACCTGCTGCGGGGCGGGCACGGCTCAGCACCGTACCGCCGTACGCTGGCCGACGTGCGGTGGAGGGGTCGATCGAAGGGGATGATGATGGTCACGGGGGCCCGCGGCTTCCTCGGCCAGCACCTCGTGCACGCGTCGGAGGACGACCGCTGGCAGCTGTTCGCGCCGCCCAGCGGCGCACTCGACATCCGCGACCGCGCCCGCGTGCTCGACGACATCACGACGTGGAAGCCCACGGTGGTGGTGCACCTCGCCTATCGCCGCGACGACCCTGCGGTCATCGTCGACGGCAGCCGCCACGTGGCCGAGGCCGCGGCGAAGGCCAAGGCGCGCCTCATCCACCTGTCGACCGACGTGGTGTTCCGCGGCCGCGGCACCGCCTACACCGAGACCGACGCGACCGATGCCATCAGCGACTACGGACGCTGGAAGGCCGACGCCGAACGCGCCGTCGCCGCCGCCCATCCCGGGGCCCTGCTGCTGCGCACCTCGCTGCTGTACGGCACCGACCGGCAGGCGCGCATCCAGCGCGACGTCGCCGACTCGCTCGCCGGGCGCAACACCATGGCGTTCTTCACCGACGAGTACCGCTGCCC
>PMCN01000061.1 GCA_003154135.1 Acidimicrobiaceae bacterium
AACGTGGCGTGGATGCGGCCGTCGGGCGCGACCTCGGCGAGCAGGCCCGTGCCGTACGTGCCGCGCAGCTTCTCGACCTCGCGGTACGCGAGCAGCGGATCGATGAAGTCGGGCCACTGGTCGCGGATCTTCTCGAGGGTGGCAGCGTCGGTGGAGAAACCGGTCTTGGTCTTCTTCCCCGGCGCCAGGCCGTGCTCGGTGTAGAGGATCTCGCGCAACTGCACCGGCGAGTTGAGGTTGAACGGCCGCCCTGCCACTCGCTGCAGCTCGGCACCGAGTCGTTCGACCTCGGCGGTGAGACGCTGGTTGAGCCGCGTGAGCTCGGCGACGTCGACGGCGATGCCGACGTGCTCCATCTTCGCCAGCACCTCAACGAGCGGGTTCTCGATGGTGGCGTACAGCTCGGCCATCCCCTGCTGCTGCAGCGCCGATTCGAGTGCGGCCGACAGCTGTGCGACGGCCAGCGCGTCGCGTGCGGCGAGTCGTCGTTCGTCGGGGCCACCGCCGAAGTCGAGCTGGCCGGAGGAGGACGTGCCGTCGTCGGGCAGCTGGAACGACGTGTAGCGCGCCAGCAGATCGCGCAGCGCGTAGCGCGTGTCGGCGGGATCGATGAGGTACGCCGCGATGGCGGTGTCGAGGCGCAGACCGGGTACGGCTCCGCCGCGACCGAGCAGCCACCGCATCAGCGCCTTGGCGTTGTGACTGCGAAGGCCGCTGTGCGCGCCGAGCGCGGCCACCACCGCGGGGTCGCCGACGACCGACGCCGGCAGCCATGCGACTTCTGCGGCGGCGACGTCGGTGACCACGGCGAGACCGGTGACCTCGCTGCGACCCGCCTCGCCCGACCACACGGCGACAGCGTCGAGCGTGGGTTGTGCGGCCACGAGCGCTACCGCCGCCCGAGCGTCGACCACGTCGGTGATCTCGGCCTCGATCACCTCGGACAGCGAGCGCGACGGGCCGGCCGACGCAGATGCGCCGATGGTGCCGAGCGCTTCGTAGAGCCGGTCGTACAGCGCCCGGAACTCGAGGAAGTCGAACAGCCGCTTCACCTCGGAGTCGTTGGGGCTGACGGTGAGCGCATCGAAGTCGACCTCGACGGGCGCGTCGCGGCGCAGCAGCATCAGGTCGAAGTTGTCGCGCGCACGCTGTTCGTGCTCGATCAGCGACGAGCGCAGCTTCGGCGTCTGCTGGTCGGCATGGGCGAAGATGCCGTCGAGGCTGCCGTACTGGTTGAGCAGCTTGGCCGCGGTCTTCTCGCCCACCCCGGGCACGCCCTCGAGGTTGTCGCTCGGGTCGCCGCGCAGCGCGGCGTACTGCGGGTACAGCTCGGGCGTGACGCCGGTCTTCTCGGCGATGCCCGCCTCGTCGTACAGCGCGTAGTCGCTCACGCCTCGCTTGTTGTAGAGCACCTTCACGTGGGGGTCGTCGACGAGTTGGTAGCTGTCGCGATCGCCGGTGACGATGACCACGTCGTGCCCCTGCACCTTGGCCTGCTCGGCGAGCGTGGCGAGGATGTCGTCGGCCTCCCAGCCGGCGAGGTCGAGCACCGTGATGTTGAGCGCGGCGAGCACTTCGCGCACGAGCCCCATCTGCTGGCGGAGGATGTCGGGCGCGGCTTCCCGCTGCGCCTTGTAGAGCGGGTTGGCCTCGTGACGGAACGTGGGTTCCGGCCGATCGAACGCGACGAGAACGCCGTCGGGCTGCTGGTCCTTCACCATGTAGATGAACATCGAGGTGAACCCGAAGACAGCATTGGTGACCTGCCCCGATGCGGTGGACATGTCGGTGGGGAGCGCATAGAACGCCCGGTAGGTCAACGAGTTGCCGTCGAGCAGAAGCAGCTTCACGCTGACGAGACTACGGCAGCGCTACGGCCTGAGGTTCCCCGAGATGATCCGATCGGCGACGTCGCGCATGCGGGACCGCTCGCTCATCGCGGTGCGCTGGATGAAGGTGAACGCCTCGCCTTCCTTCATGCCGCACTCGTCGATGAGGACACCCTTGGCGCGGTCGATCGCCTTGCGCGCCTCGAGCTGCTCGCCGAGTGCATCGACCTCGCCACTGAGCTGCTGCAGCTCGCGGAAGCGCCCGATGGCCACCTCGATGGCGGGGATGAGATCGCTCTTCTGGTACGGCTTCACCAGGTAGGCGAGCGCACCGGCGTCGCGCGCGTCCTCGACCACCTCGCGCTGGCTGAACGCCGTGAGCATGAGCACGCCGCAGATGCGTTCCTGGCTGATGACGCGCGCCGCTTCCAGACCGTCCATGTGCGGCATCTTGATGTCGAGGATGGCGAGGTCGGGCCGCAGTTCGCGCACCAGCTCGATCGCCTTGTCGCCGCGCCCTGTCTCGCCCACGACCTCGTAGCCCTCTTCCTCGAGGGTCTCACGCAGGTCGAGCCGGATGATGGCTTCGTCTTCGGCGATCACCACACGGATGGTCATCGATGGCGTTCCTTTCGGGATAGGCCCGCCGACAGTCTTGCAGGGCTGGCACATTCAACCAACCACGCCGCCGATGGGTGCACGAGGTTGGACGGTTCGTACAGGCCGCACGGGCCGGCGAGCGCGCTACCCGGCGGTGAGCCGGTCGAGCAACTGGTCCTGCTGGGCCTCGAGCCGCGCGATCTCGGCGATCACCTTCGCCCGGTGGCGCGCCATCGCCTCGACATGACCGGCCGCCTCGCGTGCCTCCGACCGCGCCCTCGTCGACTCGCTGACCAGCGACCGCAGCCCGCTGTCGTCGGCATCGTCGACGAGGTACTGCTGCTGCTCGTCGATGACGCGCAACTCGTCGCGCAGCGTCACCAGACGTGCCGACGTGCGCCGCAACCGGCGGGTGACCAGGCGGGTTCCCATGCGGACGAGTCTACGAACGGGCACAATGACCGACGTGTACGACGAATGGGGCATCGCCGACGGGTACTTCGACGTGACCGGATCGTGGCACGACACTCCCCCGTCCACCCGGCTCGCACTGCGTACCGCCATCGGCGACCAGGTGGACGGCGACCCGCTGTGGTTCGTCGACGAGGGCAGCGCGCAGTCGCTCTGGGGCCGCTGCTCGCTGGTGCTCGACGACGGCACCGATCTGGGCGAGGTGGACGCACTCTCGCCCCACATTCCCAGTGGCTACCACCGCCTCGCGCCCGTCGACGGCGGGCCGGTGACCACGTTGATCGTCGCGCCGCGACGTTGCCTGCCCGCGCCTCGCGGGTGGGGTGTGGCCGCGCAGGTGGCATCGCTGTGGCGCCCCGACGGCTGGGGCATCGGCGACCTGCGCGACGTCGAGCACCTCGCACAACAGGTGGCCGAGCGCGGCGGCGTGGCCGTGCTGTTGAGCCCGCTCCACGCTCCCGCGCCGACGATGCCGCAGGAGGCGAGCCCGTACTACCCCAGCTCGCGCCGCTGGCTCAACCCGCTGCTCGTGCCCGTTCCCGGCGACGCCCCTGCAGACCTGGGCAACCGGCCCGGCGGCCTCGTCGACCGCGACCGGGTGTGGGCAGCGAAGCGGCAGGCGCTCGGCGCCGAGTTCCACGGCGACGCCGTCGCCGGCGAGTGGCGCAACTGGGCGCGGGCGCAGGGCACGGAGCTGTGGCGGTTCTGCACGTGGAACGCGTTGGCCGATCGCTACGGCGACTGCTGGCGGGAGTGGCCCGTCGAGTTGCGCCATCCCGACACCACGCACGTGCAGGACCTGCCGTTGCGCGACCACGACTTCGCCGCGTCGTGCGAGTTCCACGCGTGGCTGCAGTGGCGGGCTCACCAGGCGTTGCGGCACACCGCGTCGGCGGCCGGGGCGCACCTCGTCGGCGACCTCGCCGTGGGCTGCTCGCTCGACGGCGCCGACGCCTGGCTGCACCAGGACGCGATGGCGCTCGGCGCACGCATCGGCGCGCCGCCCGATGCCTTCAACGTCGCCGGTCAGGACTGGGGCCTCCCGCCGTTCGTACCGTGGAAGCTCCGCGCGCAGGCGTATGCGCCGTTCGTCGCCATGGTGCGGGCCACGTGCCAGGGCATGGGAGGCGTGCGCATCGATCACGTGATGGGGTTGTTCCGCCAGTACTGGGTGCCGGCCGGTGCATCGCCCACCGAGGGTGCGTACGTGCGCATGCCGGCCGACGAGCTGCTGGCCATCATCCGCCTCGAGGCCACCCGTGCGGGTGCGTTCGTCGTGGGTGAAGACCTCGGCACCGTCGAGGTGGGCGTGCACGAGGCGATGGACGCGAGCGCGATGCTGGGCACCACGGTCTGGTGGTTCGACCAGCGCGTGAGCGACTGGCGAGTCGACAGCCTGGCCACCGTGACCACTCACGACCTGCCCACCGTCGCCGGCGTGTGGGCCGGCTCCGACGGCGACGAACAGATGCACGCCGCGCTCGACGCTGCGTGCCCCGGCTCCTCGCTGGTCGACGCTGCGGTGCACCTGCACGCGCTGGCGGCGGCCGGCCCGGCCACGTTGTTCCTCGCCTCGATCGACGACCTCGCCGGGCTCGACGAGCGGCCCAACTACCCGGGCACCACCAACGAGCAGCATCCGAACTGGTGCCGTCGGTTGCCGGCCACCTCGGAGGCCATCCTCACCGGCGATCCGGGAGCGGCCATCGTGCGGGCGGTGGTTCAGGCGCGCGTGTCCAGCGCGCGCACCGGCACCATCGGTACGTAGCCCTCGTCGCCCGCCGGGACGTCTCGCGCGCGAGTGATCGTTCGGTAACCTAACTACATGCCTTCGCCACCCACTCACGACGCGACCGGCCCGGGGCTGGCGATGCTCGACGCCGTACGCGGGGTGGCCCTCGCGGCACGGCGCATCGAGCGTCGGCTCGACACGATGTCGCTGGGACAGCTGCGTGTGCTCACGCTCGTCGCGCGCGACCCCATCCGCGCGAGTGCGCTCGCTCGCGGCGCGGCCCTCAGCAGGCCCACGCTCACGGGTCTGCTCGACGGGTTGGCATCGAAGGGGTGGATCGATCGCTGCGCTGTCGACGGCGACCGGCGCGGCGTCACCCTCTCCATCACCGACGACGGTCGCCGGGCGCTCGCCGAGGCGCAACGTCACGCCACCAGCGCGCTCGACGAACTGCTCGACGAGCTCACACCGCGCGAACGCGACACGGCCGTGCGTTCGCTGGGAGCACTCGCCGGAGTGGCACAGCGACAGCTCGACCGGCGCATCGGCTCCGACGAGGCCGCCCGGTGAGCACGCGTCACATCGAGCCTGCGACCGAGGGGGGCTGGATCCGGCGCATGTGGCCGTTCGTCGCGGTGCACCGCCGCGACGTCACGCTCGCACTCGTCGCATCGGTGATCGGTCAGGCCGCCAATGGTGTGGGCCCCGTCATCCAGAAGGTGGTGGTCGACGACGGAATCGTGCACCACACGCGTTCGGTGACACCGTGGCTGCTGCTGCTCGCCGCGCTGTCGCTCATCACGTTCGGGCTCGCGTTCGTGCGCCGATGGGTGGGCGGTCGCGTCAGCCTCGGAGTGCAGCACGACCTGCGCACGTCGATCTTCGATCGGTTGATGCGCCTCGACTTCGCCGGCCACGACCAGTTGCGCACCGGGCAGCTGGTCTCTCGTGCATCGAGCGATCTGGGTCTCATCCAGCAGCTCCTCGCCTTCCTGCCAATCATGTTGGGCAACATCGTGCTCATCGTCATCGCGTTGGTGGCGATGGTGTGGTTGTCGCCGCTGCTCACGCTGGTGATGGTGGTGGCCATCCCGCTCATGGCCTGGACGGCGTTGAAGCTGCGCACCACCGTGTTCCCGGCCACGTGGGAGGCCCAACAGCGCGCCGGTGAGGTGGCGGGTGTGGTCGACGAAGCCGTCACCGGGGTGCGCATCGTGAAGGGCTTCGGCGCCGAGCAACGCGAGATCGCGCGCCTGCAGGACGCGGCGACGTCGCTGTACCGCTCGCGCGTGCGGCTCGTGCGGGTGCAGGCGAAGGCCACGGCGACCCTCGCGGCCATCCCCGCGCTCGCGCAGGTGGCGGTGCTGGCCCTCGGTGGCTGGATGGCGATGCGCGGCCACCTCAGCCTCGGCACGTTCCTCGCGTTCTCGTCGTACCTCGTGCAGCTCGTCGCCCCCATCCGCATGATGGCGCTCGTGGTGGCGGCCACGCAGCAGGCGCGCGCCGGCAGCGAGCGCGTGCTGGAGATCCTCGACGCCAACGCTGCCGTGGTCGACCGACCTGATGCACGCGACCTCGATCACCTGCTGCTCGACCGCGACGAGCACCCCTCGGGCAGCGAGGTGGCGTTCCGCGACGTTCGCTTCGGCTACACCAGCAGCGAACCGGCGCTCGACCACTTCACGCTCACCATCGCACCCGGCGAGGTGGTGGCACTCGTGGGTGGCAGTGGATCGGGCAAGTCGACCGTCACCGCGCTGCTCCCCCGCTTCTACGACGTCGGCAGCGGTGCCATCACCATCGACGGCATCGACGTGCGCGACGCGACACTGGCCTCGCTGCGAAGCCAGGTGGGTGTGGTGTTCGAGGAGGCGTTCCTGTTCTCGGCCAGCGTGCACGAGAACATTGCGTACGGCCGGCCCGATGCCACTCGCGAGCAGGTGCGCGCGGCCGCTCGGGTCGCAGGCGCGGAACGGTTCATCGACGCGCTACCTGAGGGGTTCGACACCGTCGTCGGCGAGCGCGGCCTCACGCTGAGCGGAGGCCAACGGCAACGCATCGCGCTCGCACGGGCCGTGGTGAGCAACCCGCGCATCCTCGTGCTCGACGACGCCACCTCGGCCGTCGACACCACCACCGAGGAAGCCATCCACGCCGAGCTGCGCTCCGTGATGGCGGGGCGCACCACCATCCTGGTCGCGCACCGCGCCTCAACCGTGCGCCTCGCCGATCGCGTGGTGCTGCTCGATGGTGGTCATGTCGTCGACGAGGGCATGCACGACGAGCTGCTCGCGCGCAGCGCTGCGTACCGGGCACTCATGGGCGACGAAGCCGACGACCGCACCACCGACGAACCGGCCACCGGCCCCGGCGGCGTCACACCCGAGGCCTGGCCCGACGTCGACGAGCGTGGCACGCCCGTTGCCCGGGCCGCCACAGGTACCACGCGGGGTGCCACGGGCGCACCGGGTGGCGGCGGGTTCGGCGCCAACCTCGCCGCGACACCGCAGCTGCTCGCCGCGCTCGATACGCTGCCGCCGGCCGACGACGACCCCGACGTCGACCTCGCCGCCGCGGCGGCGGAGCCGCCCGAGCCGTTCCGCGTGCTCCGCTTCGTGCGCCCCTGGCGGCGCTGGCTCGAGCTCGGGCTGCTGCTCGTCGCGCTCGACGCGTTCCTCACCGTCCTCGGTCCGGTGCTCATCCGCCACGGCATCGACGCCGGCGTCAGCGAGGGCTCCACGCGCGTGCTCTGGTACACGTCGCTGGTCTTCCTCGTCGTCACGCTCGTCGACTGGTGGGCCACGTGGGCAGGCACCGTCGTCACCGGCCGCACGGCCGAGCGCATGTTGCTGGCGCTGCGCGTGCGCATCTTCAGTCACCTGCAGCGGCTCTCGATCGACTACTACGACCACGAGCTCGACGGCCGGGTGATGACCCGCATGACCACCGACGTCGAAGCGCTCTCGCAGCTGGTCCAGAGCGGCCTCGTCAACGCGGTGGTCGGCGTTGCCACGTGCTTCGGCGTCGCAGTCTTCCTCGTCGTGCTGTCGCCTCCGCTGGCACTCGCCGCCGCATCGGTGCTCCCGGTGCTGGTCGGTGCGACGTGGTGGTACCAGCGCCAGTCGTCGAAGGCATATCGACTCGCCCGCGACGCCATCGCCAACGTCAACGCCAACCTGCAGGAGAACCTGTCGGGCGTCCGCGTCACCCAGGCGTACGGCCGCCAAGGCCGCAACACCAACTCGTTCCGCGAGTCGAGCGGCACCTACCTGGCCGCCCGCTTGAAGGCCCAGCGATTGCTCGCCATCTACTTCCCGTCGATCGGGCTGCTGTCCGACGTCGGGGGCGTCGCCGTGCTCGCGGCCGGGGTGTCGCTGGTGGGCTCTGGCCGCACCACCCCCGCGGTGGTCATTGCGTTCGTGCTCTACCTCAACCTGTTCTTCTCGCCCATCCAGCAGCTGTCGCAGGTGTTCGACACGTGGCAGCAGGCCAGCGCGTCGACGGCGAAGATCACCGAGCTGCTCACCACACCGTCGGCCACGCCACCACCCGACGAGCCGGTGACCCCCGGGCGCCTCTCCGGCGCGCTGGAGCTGCGCGACGTGCACCTGCGCTACGCCGACGGTGGCGCCGAGGCGCTCGCCGGCGTCAGCCTGCGGATCGAGCCCGGTGAGACCGTGGCGCTCGTCGGCGAGACCGGTGCGGGCAAGTCCACGATCGTGAAGCTGCTCGCCCGCTTCCACGACCCAACCGAGGGCAGTGTGCTGGCCGACGGCATCGATCTGCGCACGATCGATCTCACGGCCTACCGCCAACAGCTCGGCGTCGTGCCCCAGGAGCCGTTCCTGTTCACGGGAACGGTGCGCGACAACATCGCCTACGGACGGCCCGAGGCGCCCGACCGCGCCATCGAGGCGGCAGCGCGCGCGGTGGGCGCGCACCACTTCATCGCCGACATGCCCGACGGCTATCGCAGCGCCATCTCCGAGCGCGGGCGTTCCCTGTCGGCGGGTCAGCGACAGCTCATCGCGCTCGCACGAGCGCAGCTGGTCGACCCGGCGGTGCTGCTGCTCGACGAGGCCACCGCCAACCTCGACCTCAACGCCGAGGCAAAGGTGCGCGAAGCCATGGCGGCCGTCTCGGCGAGTCGCACGACCGTGCTGGTGGCACACCGATTGCCCACGGCCCGCACCGCCGACCGCATCGTCGTGCTGGCCGATGGGCGCATCGTCGAGATCGGCACGCACGACAGCCTCCTGCGCAACAACGGTCGTTACGCCGAGATGTGGGCAGCGCACCACGGCTCACACGTCTGAACCGGTGCGCAGGGTTAACGTTGCCCGAGTTGCGACTGTAGCCGCCGGCACCGCAGGCAACCTTTGGTGTGCGCCGGTGCTCTAATGCGGCATGGACGACCAGGCGGTCCGGCACGCCGACCGCGCTGAGGGCACGCCGACGGCGGGCTCCGATCTCGACTTCCTGGCGCGCCTGTCGACGGGACTGCCCCGGATCCAGCGAATCGCCCGGCTCCTCACCGGCGACGAGTTCGCGGCGGAGGATCTGGTGGCCGAGGCAATCGCCCGTTCGCTGCCGCGGTGGCGCAGTGGGCAGGTGGCCGATGCATCGTCGTACGTTCGCGCGGTCGTCGTCCACCTGGCATCGGCGAGGTGGCGGCGGCGCGCGCTGTCGGGTCGACGCGACCACTTCGCACTGAGCTGGCTCGCCACGGCCGACGATCACGCTCAGGTCTTGTCGGAACGCGACCGCACGCTGCGCGCCTTGATGAAGCTGCCGATGCGGCGCCGCGCCGTGGTGGTGCTCCGCTTCTACGGCGATCTCACCGAGCAGCAGATCGCCGACGAGCTGGGCATCTCCGTGGGCACGGTGAAGTCACAGCTGTCGCGCGCACTCGAGCAACTTCGCGTCGACCTCGACACTCTGGAGGGGACATGAACGAACCACTGGAGGATCGCCTCCGCCATCACCTCTCATCCGTCGATGCAGCCGGCGTGCGCGATCCGGATGCCGTCAGGTCAGCGGTGGCGGGCCGGGTGCAACGTCGTCGACGTCGCCGACGGATCGGCGCGACCGCCGCATCGCTCGCGCTCGTCGTCGGAAGCGGTGTGGCCATCTGGTCGAACCGCACCTCCCCGGCGTCGACCGTGCCGGCGACCACCGGCGCCCCGACCACGATCGCAAGCACGACGAGCACGAGCACCACGATCGCGAGCACGACGAGCGTCGGCACGACGTTGCCGGCCACGACGCTGCCGGGCACGACGTTGCCGGGCACTGCACCCTCGGGCAGCTGGCGCATCATCGCTCCCGACCCCCGGGGTGTGGTGTGGGCGCCGTCGGCAGTGTGGACCGGCACCGAGGCGCTCGTCGTCGGCGGCGTCGATCTCGATGGAAAGCCGGTGGGCGGCGCAGGCGCGTACGACCCGGCGAACGACACCTGGCGTCGCCTCGCCGATCCGCTCGACGGTGCCCGCCCGATCGATCCGCTCGCGGTGTGGACCGGGACCGTGATGCTCGTCGTCGGCGGCGACAACCCCGACGGCACGCTGCTCGTCTCCGCCGGCGAGGCCTACGACGTGAGCACCGACACGTGGCGACACATCGCGCCGCCGCCCACGGGCTTCGTCAGCGATCGATCGCCGTTCGTGTGGACAGGTCACGAGCTGCTCGTGTGGCCGTGGGACGGTGGGGGCAGCACGATGGCGATCACGCCCATCGCCTACGACCCGTCGACAGATGCGTGGCACTCGCTGCCCCAGGCCCCGATCGCGCGGCGGCAGTCGGCGGCTTCGGTGTGGACCGGCACCGAGTGGATCGTGTGGGGCGGCTCCACGGGCTCCGACGAGCTCGCCGACGGCGCGGCGTACAACCCGACGACCGACACGTGGCGCACCATCGCGTCGTCACCGCTGTCGAAGCGTCGTGTGCGCGGCGTGTGGACGGGCCACGAGATGATCGTCGACGCCGGCTCCACGGGAGGAGACCGCATCACCGGCAACGGCGAGATGGCGCTCGCCGACGGCGCCGCCTACGACCCTGCGACCGACACCTGGCGGGTCATCACCCCAGGGCTCGCGCATCCGGGCTTCGTGCCGGTGTGGACGGGACGAGACGTGGTGATGTTCGCCAAGGGCAGCGCTGTCGTGTACGACGTTGCCGCCGACCGCTGGGTCGACACGTGCTGCAGCGGCAGCGGGGTGTCCAGCACGCCCGTCTGGACCGGAACCGTCATCCTGCTGGTCGGCAGCGGCCGGGCCGACACGGGTGGAGGCATCTTCACGCCACCGTGACCGGTCACGGCGCAGCGAGCAACTGCAGTCAGGCCTGTGCGATGCGGACGAGGTTGCCCGAGGGGTCGCGGAACGCGCAGTCGCGCGCTCCCCACGGCTGCGACACCGGCTCCTGGAGCACTTCGGCGCCCGACGCCCGAACCTTCTCGAAGGTCGCGTCGAGATCGTCGCAGCGGAAGATCGCCGCCTGCAGCGATCCCTGCGTCACGAGCGTCAGCAGGGCGTCGCCCTCTGCTTGCGAGCGCCCGCCGTGCGGCTGGAACAGGACGATGTCGACGGTCTGACCCGAGGCGCCGACCGTGACCCAGCGGAAGCCGCCGGACGCGACATCGGCGCGCACTTCGAGACCGAGTGCGTCGCGGTAGAACCCGAGCGCGGCATCGGGGTCGTTGACGGGGATGAACGTTGCGGAGAGGGTGACTGGCATGCGGCAAGAGTAGGAGTGCCCTCCCCGCGATTGCTTCTCCGATCCTGCTCGGTGAGCAGGCCGACCGCGTCAGGCCGTGACCGTCGAGACCGCTCTGCGGCGGGGTCGCATCGCGACCATGCCCACGCACGCGGGAACGACCTCGAGATCGCGGTGGTCGCGGGCGCGGTACTGCGACGGGCTCTTCACCGACGATCTCCGTGAACCGGGAGCTGAACGACCCGAGCGAAGTGCAGCCGACGGCGATGCACGTGTCGGTGACCGACCTGCCCTGGCGCAACAGCGCCTTGGCTCGCTCGATGCGCCGCGTCATGAGGTAGCTGTACGGAGTCTCGCCGTAGGTCGCACGGAACTTGCGCGAGAAGTGCGCTGGTGACATCAACGCCGTACGCGCCAACGCCGGGACGTCGAGGGGTTGCGAGTACTCGCGGTCCATGAGGTCGCGTGCGTGGCGGAGGTGCACGAGATCGGCGATCTCCTCCGGTGTCATCCCGACGACCGTACCCCACACGTCGAGTGTGCACTTGCCGTCGTTCGACTCGATCGGTGCCNNGGTGGGACTCGAACCCACACGCCCTTTCGGACAACGGATTTTGAGTCCGTCGCGTCTGCCGTTCCGCCACTCGGGCAAGTGACCCGCACGAGCGTATCGGCATCGCTGCCACCACGGATCGAGCGCCTTCGAAGAATTGTTCGGATCGGTGTTGCGATCGTACGTTCGACGTACTAGTGTTCTGGCCACGGCTTCCCCGCTGTCTGTTCTGTCCGTTCGTCCGAGCCTGCGGGCTCGTGTGGGGAAGGTGTGCTGTGCACGCAACGCTGCAACCCGACCATCTCGTCGAGCTGGTCCATGTCGCGTGGGCCGGCAGCGGGTTCGCCCACGACGCCCCCAACCCCGCCCCTACGGCGACGCAGGTCTCCACACAGCTAGAGGCGCTCGACCGCTTGACGTCGTGGTGCGACGTGCAACGAGCCCGCTGCGCGGGCGTGCTGCGATCAATCGGCCGCCTCGACGTCCTCGCCGACACCACGCTGCGCACGAGCCACGAGGCCGACGCGTTGCTGCGCCGGGCCGACGTGCTCGATGCCGCACCGTTCATCGAGGAGGCGTGGGCGTCGGGGCAGCTGGGCGCCGCTCACGTCGATCAGCTGCACGTCACCCTCCGACGACTCGAGCCGGGCCAACGCGAATCGTTGCTCGCCGATCCACAGCGGCTGCTCACGGCCGCGTCCACCACCACATCGGTCGAGTTCGGGCGGTACCTGCGCCGCGAGGAGCGCCGCCTCGGCCGAGTCCCCGGCGAACACCAGCTCCGCCAGCAACAACGTTCCGTCCGCCTGCGCAGCCGCACCGACCGCGACACCGGCATGCACATCTACACCCTGGCGCTCGACCCGTTGTCGGCGCTCACCGTCCACCAGCGCATCGAGGCCGCCATGGAGGCGTTGTTCCACGATCGGACGCCCGATCTGTGCCCGACCGATCCGCTCGAGCGCCAAGGGTTCCTGCGGGCACATGCGTTTCTGGCCCTGCTCGACGGCAAGGGGGTGCGGCTGGGACGCCCGGAGATCATCGTGGTCGTCGACACCAGAGCCGACGGCGGCCCGAATCGGGGCGTTGCGCCGGGCGAGTGCCGAACCGGCCCCGACGTCGACTGGGGTCTGCCCGTGGAGGTGCCTCACCGGGTGCTGCGCGATCTGTGGGCGCGTGCCGACGTGCACGCCATCGTCGTGCGCAACGGCGTGGTGCTGCATGCACCCGGCCAGCTGCAGCTCGGTCGCAGCACGCGGCTGGCCAACCGAGCCCAACGGCGGGCCCTGCGCGCCCTGTATCGCGGCTGCGCGATGCCGGGCTGCTCCGTGCGCTTCGACCACACCACCATTCATCACGTGCACTGGTGGCGCCGCGGGGGTCGCACCGATCTCGAGAACCTTCTGCCGTTGTGCTCGCGGCACCATCACCTCGTCCACGAGGGCGGGTGGGTGCTCTCCATCGCCTCCGATCGTTCACTCACCATTCGCCTGCCCGACGGTGAGGTGCGGGCCATCGGGCCTCCCGTCCGGAGGGCTGCGTGAGCCCGCGTCATTACCGGCGGGTAGCTGGGGTACCCGCCGGTAACCGTCTACGCTCTCCGAATCATGCTTGCGTTCACGTTTCCCGGCCAGGGCTCACAACGGCCGGGCATGGGCCGTCCCTGGGCCGATCACGACAGTTGGGAGCTCGTCGCAGAGGCGTCGGAAGTCGCCGAGCGCGACGTGGCACGCCTCCTGCTCGATGCCGATGCCGAGGAGCTCCGCGACACGCGCAATGCACAGCTCACCACGTTCGTCTCCAGCTTGATGGTGCTCGACGCGGTCGAGCGACTGGGCGTCGAGCCGAGCTTCTGCGCCGGCCACAGCCTGGGCGAGTACACGGCGCTCACCGCCACCGGTGCGCTGGGCTTCGACGAGGGCGTGCGACTCGTGTGCGAGCGTGCCGACGCAATGCACCAGGCCGGCAGCGACAACCCGGGCACGATGGCCGCTGTGCTGGGGCTCGACGACGACCAGGTGGAAGTGGCCTGCCGGCGCGCCGACAGCGACGTGTGGGTCGCCAACTTCAACGCTCCCGGTCAGGTGGTCATCGCCGGGTCGCCCGAGGGGGTGGCCGCGGCGGGCGTGGTGGCGAAGGAGCTCGGCGCCAAGAAGGTGATGCCGCTGCAGGTGAGCGGCGCGTTCCACACTCCGTTCATGGCCCCGGCGCGCGACCGGCTGCGCAAGGCCATCGCCGAGGCGAACCCGCGCGACACCGAGGTGCCCGTCGTGTCCAACGTCGACTCGCTGGCGCACAACAACGGCACCGAGTGGAGCAGCCTGCTGTCGGCACAGCTCAGCAGCCCCGTGCGCTGGAAGCACTGCCTGCTCACGCTCTCCGAGCTGGGCATCACCGACTTCGCCGAGCTCGGGCCGGGCGCGGTGCTCACCGGCATGGCCAAGCGCACCGTCGAGGGATCTCGCACCATCTCGGTGTCCACGCCCGAGGAGCTCGACAAGCTGCTCGAGTGGGTCAACGCCGCGTCGCCCGCCGGTGGCATCCAGCACGAGGGCGAACACCTCTTCGCCAGCGAGCGCCTCGTGGTCAGCCCCGCCGCGGGGGTGTTCACGCCGGTCGATCATCTCACCGACGGCTGCCTCATCCAGGTGGGGTCGGTGCTCGGTCATGTCGGTGACGCCGAAGTGCGCTCTGCGTTCGCCGGAGTGTTGCAGAGCTACATCGCGGTGGGCGGCGAGCGAGTCACGCCACGTCAGCCCATCGCCTGGTTGAGGACGGTCTGAGACATGCCCACCATCCCTCCCAACGTGCGCGGGGCCGTCATCACCGGTTGGGGCACCGCGCTCCCGCCGAAGGTGCTCACCAACCACGACCTCGAGCAGACGCTCGACACCAGCGACCACTGGATCGTCGAGCGCACGGGCATCCGTGAGCGACACGTCGGCGGCACCACGGTCGGCCTGTCGGTCGAGAGCGGTCGCAAGGCGCTCGACATGTCGGGCGTCGACCCGGCCACCATCGACGCACTCGTGCTCGCCACCACCACACCCGATCGCACCGTGCCTGCCAGTTCGGCCACCGTGCAGAAGGAGTTGGGGTTGCGCTGCGGCGCGTTCGACCTCAACGCGGCGTGCAGCGGCTTCGTCTACGGCCTCGTGCAGGCGCACGGCCTCATCGCCATGGGCGCGAAGAAGATCCTGGTCATCGGTACCGACACGCTGGCGCGCATCACCGACTGGGACGACCGCAACACCGCCATCCTGTTCGCCGACGGCAGCGGCGCGGTGGTGCTCGAGGCCGTCGAGGGCGAAGGTCAGCTGCTCGGCTGGGACCTCGACGCCGACGGGTCGGCCGAGCGCTTCCTGTACAGCGACATCGGCGGGTTCATCCACATGGATGGCAAGGAGGTCTTCCGACGCGCGGTGCGCATCATGGTCGACTCGGCCACGAAGTCGATGGGTCACGCCGGTTGCACCGCCGACGAGATCAAGCTCGTCGTGCCCCACCAGGCCAACCTGCGCATCATCCAGGCGGCGTGCGACCGGCTGGGCATCCCCATCGAGCGGGCCGCCACGGTGCTGCAGCACACCGGCAACACCTCGTCGGCGTCCATCCCGCTCGCGCTGGCCGACGCACTCGACAACAGCCGGGTGCAGCAGGGCGATCTCGTGCTGCTCGTCGGCTTCGGTGCGGGCATGACCGCGGCCAGCGCCGTCCTGCGCTGGGGCGGCAGCACCGACGCACCGGTGATGATGTGAGCCGAGTCGTCCTGGTCACAGGGGGTTCGCGCGGCATCGGTCTCGCCTGCGCGCAGCGGTTCGCTGCGCTCGGCGACAACGTGGCGGTCACGTACCACTCGTCGCCACCGCCCGACGGGTTCTTCGGCGTGCAGTGCGACGTCACGTCGGGCGAGTCGGTCGACGCTGCGTTCAGCGCCGTCGAGGCGCAGTTCGGCCCGGTCGAGGTGCTCGTGTCGAACGCCGGCATCACCAACGACGGTCTCCTACTGCGCATGAGCGAGAACGACTTCACGTCGGTCATCGACGCCAACCTCACCGCCGCCTTCCGCGTCACCAAGCGGGCCTCGCAGGGCATGCTGCGCGCCCGCAAGGGCCGTATCGTGCTCATCTCGTCGGTGGTCGGTCTGCTCGGCTCGGCCGGCCAGGCGAACTACGCCGCGTCGAAGGCGGGCCTCGTCGGCTTCGCCCGTTCGGTGGCTCGCGAGCTCGGTTCGCGCGGCATCACGTGCAACGTCGTCGCGCCTGGGCCGGTCGCCACCGACATGACTGCCGCGCTGAGCGAGAAGCGCCTGGCAGAGCTCACCGCCGCCGTCCCCCTCGGCCGCATGGCCACCCCCGACGAGATCGCCGGTGCGGTGGCCTTCCTGGCCTCTGCCGACGCCGCCTACATCACCGGGGC
>PMCN01000240.1 GCA_003154135.1 Acidimicrobiaceae bacterium
TTGGCGGAGATGGTGATCTCCTTGTCGACGCCGATCGGCGGTGTGACGTGACCGTGCGGTGCACTGGCGGCCATGACCTCACCGGTCTTCAGCACGATCTCGCGCGGGTCGAGCGGTTTGCCCGTGGCATGCGCCGGGCACACGCTGGTGCAGCGACCGCACATNNGGGCTGGTGAAGATGTGGCGCAGCATCGTGATGGGCAGCACGACGAGGAACGCAGCGAACGCCAGGACGTGCGTGACCCACATGATCTGGTGCCACGTGTCGAGCGTGTGTGCGCCGAGGCCGTCGAACAGCGTGCTCAGCGGGTAGCCGATGAAGCTCCACTTCTCGTAGCCCGGGTGGCCGATGCCGGCGATGCGGAACGCCTCGGCGAAGAAACCGGTGAGCCCGATGAGGGCGAAGATGCCGAGGATGACCGCGTGCTCGGGCTTGCTCTTGATGCGGATGCGGTACGGGCGCTGCACGTACCGGCGCACGATGGCCCACACGATGCCCACCACGAACACGAGGCCGGCCAGGTCGCCGAAGAAGCTGTAGGCCATGTAGGTGCGNNGAAGCCGAAGTAGATCATCGAGTGCATGAGGCCGGCCGCGGAATCGCGCAGCAGGGTGCGCATGTACGCGCCGGCGCGGAAGTCGGCGAGGCGTCGCGTGACGTTCTTCTTGGTGGTGCGGCGCCGGTCGGGTGCGCCGCGCTCCCAGTTGCGCACGCGTGCAGAGAAGGCGAACGCACCCCAGACGAGCAGCACGGGGATGACCGTGTAGAAGGCCACCTGCAGGGGGCCGGGGATGCCACCGAACACCTCGCGTGCCGGCTCCTTGGTGCCGTGCCACTTGGTGAGCTGCGGGATGATGCCCGAGGCCAGGGTGAACAGGCCCATGAAGACACCGACCGCGATGACCAACTGGTGCGGCGTGCGGTACCAGGGCTTCTTCGGGCCGGACTCGGGCGCAGGAGACGTGTGCGTGCTCATAGTGCGAGTTGAACCCTAGTTCGCGACCGTCGCGAGTGCCGCCTCCGGTCGGGCCAGGAGCTCAGCCGAAGTACTGGCGATCCATGTCGCGGATGCGACCGGCCAGCGTGGCGAGCAGCTTGTGTGCCAGGGCCGGCACGTCGTCGAGCACGCCCATGAAGTGGCGCTGGTCGAGCAGCAGCAGCACGCAGTCGGTCTCGCACACGACGGTGGCGGTGCGCGGCCCGTGATCGAGCAGCGACAGCTCGCCGACGACGGTGCCCGGCCCGTAGCTGCCGACCTTCTTGCCGTTGCGCTTCACGCCGACGGTGCCCTCGAGCACGACGAACGCCTCACGCCCGGTCTGACCCTGGTCGACGATGAGCGAGCCGGCCGACATGTTGATCTCGTCGCTGGCTTTCGCGATCTTCTCGAGTTCCTTCGTGGAGCAGCCCTGGAACAGGTTCACGTTGCGCAGGTGCTCGAGGTGTGCCTTCTTGCTCGCCATGCGCGGAACTGTAGCTTGCTCGTGAACTCGTGGGTGACCTGGGCGTGCGCGACGAGGCGCTCAGGCCGTGCCCGCCTGCGCGGCGACCGCGGCTGCTGCTGCCGCCACGGCCTCGGCATCACCGAGGTACTCGGCCGTGGTGACGCCGAGGTGCGCATCGAACGTGTAGCGGCGCGGTGCGCCCGTGGGGATGTTGAGCTCGGCGATGTCGTCGCGCGACACACCCTCGAGGTGCATCACCAGCGCCCGCAGTGAGTTGCCGTGCGCGGTGACGAGCACGTCCTGGCCGGCCAGCAGTTGCGGTGCGACGACGTCGTACCAGTAGGGCAGCACGCGCAGCACGACGTCGGCCAGGCACTCGCTGGACGGCAGCACGTCGGGCGGCAGCAGCCGGTAACGAGCATCGTTCACCGGGTGCTCGGGGCTCGCCGTGTCGACCTGAGGCGGCGGTACGTCGTAGCTGCGCCGCCACAGCTTGGTCTGCTCGGCACCGAAGCGTTCGGTGGTCTCCTTCTTGTCGAGACCCTGCAGCGCGCCGTAGTGCCGCTCGTTGAGCCGCCAGTGGCGCTGCACCGGCAGCCACACCTGTCCAAGCTCCTCGAGGGCGAGATGGCACGTCACGACGGCGCGTGTGAGCACCGACGTGTGTGCGACGTCGAAACGCACGCCTGCTTCGGCCAGGGTGCGACCTGCGGCGGCGGCCTCGGTGGTGCCCTTCTCGCTCAGCGGCACGTCGTGCCAGCCGGTGAAGAGGTTGAGTTGGTTCCACGTGCTCTCGCCGTGGCGGAGGATCACGAGCGTCCCTGTCACGTCGTCAGGCTAAACCCCGCCGCCGTCGCAGCTAGCGTCGCGGCCGTGAACTACGCCTTCGATCGCTTCCTCCGCTACGACGAGCTCACCGCTTGGCTGCACGAGCAGGCCACCGCGCACCCGTCGTTGATGACGGTGGAGTCGTACGGCCACTCGTACGAGGGGCGCGACCTGTGGCTGGTCACGCTCACCGACACGAGCACCGGACCGCATCACACCAAGCCCGCGCACTGGGTGGATGCCAACATCCACGCCATCGAGGTCACCGGCGGCGTGGCGGCGCTGCACCTCGTGCACCACTTGCTGCAGGGCTTCGGCACCGACGCGGCCGTCACCGAGGCGCTGCGCACTCGCACGTTCTACGTGGTGCCCCGCCTCAACCCCGACGGCGTGGAGTGGGCGCTCGGTGATGCACCTCGGTTCCGGCGCAGCAGCGTGCGACCCTGGCCGTGGCGCGACGCACACCTCGCACCCGGCCTGCACGAGAGCGACCTCGATGGTGACGGGTGCATCCGCAGCATGCGCATCGCCGACCCCAACGGCGCGTGGATGGAATCGGTCGACGAGCCGCGGCTGATGGTGCGCGTGCCCCCCGAAGGACCCGCCGCGGGCGTGCGCCGCTACCGCATGCTCTTCGAGGGCGAGCTGGTCGACCACGACGGGTTCACGGTGCCGCTGCCGAGGGCGCCGGAGGGCCTCGACATGAACCGCAACTTCCCCGCGTTCTGGGGAACCGGGGTCACCGGCAGCGGCGATCATCCGCTCAGCGAGCCCGAGATCGATGCGCTCGTGCGCGCCGTGGTGGCCCGGCCCAACGTGTGCGGTTACAACGCCTACCACACGTCCGGTGGTGTGCTGCTGCGTCCCAGCAGCACTGCCGCCGACTCGACGCTGCCTCCGGTCGACGTGATGGTGTGGAAGCAACTGGGCGAGCGCGGCACCGCACTCACGGGCTACACGGTGCACTCGGTGTTCGAGGACTTCACGTTCGACAAGAGCAACACGATGAGCGGCGCGGCCGACGACTGGGCGTACGAGCACCTCGGCGTGTACTCGTGGACCACCGAGTTCTGGGACGTCATCCAGCAGGCCACCGGCAAGAAGCCGAGCACGTTCATCTGGTACACCGGCCCCACCGCCGAGGAGGAGCTCGCCGTGTACCGGTGGGCGATGCAGCACCACCCTGAGGTCTACGCCGACTGGGTGTCCTTCCCGCACCCGCAGCTGGGCGACGTGGAGATCGGCGGCTGGGACGAGGTGTTCTTCTGGGCCAACGCGCCCGGCGCGCGGCTGCTCGACGAGGTGCGCCCGCACGCCGAGTTCGCCGTGCACCAGGCGATGTGCTCGCCGCGCATCGAGGTGCTGCACACTGCGGCGGTGTCACTCGGGGGCGACACCTGGCGCGTGGAGGTCGGCATCGCCAACACCGGGTTCCTGCCCACCACCGTCACGCGCAAGGCGAGCAAGGACCACCTGGTGCTGCCCCTCACCGCCGAGCTGAAGGGTGCCACCGTGCTCGGCGGGCCGGCGCGCCTGGAGCTCGGACAGTTGGGCGGACGGCTCGACCTGCAGTTCAGCGACCGCAACGACGGCACACCCGATCGGGTGCTGGCCACGTGGGTGGTGCGGGCGGCGAAGGGCACCAGGGTGACGGTGGCCGTGGCTCACCAACGCGCGGGCAGCGTCGACGTCGAGCTCGTGTTCTGACCGTCCGGCGCCGTGTCGTGTAGCGGCCGTGTCGTGTAGCAGAGGGGCTCAGTCGACCGACGGCAGCACCACGCTGGCGTCGAGACCGCTGCGGTCGGGGCGATTGCTCAGCTGTGCATGCCCACCACTCAACGTTGCGAGCTGTTGCACCACGGCGAGCCCGATGCCCGAACCGCCGTGGGGCGCGTCGGGCGCGCGCCAGAAGCGGTCGAACGCGCGGGCGAGGTGGTCGGGCTGCATGCCCGGGCCTTCGTCGATCACGTGCACGCCCACCTTGTCGTGCTGACGGGTGGCCGTGATGGTGACGGTGTCGCCTTCGGTGGCCGCGCCGAGCGCGTTGTCGACGTAGTTGTCGACGATCTGCTCGAGTGCGTTGGGCACGGCCATCACCGCGAGGCCGTCGGGGGTGCTGGTGAGCAGACGCACGCCGCGTTCGGCAGCGAACGGCGCCCACATCTCGGCCCGTTCGCGCACCAGTGTCGACACGTCGATGCGCTGCGTGGCCGGGGTGGAGCCCTCGGAACGGGCGATCATCAACAAGCCCTCGACGAGCCGCTGCAATCGTTCGGTCTCCTCGCTGGCGGCCTCGATGCGCCCGAGCGCTGCGTCGGGATCGCGGTGCACCATCTCGGCTGCACGTTCGAGCTGCAGTCGCAGCGCGGTGAGCGGCGTGCGCAACTGGTGCGACGCATCGCCGGCGAACTCGCGTTGCTGTTCGAGCAGGCCGCTGATCTGTTCGGTCATCGAGTTGTAGGAGCGAGCGAGGCTGCGGATCTCGGGCGCGCCCTCGTTGGTGGCGGCGCGCTGCGCGAAGTCGCCGACGGCCAGTTGCTCGGTGCTGCGCTGCAGGCGCCGTAGGGGCGAGGTGATGGAGTTGGCCATGAACATCGCCGCCAGCGCCGCGCCGAGCAGCGAGATGATGCCCACGAACAGCAGACCGCGGGTCTTCTCATTGGCGCGCTGGTCGATCACCTTCGCGGGGTAGGTGATGCGCACCGTGCCCACCACGCTCGCGCCCGACAGCACCGGCACGGCGACGTACACGAGGTCGCCACCCGCGGTCTGCGAGTTGCGCTGGCCGTTGGTCGGCTGGCCGGTGAGCGCGGTGGTGATCTCGGGACGGTTCGAGAAGTCGTCGCCCGCCTTGTCCTTCGGGTCGCTCGACACGACGAGCTTCGCTTGCGCATCGGTGACCACGACGCGGGCACCGCCCTTCGCCGCGTAGAGGTTCACGGTGGCCTGCAGGTCGGCAGCATTGCCACTCGCCTGCTCACCCGAGAGCAGGTTCTCGGAAGTGCCGGCGAGGATGAACGCGTCGCGCTCGAGGGTGGAGACCAGCCGCTCCGACTCGATGCGGCGCAGGTAGGAAGCGAGTGGGATGTCCTGGGCCAGCAGCACGACGGCGATGAGCCCGGCGAAGGCGGCCAGCAGCCGCCACTTCATTCGGGTGGCTCCAGCCGGAACCCGACGCCGCGCACGGCCTGGATCCACTCGTGTGCGCCGAGCTTCTTGCGCAGCGATGCCACGTGCGCGTCGACTGTCTTGGTGGGGCCGTACCAGTGTGCGTCCCACACGTTCTCGAGGATCTCGGTGCGCGTGTGCACGGCGCCGATGTCGCTGGCAAGGAACGCGAGCAGGTCGAACTCCTTCGCCGTCAGCTGCACTTCGGTCTGCTCGAGGAACACACGACGCGTCCTCCGGTCGAGCCGGAGCTGGCCGATGGTCTGCGGTGCCGTCGGGTCGTCGGCCTGGCCCGGCTCGACGGTGCGTCGGGCGACGGCGCGGATGCGTGCCACCAGCTCGCGGAAGCTGAACGGCTTGGTGACGTAGTCGTCGGCTCCCAGTTCGAGGCCGAGCACACGGTCGAACTCCTCGGCCCGGGCCGTGAGCATGATGATCGGTGCCTTGGTGCGCCCGCGCAGCTCGCGGCACACGTCGCGGCCGTCCATGTCGGGCAGGCCCAGGTCGAGCAGGATCATCTCGTGGTCGTCGGCGGCGAGGGCGCCGGCGCCGGTGGAGACGTGCGTGACCTCGAACCCCGCCCCTTCGAGTCCCTCGACCAGCGACCGGGCAATGGAACGGTCGTCTTCGACCAGCAGGATCCTCACCGCTCCATTCTGACCTTCAGCGACGCCATCAGGTCGTTCTCTCGACGTTGCGCGACGAATTTGGACGATTCTTGGATGTGGTGCGGCGCCACGTTGGTCGATGAACGCTTAGCGTGATCGGCCAGGAGGGTCACATGAAGGGTCGAATCGCAACAGCCTTGTCGCTCACCGGCGTGCTGGTGGCGGGCTCGGCCGCGGCCCTCGTCAACACCCAGGTGCTGCACAACTCGTCGTCGCGCAGCGCCGACGCGGTGCTCTCGCCGTCGGACACCGACCCGTCCACCGATGCCGTCACCTCGGTCACCGAGCCGTCCAGCACCGGCGCCACCACGTCGGTGCCCGCCAGCCCGGTGAGCACGGCCACCACCGTGGCCGGTGCCCCCGTGATCACCCAGGCGATCTACCAGATCGGCGATGCCGGCACCATCACGCTCGACACCGTCGGCAACCAGCTCAGCGTCGTCACCACCACCGTCAATCCGGGCTGGATGGTCACGCGCGCCGTCAACGACGACCCGCTCAACATCGAGGCCGTGTTCGAGTCGGCCGGCTCGACCGTCGAGTTCCACGCCAACCTGCTGTTCGGAGTGGTCAGCACGTCGGTGCGGGCCAGTTCGCCCGAGACGGCGACCACCTCCGGCGACAACGGCGGCCCGGTCACCACTGGCGCCCCGCACCACGACGACGGCGGTTCCGACGACACCCACGACGGGCACCACTCGCACCCGGGCGGGCCTGGGCCCGGCGGCGGCAGCGATGACTGAACGCCGACCCGAGTCGGCGAGCGACGTCCAACGCTCTGCAGATCGCGTCGCCGCGCTCCGCGCCTCGCGGGCCGCGTCGCGCTCCAAGCCCGCGCAAGCGGCGAAGATCCTCACCGTCGGCATCAGCACCTCGCTGGTCCTGGGCATCGTGAGCTACCTGGGCGACTCGGCCCGCGCGCAGGCGCAGGCAAAGGCGCAGGTGCAGGCCCAGGACGATGCACAGGCCGAGGCCGACGCGGCCGCAGCGGCCGCTGCCGCCGATGCCGCTGCGCGTGCCGCCGCGATGAGCACGACCACGACGACCGCGACAACGAACACGACAATGCGAGCGCCCGGCACCACGGTTCTGCTGCCGTCGGGGCTGCCGGCCCCCACCCTGCCCGTCGTCGCAGTCACGCTGCCGCCGGTGTCGGTCGCCAAGGCGCCCGTCGTCACCACCGCGAAGAAGAAGAAGCGCGCGGCCTCCACCACGCGCACGTCCAGTCCCTAGAGTCGTGCCGTGCAGCCCCAGTTGATGTGGTGGGTGGCCCGTGCCACGGGCATGGTGGCCGGCATGCTGCTCGTGGCCAGCGTGGTGTGGGGCGTGCTGTTCACCACCCGGGCGCTTCGACCCATCGATCGGCCGGCATGGCTGCTCGCCATCCACCGCTGGGTGAGCGGTCTGGCATGTGTGGGCATCGTGATCCACGTGCTGGCCCTGGTGGCCGACAACTTCGTGCACTTCGGCTGGAAGGAGGTGTTCCTGCCCGGCGGTTCGTCGTGGCGACGGTGGCCGGTGGCCATCGGTGTCGTGGCGATGTACCTGCTCGCCCTGGTGCAGGGCACGTCGCTGCTCATGCAGCGCATGCCGCGCCGCACGTGGAAGTTCATCCACTACTTCAGCTACCTCGCGGTCTGGCTCGCCAGCCTCCACGGCGCGCTGGCCGGCACCGATGCCTCGAATCGCGTCTACCAGGTGGTGGCCATCGGCCTCACGGCGCTGGCGATGGCGGCCGCGATCACCCGTGTCGTGGTGGGCACCAGCCGGCAACAAGCGGCCAACCGTGCCGCAGCACGCCAGCAGGTGGGGGCCGGTCGCAGCTAGTCGAGCAGGGCCTGGTACACCAGCTGCTTGAGCTGGCTGCGGATCGGGTGCACGCTGCTCGGCAGCAACTGCGTGAAGAAGGTCACCGTCAGGTCGTCGACGGGGTCGATCCAGAACGCCGTGCTCGCTGCGCCGCCCCACGCGTACTCGCCGACGTTCCCCGGTACGCGGCCCTTCACGGGGTCGATGGTCACGCTCACGCCCAGCCCGAACCCCACGCCGTCGAACGTGGTCTCCGAGAACAGCGGACGGCCGAAGCCGGTGAGGTCGGTGTTGTCGGGCAGGTGGTTGCTCGCCATGTACTCGACGGTGCGCGGCGACAGGATGCGCACCCCGTCGAGCTCGCCACCGTTGGCCAGCATCTGCACGAAGCGTTGGTAGTCGTGCGCCGTGCTCTGCAGGCCGCCGCCGCCCCCCAAGAACGCGGGGGGACGCAACGCGGCATCGCCCATCGGGTCGAGCGCAACGGCCTGCTTGGTGGCCGGGTGGGCGCCGTACAGCTTCGCGACCCGTGCGTGGTTGGCCTCGGGCACGTGCCACGTGGTCTCGTGCATGCCCAACGGATCGAGCAGGCGGGTGCGCATCAGCTCGTCGAGCGGCTGGCCGCTCACCACCTCCAGCACGCGGCCCAACACGTCGAGTCCCATCGAGTAGTTCCACTCTGTCCCGGGCTGGAACAGCAGCGGGAGACCGGCGAGCGCGTCGCACACGCCGGCAAGGTCTTTGCCGGGCGGGCTCCCCCACTCGAAGCCGGCGCGGCGGTACAGCTCGTCGACCGGATGGGCGTACATGAACCCGTAGGTGAGGCCGCTCGTGTGCGCGAAGAGCTGCCACAGGCGCAGCGTCTGCACGATGGGGTCGAGCACCGGTGACGTGACGCTTCCCGAGCGCCACACCTTGGTGTCGCGGAACGACGGGATGTACTCGTGCACGGCGTCGTTGAGCTCGAAGGCGCCCTCCTCCCAGAGCTGCAGCGCGAGCACTGCGGTGATGGGCTTGGTCATCGAGTAGATGCGCCAGATGGTGTCGGCCTCCACCGGCAGCCCGGCCCCCATGTCGCGCATGCCCGCGGTGCTGTGATGCACCACGAGGCCGTGGCGGGCCACCACGACCTGCCAACCGGGCAGGCGACCGTCGTCGATGTAGCGCTGGAAGTGTCGGTCGATGCGGGCGAGGCGCTCGCTCGACATGCCCACGGCTTCAGGTTCGGCGTGCAGGTCCAATGCGTTCATGGCCGGACGATAGCCAGCCGTCCGACGCGCCCTCGGGTCGTGGCCGGGCGCGTACTCTCAGTGCATGCGTACCGCACTACTGGCCGACCTGCAGCGGCGCACCGCCGCGCTGGAGGACGACGGTCTGTTCAAGCACGAGCGTGTCATCGCCTCACCGCAGACCGCCCACATCGAGCTCGCCGACGGCAGTCGGGTGCTGAACCTCTGCGCGAACAACTACCTCGGCCTCGCCGACCATCCGGCGTTGGTGGAGGCCGCAGCGCAGGGAGTGCACGATCACGGCTTCGGCATGGCATCGGTGCGCTTCATCTGTGGCACGCAGAGCGTGCACAAAGAGCTCGAGTCGCGGATGTCGGCGTTCCTCGGCACCGACGACACCATCCTCTACGGCTCCTGCTTCGATGCCAACGGAGGTCTCTTCGAGACCATCCTCGACGAGGCCGACGTGGTGATCAGCGACTCGCTCAACCACGCGTCGATCATCGACGGCATCCGGCTCAGCCGGGCGCAGCGCATGCGCTACTCGAACAACGACATGGCCGAGCTCGAGCAGTGCCTGAAGGATGCCGCCGGCGCTCGTCACCGGTTGGTCGCCACCGACGGCGTGTTCTCGATGGACGGCGTGCTGGCCGACCTGCCCCGCATCTGCGACCTGGCCGAGCAGTACGACGCGATGGTGATGGTCGACGATTCGCACGCCGTCGGCTTCATGGGCGAGCACGGCCGCGGCACCCACGAACTGCACGGTGTGATGCACCGCGTCGACATCATCACCGGCACGCTCGGCAAGGCTCTCGGCGGCGCCAGCGGTGGGTACACCAGCGGTCCCCGCGAGGTGATCGACTGGTTGCGCCAGCGCTCTCGCCCGTACCTCTTCAGCAACAGCCTCGCGCCGATGATCGCCTCCACCACGCTGCGCGTGCTCGACCTGCTGGAGGCGGGCGACGAGCTGCGCCGCCGGCTCGATCGCAATGCCGAGCGCTTCCGCGCGGGCATGAGCACAGCGGGGTTCACGCTCGCCGGCGCGGGCCACCCGATCATCCCGGTGATGCTCGGCGACGCGAAGGTGGCCGGCGAGATGGCTGCCCGGTTGTTGGGTGAGGGACTGTACGTGACCGCGTTCTCGTACCCTGTGGTGCCGCAGGGCAAGGCTCGCATCCGCACCCAGATGTCCGCGGCGCACACCGACGCCGACATCGACATGGCGGTCGATGCCTTCGTCCGCGTGGGACGAGCGATGGGAGTGGTGCGATGAGAGCACTGGTGAAGGCACGACGCGAGCCAGGTCTGTGGTTGCAGGACGTCCCCATTCCGACGGCCGGCGACGGCGAGGTGCTCATCCGGGTGCGCAAGACCTCCATCTGCGGTACCGACCTGCACATCCACCACTGGGACGCGTGGGCACAGGCCACCATCCCCGTGCCGATGGTGGTGGGTCACGAGTTCATGGGCGAGATCGCCGAGCTCGGTGCCGGCGTGCAGGGCCTCGAGGTGGGTCAGCGCGTCGCCGGCGAGGGTCACGTCACGTGCGGGCACTGCCGCAACTGCAAGGGCGGCAGGCGCGAGTTCTGCCACAACCACACCGGTGTCGGTGTCACACGGCCCGGCGCCTTCGCCGAGTACATCGTCATCCCCGCACAGAACGTGTTCGTCGTGCCGCCGCACATCTCAGACGACGTGGCCGCCGTGCTCGACCCGTTGGGCAACGCCACGCACACGGCGTTGCGGTTCGACGTGGTGGGCGAGGACGTGATCATCACCGGCGCCGGTCCCATCGGGGTGCTGGCCGCGGCCATCGCGCGCCACATCGGTGCGCGCCACGTGGTGGTCACCGACATCAATCCCTACCGACTGGCCATGGCGGCAGCACACGGGGCCAGCCGCGTGGTCGACGTGCGCACCGAGCAGCTGGCCCCGGTGATGGCCGAGCTCGGGATGACCGAGGGGTTCGACGTCGGGCTCGAGATGTCGGGCGCCGAATCGGCGTTCAACCAGATGCTCGACTCGATGAACCACGGCGGCCGCATCGCGGTGCTCGGCATCCCTGCCGGACCGATGACGCTCGAGATCAACGATGTGATCTTCAAGGGCCTCGAGATCCAAGGCATCTACGGCCGGCGCATCTTCGAGACCTGGTACAAGATGGCGGCCATGCTGCAGAGCGGCCTCGACATCAGTGGCATCGTCACCCATCGCCTGCCCGCCGAGCAGTTCGCCGACGCGTTCGACGTCGTCGGCCGTGGCGAGTGCGGCAAGGTCATCCTCGACTGGTCCTAGGGCGAGCGGCGGGTAACGTCGACTCATGTTCCGTCGGCACAAACCCATCGTGGTGCCGGTGGTGGAGGCGCCGCCCACACCGGTGGTGCCGCGGGTGGAGGTCGACCCGTACCTCGGCAACGAGCGCGCACGTGTGCTGCACCGAGCCGCACTCGACGGGCAGATCGGCGCGCTGGGCCCGCTGCTGCAGGCGGCCATCTCCCCCGCGGAGCGCATCTGGCTCATCAGCGTGCTGGCCACCGACACGCGACTCGGCGACACGTTGCGCACCTGGTCGCGTGCGCAGCCGATGTCGCTCGATGCCGCGTGCGCAGCCGGCGCGTCGCTGGTCGTGCAGGCCGGCGAGCTCGACGACCTGTCCGGGGTCGAACTGCTCCGTGAGGCCGATCGCACGTTGCTGCAGGCGTCGTCGCTCGGACCGTCGTCGCCCACGCCGTGGGTGTGGCTGCTCCACTCGGGACGCGCGCTGCGCATCTCCACCCACGAACTGCGGCTGCGGTACGACCATGCGGTGCGCGATCAGCCCGTGTCGTTCGATGCCGCGTCAGCGCTGCTGCTGGGGGTGTCGCCGCGGGCGTCGGGCAGTCGCGACGAGATGTTCGAGTTCGCACGATCGGCAGCGGGTGGCGCGCCGGGCGGCTCGGTGCTGCACGTGCTGCC
>PMCN01000222.1 GCA_003154135.1 Acidimicrobiaceae bacterium
GTGCTCCTCGTCGAGACGCAGCTGCACACCGCACAGCAGGGCGCGCACTCCGCCACCTGACCAACGCTCGCCGATCGCTCGACGTCAGGGCGTCGGCCACACATGCGCGCTGCCCACGCCCAGGATGGCCGGGCCCGGCGCGCCGCCACCCTGCTGGCCGATGTGGCCCACCACCGTGCCATAGAGGTCGTACAGGGTGAGACCGTCGACGGTGGCCACCACGATGCCCACCTTGCTCGGCAGGAAGTACACCTGCGGCCCAGTGGTGGCGAAGCCGCTCACGTCGAGCTGTCCGTCGATCCGCGCCTGCTGCACCCCGGTGGCGGTGTCGACGATCGTCACCCCGGTCGAGTCGACCACCGCGACCAGCGTGCCGTCGGGCTGGAACCGCACCGCGCGCCGTTGGCCGTTGTCGTCGACCGCGGGTCCGAGCTCATCCGCCTGGCCCGAGCTCACGTGCGCGAACAGCGAGCACTGCTGCAGCTCGTTGCACCGCACCTCGGCGAACCTGCCGGCCTCCACCGGCGACTCGGCGCCGGCGGTGAGGAGCGTCCGCGAGCCGTCAGGCTCCACCACGTAGACACTGCCGTCGCCGGCACGCACCACCGCTCGCCCATCCCCCATCGATCCGAACAGGTCTGAGCCGCGCGGCAGCGCCCAGGGCACGCCGAGCGTGGTACCCGTGGCCACGTCGACCTGCTCCACTTCGTCGGGGTCGAAACGACGTACCCACACCGTGCCGGCCGGGCCGGGCGCCACCCGTCCGGCGGGCGCGTCGGAGAAGCCACTGCGACCGCCGCCGTCATCGACCACCACGGCTGCGCCGTCGTGGACCGACACGACCTGGCCCCCGTCGACCACGACCTGCGGACCGGCCTCCACCGCGCGCACGTACCACCCGACGTCGACGCCGAGATCGATCTCGTGCATCACACCCGTGTCGACCTCGTACGCGAGCAACTTCGTCGGCGCGCCGCTCGACGGCGTGAGGTACACCACCGCGCGGCTCGGTCGGTCGAACGGCAGCGACGGTGCCACCGACACGGGTTCGGTGACCGGCGCCGTGCCCTCAGCAATCGTCGTTGCGTTCGTCGTCGGGTTCGTCGCCGTCGCCGGGCTCGTCGTCGGTGCGGTGACGGCGGTGGTGCCGCTGTCGCCGCCGGTCACGACGAGCGTGACCGCCGAACCGAGCAACGCGCCGAGCGCCAAGAGGCCCACCGGCACCCATCGCCGCGCCGTTGCCGTTGCCGTTGCCCTTGACGTGTCCGTTGACGTGTCCGTTGACGTGTCCGCTGCCGGCATCGGCGCCTGCCACGCTCCGAGGCGATCGGCGCCTTCCACCCACACCTCGATCGGCTCGTTGGGCTCGTCGTCGTCCCTGCGTCGGCGTTGTCGCATGCGCACCTTCCGTCAACCTGACGCGTCAGTCTGCCCCACGGCGGAGCGCGTATTCTCCCGGGCATGATCGGCGACGAACCCGTGGTCCAGCTCACCGTCTGGACGGGGCCATGGCCCGACGACGACAAGGATGCGAACCTGAAGGCCGACGTGGCGCTGTACGGCAAGGTCGACCCGCTGCGCACCGTGCGCGGCCTGTCGCAGCACACCGACATCCCCGAGGGCGCCATCGTGCGCTGGGTGCTGGCGCGGTGGGCGAGCGAGGGCGCGTCAGGACTGCTCGAGCTCGGCCCGACGATGACCCGGCGACTGCAGCAGGTGTGCCTCGACGCCGAGGCCGCCGGCAGCGACGAGGCGCGCCTGGCCGCCTACCACCAGCTGCGCCAGATGATCAGCTGGCTGCACCACCCCCTCGACCACCCCGAGGTCTACGACCTCCCCGACCCCTGACCCCCGCCCCGTCGCCCCGCGCACGCCCGGCTTCTNNCCGGCTTCTGGGCAGAGATCCCGCCCCGCGCACGCCCGGCTTCTGGGCAGAGATCCCGCCAAATCGGGTTCTGGGAAGGATTCCTGACGGAATCCGTCTGCGGCGCTTCCCGGAAAAGGTCGACCCGACGGATCGACTCGACCCGACGGATCGACTCCAACGCGCGGGGCTCACTCGGTGGTGCGGCCCGACCACGTGAAGCGCGCCGGGCGGCGCTCGACGAAGGCCGCCACGCCCTCGGCGGGATCCGGGGCGGCTGCCACCTCGCGGGCCCACGACGCAGCCAGCTCGGCCGGCACCGAGCCGTGGGCGAGCACGGCCGCCACCATCTCCTTCGTGCCGGCCTGGGTGAGCAACGACCGTTCGGCCAACGTGGCACACAGTGCGTCGAGTCGTGCCTCGACGGTGGCTGCGTCGAGCAGCTCGTCGACGAGACCGATGCGCAACGCCTCGTCGGCGTCGATGAGGTCGCCGGTGTAGAGGAGCCGCTTGGCCGCCGGGCCGAGCAGGTGCACCGCCCGCTCGAGCGACGCCGACGGATACACGATGCCGAGCTTCGCGGGCGTGATGCCGAACCGTGCCCCGGTGACCGCGAGGCGCAGGTCGCAGTCGATGGCCAGCGCCGCGCCGCCGCCGATGCAGTCGCCCTGCACCACGGCGATGGTGGGCTTGGGCAGCGTGGCCAGCGCGTGCTCGGCGGCCATGTTGACGTCCATGAACGACGGTGTGCCCGCCGGACGCTGTGCGAGCAGCTCGGTGATGTCGGCGCCGGCGCAGAAGTGATCGCCCTCACCGCGCAGCACCACCACTCGCACGGCCGGGTCGTGGGCCAGGAGCCGCGCAGCCTCACCGAGCGCCACCCACATGTCGTACGTGACCGCGTTGCGCTTGGCGCTGCGATGGAGGGTGATCGTTCCCACGGCTCCATCGACGCTGACGCGCACGTCGGCTGCAACCATCAGCGGACCGTTGCCTCGAACTCGGCGAGCCGCGCGAGGAAGCGGGCCGGGTCGACGAGGTACGGGTAGTGACCCATGTCGGGCCACACCTCCACCGTCGCCGTCGGCACGAGGTGCGTGAGCCATGGCGCGTAGTCGTCGCCCGGGTCGATGCCGTGCAACGACAGGTAGGGCACCTTGATGGCGCCGGCCAGTGCAGCCACGGTGGCGTCGAGCTCTTCCGCCGACTGGTGCAGCACCGAGTGCCACGTGCCGAGCACGACGTCCTGGTCGGCGTCGCGCAGGGCCGAGATGCGCGCCGCCTCCGACGCGGGCAATGGGCCCACCATGCTGTCGAACACCATGCCGATCGCGGTGCGGAACTCGTCGCGACTGCCGGTGAGCATCGGCTCGAGCTGCATCAGCCCGGCCTTGAACGCGGCAAGCCGCAGGGGCTGATCGATGTTGACCACCCCGACGCACGGCGCGATCGCCGCAAACGCACTGGCCACGACGCCACCCAGCGAATGTCCCACGACGAGCGGGTCGACGAGACCGAGCACCTGTGCGGTCTCGACCACGTCGCCGGCGTAGCTCAGCGGGTCGTAGGGATCGCTGTGGTCGCTGTCGCCGTGCCCGCGGAGGTCGACGGTCAGGACGAGGTGGCGCTCGGCCAACGGCTCGACCAGCGGGTGCCACGAGTGGCGGTTCTCCGTGATGCCGTGGATGAGCACGAGCGGGGGTGCGTCGTGATGGCCGACCAGGTGGTGCGCGAGCTGCATGGGTCGCAGGCTACGCGCGGACCACTCGCGGCACCGAACGGCAACACCAACCGGCTGCACCGCCCGGCCACACGACACGGCAACACCGCCCGGCTACACGACTAGGCTGCACGGACCCCCCAACGACCAGAGGAGTCACCATGCAGCGAATCGCCACAGCCATCGCCGGAGTGGTCGTCGCCGCGACGCTGTTCGCCGCGTGCGGCAGCGATGCCAAGACGGCCGCCCCCACCACGAAGGCACCCGCCGCGACCACCGGGGCCACGACCGGCGCGACGACCGGCGCCACGACCGCGATGACCACCGGCGACACGACCACCGGTGACCCCGCCGCCACCACCCCGGCGACCGATGGGTCGGCCACGGATCCCACCACGCCCAACACGGCGCCTGGTGCGGGCACCGACTTCTGCAAGTTCCAGGACGAGCTGAACAAGACCGACACCCCGCTCGACGCCGCCAACCCCGTGCCGGCCGATGTGCAGAAGTGGTTCACCACCACGCTGAAGGACGCGCTGGCCAAGATGGCCCAGCTCGCCCCCGCCAACCTGAAGGGCGACGTCGCCACGCTCACCGAAGGCTTCGGCAAGATCGGTGAGCTGCTCGCCAAGGACGGCTGGGACCCGACCAAGGCGTTCGCCGACCCTGCGTTCGCCGACATCGCCAACAGCGACACCTACAACACCGCGTCGACCAACCTCGACACGTACTGCGGCATCGGGTCCTGAACGACGCGGGTCCTGAACGACGCGTGACCTGAACGACGCGGGCCTGAACGACGTGTGATGCTACGATTCTCGTACCAGATCGGTACGAGAATCGGAGCATTCGGTGACACAACTCTCCGATGACGCCCAGCGTCATCTCTGGATGCACTTCACACCGCTCACCGCCTCGGGCGGGCCGGAGGTGCCGGTCATCACGCGCGGCGAAGGCTGCTACGTGTGGGACCAGCACGGCAAGCGCTACCTCGACGGGCTGTCGGGGCTGTTCACCGTGCAGGCCGGGCACGGACGCGCCGAGCTCGCCGAAGCCGCGGCGCGTCAGGCCGCCCAGCTCGCCTACTTCCCCGTCTGGTCGTTCGCCCACGAACCGGCCATCACCCTCGCCACGCGTCTGGCGCACCTCGCTCCCGGCGACCTCAACCGGGTGTTCTTCACCCCCACTGGCGGCGACGCGGTCGAGACGGCCATCAAGCTGTCACGCCAGTACTTCAAG
The DNA here is from genome assembly GCA_003154135.1 of Acidimicrobiaceae bacterium. Classification (GTDB taxonomy): domain Bacteria; phylum Actinomycetota; class Acidimicrobiia; order Acidimicrobiales; family Ilumatobacteraceae; genus UBA668. Next base: position 4,824 of record PMCN01000222.1, read on the forward strand.
CTCCGCGGCCAGCACAGCCGGACCAAGGTGATCTCGCGGTACCTCGCCTACCACGGCACCTCGGTGGGTGCACTGAGCCTGACGGGAGTGCCCGCCATCAAGACTCCGTTCGAGCCGCTGATGCCGGGCGCCGTGAAGGTGCAGACGCCCTACCGCTACCGCTGCCACGACTGCATGCACCTCGACGCGTGCACCCTGCGCTGCGCCGACGACCTGGCACTGCGCATCGAGATGGAGGGCCCCGACTCCGTGGCCGCGGTGTTCATGGAGCCGGTGCAGAACACGGGCGGTGCGTTCACACCACCGGAGGGCTACTGGGCCCGTGTACGCGAGATCTGCGACCACTACGGCGTGCTGCTGGTGAGCGACGAGGTCATCTCCGCCTTCGGCCGCTTCGGGCACATGTTCGGCAGTCTGCGCTACGGCTACCAGCCCGACATGATCACCTTCGCCAAGGGCGTCACCAGTGGCTACTCGCCGCTCGGGGGCGTGATGATCAGCGACCGCGTCGCCGAGCCGTTCCTCGAGCACACCACCGCCTTCCTGCAGGGCCAGACCTTCGGCGCCCACCCGGTGTCGTGCGCAGTCGCCAACGCGAACCTCGACCTGTTCGAGCGCGACGACCTCTGCGGCCGCGTGCTCGCCAACGAGGGCCGCTTCAAGCAGCTCATCGAAGGCCTGCGCGACATCCCCATCGTGGGTGACGTGCGTGGCGACGGCTACTTCCTCGCCATCGAGCTGGTGTCCGACCAGGCAACACGCGGGCTGTTCACCGACGCCGAGGCCGAGTGGCTGCTGCGCGGCTTCCTCTCCCCGCGTCTCTACGACGCCGGCCTCATCTGCCGCGCCGACGACCGCGGCGAACCGGTCATCACGTTGTCGCCGCCGCTCATCGCCGGCGAGGACGAGTTCGTGTTCATCGAGCAGACGCTGCGCACCGCACTCACCGCGGCCAGCGACGAGTTCACGCGGAGGGCCGCACGATGACCAGTCGCAGCACTCCGCTCGACGACACCGATCGAGCCATCATCGAGCTGCTCCAGGCCGACGGTCGCATGCCGTTCACCAGGGTCGCCGCGGAGGTGGGGCTCAGCGAGGGCGCCATCCGCCAGAGGGTGCAGCGCCTCACCGACGCCGGGGTGATGCAGATCGTCGCGGTCACCGACCCGATGTCGCTCGGTGTGCGACGGGTGGCGATGATCGGTGCGCGCGTGAGCGGTGATGCGGAGATCACCGCGCTCGCCCTGGGCGCGCTCGACGAGGTGGAGTACCTCGTGGCGACGGCAGGCAGGTACGACCTGATGTTCGAGGTGACGACCGACGACGACGCCCACCTACTGCAGTTGTTGTCGACGCTGCGCAGCCGACCCGACATCGTGGAGGCGGAGGCGTTCGTGTGCCTGAAGCTGTTCAAACAGACCTTCAGCTGGGGTGCGCGGTGAGCTTCGCCCGGCATGATGGAGCCATGACGTCGTCGCCCATCCCCTCCGTGTCCGTGCTGCCCGAGGTGGCCGACGCGCTCGCCCACGGTGCACCTGTGGTGGCGCTCGAGAGCACCATCATCAGCCACGGCATGCCCTTCCCGCAGAACGTCGAGATGGCCACCGAGGTGGAGGGCATCGTGCGTGCCCACGGCGCCGTTCCCGCCACCATCGCCGTCCTCGACGGCGTGTGCCAGGTGGGCCTCACGCCCGAGCAGCTGCACCACCTGGCCACGGTCGGCGGCGTCTTCAAGGCCACCACCCGCGACCTCCCGTGGCTCGTCGCCAGCGGCAGCACCGGTGCCACCACCGTGGCGGCCACCATGCGGCTCGCCGCGCTGGTGGGCATCCGCGTGTTCGCCACCGGCGGCATCGGCGGCGTGCACCGCGGCGCGGCGCACACCTTCGACGTCTCCGCCGATCTCACCGAGCTGAGCATCACCCCCGTGGCCGTGGTGTCGGCAGGCGTGAAGAGCATCCTCGACATCGCCCTCACGCTCGAGCGCCTCGAGACGCTCGGCGTACCGGTGGTGGTGAACGGCAGCGACGACTTCCCGTCGTTCTACAGCCGCACCAGCGGTCTGCCCGCACCCCGCCGCCTCGACGGCGCCGACCAGCTGGCCGCCATGCTGCATGCCACGTGGGACCAGCTCGGCCTGCACACCGGCATCAGCATCGCCAACCCCATTCCTGCGGCCGACGAGATCCCGGCCGACGAGATCGGCGCGGTCATCACCGAGGCGCTCCACGAGCTCGACGCGCAGGGCGTCACCGGCCAGGACGTCACGCCGTTCCTGCTGCGTCGCGTGGTCGATCGCACCGAGGGTCGCAGCCTCGTGGCCAACCTCGCGCTGGTGCGCAACAACGCGGCCACAGCGGCCGACCTCGCGGTCGCATATTCGCGGCTGCGGCGTGCCAATCTGCCTGCATGAGACGACTTGCCGGCCTCGCCGCAGCCTTCATGCTCCTCGCCGCCTGCTCGGGCAGCGACCACGCGGCCACGGCCGGCGCCAGCACCACGTCGGGCTCGAGCCCGACAGCGAGCACCACCGGCCCGGCCACCAGCCCGGCCACCACGCTGCCGGCCACCACCAGCACCGTGCCGGCGCCGAAGTACGCGGCCACCATCGACGAACTGCTGCACCTCGGCCGACCCATCGTGCTGGCCCACACGGGCGGCGAGGACAACTTCCCCGCGAGCACGATGTTCGCCTTCGGCGAGAGCGTGAAGGCCGGGGTCGACATGCTCGATCTCAACGTGCTGCTGTCGAAGGACGGCGTGCTGATGGTGCAGCACGACGAGACCGTCGACGGCAGCACCGAAGGGGCGGGCAACGTCGGCGACCTCACCGCCGCGCAGTTGCAGGCGCTCGACGACGCCTACTGGTTCACCGACGCGTGCACGTGCCACGACCGATCGGTGCTCGAGTACATCTACCGGGGCATACGCACCGGGGCCAAGCCCGCGCCCGAGGGCTACACCGCCGACGACTTCGCGATGCCCACGCTTGCACAGCTCATCCAGCGCTTCCCCGACATACCGCTGAACATCGAGATCAAGGGGATGGGCGCTCCCGCCCGCGCTGCGGCGGATGCGTTGGCCAAGATGTTGCACGACACCGGCCGGGCGAAGGACACCGTGGTGGCGTCGTTCCAGGACGACATCGTCAGCTACTTCCACCAGATCGCGCCCGACATCGAGGAGTCGCCGGGCCTCACCGTGCTCACCGACTACGTGTTGAAGGACACGCCGGTGCCCGACGGGATGCGCATCCTGCAGCTGCCGCCGGAGTACTCGGGGGTCAAGGTCATCACACCCGAGCTGATGGCCCGGGCGAACGCCGACGGCAACCCCGTCTGGGTGTGGCCGAACAACCGTGCGCTCGAGCGGCAGGCCTCGTACGAGGACTTCCTCGCACAGGGCATCGCCGGGCTCAACATCAACTTCCCCGCGCAGGGCGTTGCCGCGGTGGGTCGGTACCTCCAGGCGACCGCGGTGCCCGCCGCCGCCTCGGCAGGGTGCGACAGCGAAGCGCCCGCCGCGCCTGGCACACACGACGGCACCTTCGGCGGCACTGCGTCGCCCGGCACGTTCACCGAGTACATCCCGCCGGCCTACGACGGCGCCACACCCCTGCCGCTCGTGCTCGCCCTCCACGGCTGGTCGCAGCCACCGCAGCTACTGGCGACCGAGGCGAACCTTCCGGCCATGAGCTCGCGCTTCGGATTCGTCGCCGTGACGCCAGACATCACGCGACCCGTGCCGTGGTGGGACACATCGCTCGATGGGCACGACGTGGCCGCGCTCACCGGCCTGCTCGACCAGTTGCTCGCCTCGCGGTGCATCGACACCAACCGCGTGTACGTGACCGGCATGTCGATCGGGGCGATGATGACCTCCACGCTGGCGTGCGCGCTCAGCGGTCGCATCGCGGCGGTGGCGCCCGTGGCCGGAGTCCGTGACCCGACGGGCTGCACCACCACGCGCCCCGTGCCGCTGGTCGCCTTCCACGGCACGGCCGACCCGTACCTGTCGTACAACGGCGGCTACGGGCCTCAGGCCGCGGCGCTGCCCACCCCCGACGGCAAGGGCACCTTGGGCGACACCGGCATCGCCGATCCGCAGGACGCGGCGCCGGTGCCCGAGCGCGTGGCGGCGTGGGCAGCGCGCAACGGCTGCACCGGCCAGCAGGCCACCTCCGACCGCACCGCTGACGTGGTGGTGACCGACTGGGTGGGGTGCGAGACCGGCGCCACCCGCCTCTACACGGTGAACGACGGCGGCCACAGCTGGCCCGGCAGCGCGTTCGACGCGACCATCGGCAACATCGTCGGCCACACCACCACCACCATCGACGCCACGGCCATCATGTGGCAGTTCTTCGTGATGCACCCGCTCACGCACTGAGCGCAGCAGCCACCTTGTCGAGCGTCTGCTCCATGTTTGCGGTGTTGTGCGACGGGCGGTCGTGCACGCCGAGCGCGAGACCGGTGAGCTTGGCGATGACTGCGTTGCGGTGGTCGTCCCAGTAGTGGGTCATCCTGGTGCCGCCATCGGCAGGCTCGAGCAGGAAGCCCCACCGGGCCACCTTGAACCCGGCCGCCTTCACGTCGAACGCGAACTCCTGGCCGGGCTGGGCGGTGACCACTGTCGACAGGGTCTTCCACTTCTTCTTGCCCAGGCGGTTGGTGCCCTCGAACGCCGCGCCGACCGCAGGACCAGTGGCACCCTTCACCCACTTGCCGCCGGTGTTCTCGGGCGAGAACTCGCCCATGCGAGGCAGGTCGCTGACGAGCGCGTACACCTGCTCGGGCGACGCGGTGACGACCTTGGACACTTCGACCTGGTGGCTCATGCGGCTATCTGAACAGATCGCGGCTCTGGTCGCGCAGCACGGGCGCAATGGTGGCCTCGTCGTCGCGTTCCCATGCGTACCCACGAATGACAGCGACCGGCACTCGCGACAGGTTGCCCTTCACCAGTTCGGCCGCGCCTGCCAGCTCGTCGGCGGTGCAGAGCGCTTGCACCTTGAACTCGTGCCCATGAGGGTCGACCTGTCCGATGTAGCTGAGGATGGGCTGCATGCCGGCGATGCCGATGGCGATGTCGGTCTGCCCTTCACGCCACGCACGACCGAACGTGTCGCTGACGATGACCGCAGCGTCGACGCCCGCGTCGACGAAGCCGGCGCGGATGATGCGCGCCGACGCGTCGGGGTCGACCGGCAGGAGCACGGCCCGGCCATGCGCACCGCTCGACGACTGATCGACACCGCTGTTCGCGCACACGAAGCCATGGTGCGTCTCGGTGATGAGGATGGGTCCGAGCTGGCGCACGATGCGCTTGGCCTCGCGCAGCACGATCTCGGTGACTGCGGGGTCCTTGTCCCACGTGGTCGACCACTCGATGGCGAACGGCGACGGCTCGATGTCGGCGAGCTCGATCGTGCGCCCCTCGGCCTTCGAGACGATCTTGGAGGTGACCACCACCACGTCGCCGTCGGCCAAGGGCGAACCCGACGTGACGGCGGCCGCGATGATGGCGGTGGCGAGGTCGGTGCCCTCCAGGATCTCGGGGAGACCGGCGACACCGAAGATCTGCAGCGCGCTCACGCGGCGAGGTCGGCCAGGAACTCGAGGATGGCGGCGTTCACCGGCTCGGGGTTGGTGAGGCTGGCCGCGTGTGCGCCGCCCACCTTCACCACGCCGCCGCAGCCCGACAGGCCGGCCGCCAATGCCTCGGCGAGGTCCATCGTGATGGCCGTGTCGTCGGTGCCGTGCACCACGAGTGCCGGGCAGGTGATCTCGCCCAGGCGGTCGCTGATGTCGTCGCGGGTCATCAGCGTGTGCGACGGCTGGGCCATGAGCTCCTTCGGCCGTGCCTGCCACTTGGCGATCCACGCCGCGTCCTCGACCGGATCGTTGATGATGATGCTGGCGACGATGGACGCCAGCTCGTGCACCGGACCCGCGCTCAGCCAGGTGTCGATCATGCCCTGGTAGGCCTCGATGTGAGCGGCGTCCTCCGGCCCCGACTGGGTGTCGAGCAGGATGAGGCCGCGCACACGCTCGGGTGCGGTGAGCGCGGCGCGCAGCGACAGGAAACCTCCCTGGCTCATGCCGCCCACGACGGCGCGATCGATGCCGAGGTGGGTGAGCAGCGCGAGGCAGTCGGCAGCGGAGTCCCAGTAGGTGAACGGGTTGCCGTCGTAGTTGGTCTGCCCGAAACCACGCTCGTCCCACGTGATGACGCGGTAGCTGTCGCGCAGCGCCGTCACTTGCGGTGCGAACATCTCGTGGTCCATCAGGAATCCGTGGGCCAGGATGACCACCGGGCCGCTGCCGCCGGTGTCGTCGAAGTAGATCTGCTGGCCGTTGACGGGTGCGAAGGGCATGCGTCGAAACGTAGCACCAGGTCCACGATCCATAGAGTGGCGGCATGGTTTCCGAGATCTTCGACCCCGCCGCGTGGACCCAGGTGCAGGGCTTCGCCTTCGACGACATCACGTACCACCGCAGCGTCGAGCACGGCACGGTGCGCATCGCGTTCAACCGGCCCGAGGTGCGCAACGCGTTCCGTCCGCGCACGGTCGACCAGCTGTACACCGCGCTCGATCACGCACGCATGAGCACCGACGTCGGCTGCGTCCTCCTCACCGGCAACGGCCCCTCGCCGAAAGACGGCGGCTGGGCCTTCTGCAGTGGTGGCGACCAGCGCATTCGCGGCAAGGACGGCTACAAGTACACCATCGACGACGCCTCCGGGAAGGCAGGCGACACCGAGGACACCGTGCAAGCGGGGCGAGCCGGGCGCCTGCACATCCTCGAGGTGCAGCGCCTCATCCGCTTCATGCCCAAGGTGGTCATCTGCGTCGTTCCCGGCTGGGCGGCCGGCGGTGGACACAGCCTGCACGTGGTGAGCGACCTCACCCTCGCCAGCAGGGAGCACGCCCGCTTCAAGCAGACCGACGCCGACGTGGCGAGCTTCGACGGCGGCTTCGGCAGCGCCTACCTGGCACGCCAGGTGGGGCAGAAGTTGGCCCGCGAGATCTTCTTCCTCGGCCGCGAGTACACGGCCGACGACGCGATGCGAATGGGCATGGTGAACGGCGTGTACGCGCACGCCGACCTCGAGCGTGAGGCGCTGCAATGGGCGAAGGAGATCAACGGCAAGAGCCCCACCGCGCAACGCATGTTGAAGTTCAGCTTCAACCTCATCGACGACGGTCTCGTGGGCCAGCAGGTGTTCGCCGGCGAGGCCACGCGACTCGCGTACATGACCGACGAGGCGCAAGAGGGCCGTACGTCGTTCCTCGACAAGCGCGACCCCGACTGGTCCCCGTTCCCCTGGTACTTCTGACGTCGACCCCCTCGAACTTTGGCGCTGAGCCGAGCCTACGGCCCGTGCCAGCGCCAAAGTTCGTCAGGTGGGGCGACGCAGGTCGGTGCCCAGGCGAGCGGTGGCCCGCGGGAGCGTGAACGCCAGCACCGGGCCGGCCCCGAGTGCGAACAGGGCCGTGCCCGCGCCGAGCGCGCCACCGAGCACGACGCCGACCGTGAGCAACGTCAGCTCGAGGCCCCACCGCGCCACCCTCACGCTGATGCCGCGGTCCATGATGCCGAGCATCACCAGCTCGATCGGACCAACCCCGATGTCGGCCGACACGATGCCCGTGATGCCGATCCACACGAACGTGAGGCCGAACAGCAGCATCGCTGAGCGCGCCACGATGAGGTCGGGGGCCGGGAGCGCGGCGACGGCCCCGTTGATGGCCAAGCCGACCAGCAGACCGCCCACCACCGTGGCTGCCCGTGGAGGCCGCCCGAGCAACCACCCGAGCACGATGGCGATGCCCGACGTGAGCCACGACGCGGTGCCCACGCCCCAACCGAGCCGATGGGCCACGCCGGTGTTCATCACGTCGTTGGGCGCGACGCCGAGCCGCGCGCGCACCATCAGCGCGACGCCGAGGCCGACCGAGCAGAGCGCCAGCCCGAACACACCCACACGGGTTCGAAGGCTCGCTCGGGCACGACGTGTGCCGTGCTCAGCGACGAGGACCGACCTGGAGACCGGGGCCGGCGTCGTTGCGCATCGCGTCGGCGGCGGGCACGAAGTAGCCCATGAGCTTGTCGCGGATCTCACCGGGCGGGGTGAGGCGCTCGACGGCGGCCGCCATGTGCAGCAGCCAGTGGTCGCGTTCGACAGGCCCGATGGGGAACGGCATGTGCCGGGCGCGCAACATGGGATGGCCCCGTTCCTCCATGTAGGTGAGGGGACCGCCCCAGTACTGCCCCAGGAACAGCGCAAGCCGGCGATGGGCGCCGGCCAGGTCGTCGTCGGGGTAGAGAGGGCGCAGCACCGCATCGGTGAGCACCCCTTCGTAGAACGCGTCGACGAGGCCGTCGAAGAACGGCTGCCCGCCCACGGCCTCGTACAGCGTGATGCCCTCATCGGGCTCGGTCGCACCCATCACGCCCGACTCTATTGGCGAGTCCCGTCACTCGGCCAACAGAGTCGGGCGTAGGGGAGGATCACATTGCGGGGTCGAACCTGCGCACCGGGCCGAGGTCTTCGAGACGTGCCACCACGGGCGTGCGCCCGTCGCAGGGATCGAGGATGACGAACTCGTGGGTGGCGAGCAGGACCAGCGCGGTCACCGCCTCGCTCTCGATGTCGATCTCGATCACGTCGCCGGCGTGGAGCCGGGTTGCAACTGCGGTGCTCATCTCGGTCGTCCTCCGTGAACGTGTGCGGGAGGCGATCTGCCGTCTCCGTACCTGTGCTCAGTTCATCGGCACGGTGTGTGACGGTCTTTACGAGAACTTTGGAGTTTCGTATGAAGGAAAGATGTTCGGCAGCCCGTCGCTCACCTTCACCGGGAACTCGGGAGCGCGCTTTTCGAGGAAGCTCACCACACCCTCGGTCGCGTCGGCGCTGCGACCACGCTCGAGGATGCCGCGCGAGTCCACCTTGTGCGCCTCCATCGGATGCGTCGCGCCCAGCATGCGCCACAGCATCTGCCGGGTGAGGGCGATGCTCACCGGCGCCGTGTTGTCGGCGATCTCGGCGGCGATGGCGTATGCGGCTGGGAGCAGGTCGTCGGCGCGGTGCACGCTGCGCACGAGACCACCGGCGAGCGCCTCGCCGGCCGGGAACACGCGACCCGTGTAGCACCACTCGGCGGCCTGGCTGATGCCGACCAGCCGCGGCAGGAACCACGACGAGCACGCCTCGGGCACGATGCCGCGCCGGGCGAACACGAATCCGAACCTGGCACCCTCGGCCGCGAGGCGGATGTCCATCGGCAGGGTCATGGTGACGCCCACGCCGACGGCGGCACCGTTGATCGCCCCGATGACAGGCTTGGTGCACTCGAAGATGCGCAGCGACACCATGCCGCCCCCGTCGCGTGGCACGCCGACGTCGGTCATCTCGTCGCTGCCGCCACGGCTGAACGTCTCGCCGCCGCCCGACAGATCGGCTCCCGCGCAGAACCCTCGACCCGCACCGGTGACGACCACCACGCGCACGTCGTCGTCGGCATCGACCCGGTCGAAGGCGTCGATCAGCTCCCGCATCATCAGGCCGGTGAAGGCGTTGAGCTGCTCCGGCCGGTTGAGCGTGATGGTGGCGACACGATCGTTCACCGCGTAGATGATCTGCGAGTACTCCATGCCGCGGACGCTAGTGGCGCGACCATCCCGCGCGCCCAGCGAACGCCGCCCGGCACGTGTCGCGCCCACGGGCGCGACACCTCCCACTTCCGGGACGATTCGTACCCGTGGGCTCGAGATCTCGCACGGTTGAGGGCTTTCGCGCCCGACCCACGGCGGGGGATGCTGGCGACGCGGGGCTAGACGTCGAGGAACTTGGACGCCGCGGTACCCGAACCGATGGTGCCCACGAGCGCACCGACCAACAGCATGAGGAGCCACACCAGGTACGGGTAACCGTCGGTGACGACGAACCCTTCGAGGCCCGAAGCGGTCGGGAAGGCGCGCACTCCCCCGGTCCAGTTGTTGTTCATCAAGAGCATGAACAGCCCACCGACGAACGCCCCGGCGACGCCCTGGATGAGTCCCTCCAGCATGAACGGCAATCGGATGAACCANNGCGGTGCGGATGGTGTTCCAGATGAGCAGCGCCGAAGCGAGCAGCAGACCGAACGAGATGAGCCCGGTGCGCACGCCGATGAAGCCCTTCAGCTGGCTGAGCACCTGCACCGCTTGATCAGGTGTGCGCACGTCGATGACCTTCGGCAGAGCACGGAACGACTGCTCGAGGCTCTTCAGCAGGCCGCTGTCGTCCTTGTTGATGGGCACGACCTTGAAGAACGACGGAATCTTGGGCAGCAGCTGCTTGAGCGCTTCGGGGTCGCCGGCGAACAGCGTGTTGGCCACACCCGTGGCACAGGTCTCGTCGCAGTACTCGACCTTCTGCACCACCGAGGTCTGCCGCGCGAGCTCCTGCTGGATGAGCTGCACCTGCTCGAGCTTGGCCCCGTGCTCGACGTAGACCACCATCTCGACCCCACCGGTCCACAGCTTCAACTGGTTGTCGAAGCCGCGCTGCATGAGCATGGTGAGGCCGAACAGCAGCAACGAGATGGTGGACGTGATGATGGTCGCGACGGTGAGCGTCTTGCTGCGCGACATGCTCGCCCACATCTCGCGCAGCGTGTAGGTGAGGCGGGAGATCATTCGTACACCCCACGGGCCTGGTCGCGCACGATGACCCCTCGGTCGAGCTGGATGACGCGCTTGCGCATCATGTTGACGATGCGCTGGTCGTGCGTGGCCATCACGACGGTGGTGCCGGTCTTGTTGATGCGATCGAGCAGCCGCATGATGCCCTCGCCGGTAGCGGGGTCGAGGTTGCCGGTGGGCTCGTCGGCGAGGAGGATGAGCGGGCGGTTGACGAACGCGCGAGCGATCGACACGCGCTGCTGCTCGCCGCCCGACAGCTGATGCGGGAAGCGGTCCTGCTTGCCGCCCAGGCCCACCAGTTCGAGCACCGCAGGCACCTGTTGGCGGATGACGTGGCGGGGGCGACCGATCACCTCGAGGGCAAAGGCGACGTTCTCGAACACGGTCTTGTTGGCGAGCAGCTTGTAGTCCTGGAAGATGTTGCCGATGTTGCGCCGAAGGTGGGGCACCTTGCTGTCGGGCATCTCGTTGATGTTGCGGCCGGCCACCCACACCGAGCCCTTCTCCGGGCTCTCCTGGCGGTTCATGAGGCGCAGCAGCGTGCTCTTTCCCGAACCCGACGGACCCACCAGGAACACGAACTCGGCCTTGGCCACGTCGAAGCTGGCGTCGCGCAGCGCGGTGACCTCGGTCGTGTATGTCTTGGTGACGTTCTCGAGTCGAATCATGGGCGTGCCTCCGCACGTGTGATGAGCCGCCCCGCCCGCAGGGCGCCCAACGGTAGCCGACTCATTCGGCCTCCCGCCGTCGCCACCGCAGGTAGCCCTCCATGAACTCGTCGAGGTCGCCCTCCAGCACGTTGTCGATCTGGCTGGTCTCGACCTCGGTGCGCAGGTCCTTCACCATCTGGTAAGGCTGCACGACGTACGAACGGATCTGGCTGCCCCAGCCCACCTGCGCCTGACGGCCGGCGATGCGGGCCAGCTCCGCTTCGTGCTCCTCCTCGATCTTTGCGGCCACCATCGCCTTGAGCCGGTTCATCGCCTTCTCGCGGTTCTGCAGCTGGCTGCGCTCCTCCTGGCTGCTCGCCACGAGGCCGGTGGGCTTGTGGATGAGGCGCACCGCGGACGACGTCTTGTTGATGTGCTGGCCGCCTGCGCCGCTGGCGCGGAACACCTGCATCTCGACGTCGCTCTCGTTGATCTCGATGTCGGGCGCGTCCATCACCGGCCACACCTGCACGGCGGCGAAGCTGGTCTGGCGGCGACCCTGGTTGTCGAACGGACTGATGCGCACCAGGCGGTGCGTGCCTCGCTCGCCGGTCATGAGCCCGTACGCATAGCGGCCGGAGAGGGTGAACTCGGCCGACATGATGCCCGCCTCGGTGGCCGGGCTGATCTCGTCGACGACGAGGTCGAAGCCACGGCGCTCGGCCCAGCGCGAGTACATGCGCAGCAGGATCTCGGCCCAGTCCTGCGCGTCGACACCGCCGTCCTTGGCGTTGATCTGCACGATGCAGTTGGCCTCGTCGTGCTCACCGGTGAACAGGCTGCGCAGGTCGAGCTGGCGCAGCTGCGCGCCGATCGACTGCACCGCTGCGGCGATGTCGGTCTCCTGGCTCTCGTCGTCGACCTCGCGCGCCATCTCGTGCAGCAACTCGACGTCGTCGAGCTCGCCCGACAGGTGGTCGAACGTGTCGAGGTCGGACTTCACGTTCGAGTACTCGGCGGTGATGCGCTTCGCCTCGTCCTGGTCGTCCCACAGGTCGGGGCGAGCCACCTCGAACTCGAGCTCGCTGAGCCGCGCGCGGGATGCCTCGACCTTGAGGTAGCCCTCCGCGTCGCCGAGCCGGCGGCGCAGGTCCTTGAGGTCGTCCGTGAAGTCGCGCATCGCTGTGTGGGTCTTCTGCTCAACGCCTCAGAGCGAGGCGCCGTGGCACATCTTGAACTTCTTGCCACTGCCGCACGGGCACGGCGCGTTGCGCGGCGTCTTCGACCACTCGTCCTTGACGAAGGTCTGCTGCTTCTGTGGCGCCGCGGCCGGGGCTGCTTCGGCCGGGATCTCGCCGGCTGCTGCCGCGGCGCGGGCGGCCGCGCCGAAGCCGTCGGTGGACTGGTTGTCGCTCGACGACTGCCGCACGTTCTGCACGGCCGGCGCGGTGTCGTCACGACGCACCACCTGCACGTGCATGACGTACTTCACGAAGTCCTGCGCGATGCCCTTCATGAGCGCACCGAACATCTCGAAGCCCTCGCGCTGCCACTCGGTGAGCGGGTCCTTCTGACCCATGGCCCGCAGGTTGATGCCCTCCTGCAGGTAGTCCATCTCCTCGAGGTGCTCGCGCCAACGCTGGTCGATGATGCGCAACATCACCTGCCGTTCGACGTCGCGCATGACCTCCGGGCTGAGCTCGGCTTCGCGCTTCTCGTAGTAGGCCTTGGCGTCGGCCGTGACGAGGTCGAAGATGTCGTCGGCGTCGTCGAAGGTGCCGAGCTTGTCGGTGGTGATCTCGTTCGGCCAGTAGGTCGCGAGCTCCTTCGACAGGCCGTCGAGGTCCCACTCGTCGGGCGCCTCGCTCACGCAGTGCGTGTCGATGAGCGCGTCGACCGCGTCGGACAGGTACTCCATCGCGGCGGACTTGAGATCGGCACCCTCCAGGATCTGATCGCGCCGCGCATAGATCACCTTGCGCTGCTCGTTCATCACCTCGTCGTACTTCAGCACGTTCTTGCGGATCTCGGCGTTGCGCTGCTCGACCGTGGTCTGCGCACGCTCGATGGCCTTCGACACCATCTTCGCCTCGATGGCCTCGTCGTCGGGCAGGGCCCGGCCCATCACCCAGCTGAGCGCGCCGGTGGCGAAGAGGCGCATCAACTCGTCGTCGAGGCTGAGGTAGAAGCNNAGCACGTAGAGCCCGCCGAGCTCGCGGATCTGGTCGCCCTCGGCCAGGCACGACGCCTTGTACTCGGTGGTGAGGTCGTGGAAGCGGGCCATCGCCTTGGTGCGCGCCTCGCGGAACTCTTCGGGCATCTGGTCGAGCGGCATCGGCAGCGCGAACTCGTCGACCATCACCGCGGGGTCATGGCCCTCCTTCAGCACCTCGTGGCGAGCGAGGCCTTCGGGGTTGCCACCGAGGAGGATGTCGACGCCTCGGCCTGCCATGTTGGTGGCCACCGTGACCGCATGCAGCCGACCGGCCTGGGCGACGATCTGCGCCTCACGCGTGTGCTGCTTGGCGTTGAGCACCTCGTGCTCGATGCCGCGCTGCGTGAGCTCGCGTGACAGGTGCTCGCTCTTCTCGACGCTGATGGTGCCGACCAGCACGGGCTGGCCTCTCTCGTAGCGCTCGGCGATGTCTTCGACGACCGCCATGAACTTCGCCGGCTCGCTCTTGTAGATGAGGTCGGCCTGGTCGAGGCGCACGGTGGGGCGGTTGGTGGGGACGGGCACCACCTGCAGCTCGTAGGTGTTGGCGAGCTCGGCGGCCTCGGTCTGCGCCGTGCCGGTCATGCCCGCCAGCTTGTCGTACATGCGGAAGTAGTTCTGCAACGTGATCGTCGCGAGGGTCTGGTTCTCTTCCTTGATCTTCACACCCTCCTTGGCCTCGACGGCCTGGTGGATGCCTTCGCTCCAACGACGCCCCTCGAGCACGCGACCGGTGAACTCGTCGACGATCNNTTCTGCTGCACCTCGTCGTACAGGTTGTCGATGCCCAGCGCCTGCTCGACCTTCTCGATGCCGTCCTCGAGCGGCACCACCACGCGCTTGTCCTCCTCCACCTCGTAGTCGACGTCGCGCTTGAGCGAACGCACGATGCTGGCGAAGCGGTAGTAGAGCTTGGCGGCGTCGGCGACGCGGCCGCTGATGATGAGCGGGGTACGGGCCTCGT
>PMCN01000086.1:0-23697 GCA_003154135.1 Acidimicrobiaceae bacterium
TGCACTGAGACGACGGTGCACTGAGAGACCTGGTTCCGGGGAGAGGGCTCGAACCCCTATATGCGGGACCAAAACCCGCTGTCCTACCATTGAACGACCCCGGAAAGACGCTGCCGAGGCTAGCGGCCGGTCCCTCGAGCTGCGATGGGTTTGGGTGCGCGGGTTTCGGCACAGGGGTCGGAGCCGCTAGCGTTCCACGAGCTATGGGTTCACTGATCAAGAAGCGCCGTAAGCGCATGCGCAAGAAGAAGCACAAGAAGATGCTCCGCCGTACTCGGCACGCCCGCCAGCGCGGCAAATAGCCTTCTCGTTCGCATCCAACCGAGTCGTTGTCACCGACCGTCCGTGGCCTGGCCCGGGCGGTCGGTGCGCGTCAGCACCACCATTGCCTCGGGCAGTGCCGCCGACAGGTCGTGGTGGCCGACGAGGAACCACGTCGCGCCGCTGCCCGCGAGAGTGGGCGACGTGCCCGCTGCCTCGCGGATGCGGTCGCGCCAGCGCACCAGCGCAGGTTCCACCACCAGCGCGGCAGGTTCGAGGTCGTTCACGCCGTCCGCGCGCCGCATTCCCAGGTGGTCCCACGCGCGGTAGGCCGCCGGTGTGCTCACGGCCAGCGGCGGCACCACGAGCGTGATGTCCATCGCTCGGAACGGCAGCGCATCGACCACCTCGCCGATGCCCCGCACACGGGCCCTGCCGCCCACGAGGCAGAAGCTCACGTCGGCACCCAGTGCCGCCACCCCGACGACGTCGGTGTAGCCCGCCCACCGCAGCACCGCGGCGGCGTCGCTCGAGCCCCCGCCGAGGCCGCCGCCGTGGGGGATGGTCTTGTGTAGATGCACCGCGGCGTCACGACCGGCCAGGCGAAGCGCCTTCGCCACCAGGTTCGAGTCGTCGAGCGGCATCCCCGCGGCGAACGGCCCGTCGGCACTGAGACCGTGCCCGCCGGCGGTGATGGTGAGCGTGTCGCCCCATTCCAGCGACACCATCTCCGCGTCGACGAGGTGGTAGCCGTCGGGGCGGACCCCGGTGATGCGCAGCGACAGCGTGAGCTTCGCCGGCGCGGCGACGACCGAGGAGGTCACGCCTCCGCCTTCCACGCCGTCGCCAGCGCACCCCATTCCTCGACCGTGAGCTCCTCCGGACGGCGCGCGCTGTCGATGCCGGCCGCCGTGAACACGTCGGGCGTCACGACGTCGGCGAGCGACCGGCGCAGCATCTTGCGTCGCTGGCCGAATGCGGTGCGCACGAGGTGGAACAGATCGGCTGCCGGTGCGGCGACCGCGGGCGCGGGCCGGCGACGGATGTCGGCCAGTGCCGACTCGACGTTGGGGCGGGGGACGAACACGCTCGCCGGCACGAGCCCCGCGATGCGCGCCGTGGCCCAGTACGCCACCTTCACCGTGACGGCGCCGTACTGCGGGCTGCGCGGCGCCGCGCAGAACCGCTCGGCCGCCTCGCGCTGCACCATCACCAGCATGCGGTCGATCTGCGGCACGCCGTCGAGCAGGTCGCACACGAGCGGCGTGGCCACGTTGTAGGGCAGGTTGGCCACCAGCACCCATCCCGGCCGGTCGGGCGAGGGCTCGCCCAGCAGCGCCGCCCAGTCGAGGCTCATCGCGTCGGCCTCGACCACGGTGATGTTGGCGTGCGGCGCGACGATCTCGCGCAGCACCGGCACCACACCGCGGTCGATCTCGACGGCCACCACGTCGGCGCCCGTCTCGGCGAGGGCAAGCGTGAGCGAGCCGAGGCCGGCACCGATCTCGACGACTCTGTCGCCCGCGCCGACCTCGGCGAGGCGCGCAATGCGCCGCACGGTGTTGGCGTCGGCCACGAAGTTCTGGCCCAGGTCGCGCCGAGGCGCCAGCCCGTGGTCGGCGAGCAGGTCGACGATGTCGCCGTGGTTGTGCACCGTCACCAGCTCATTCGCACCGGCACCGGCGCATCGACCAGGTTGGCGATGATCACGAAGGTGGAGGTGTCGAGCACGATGTCGGAGCCGGCGGGCACCGGATAGCCGAGCACGTTCGTGCACGTCGTGCGCTGGCCGTTGTCGACATCGATGATCGTGATGGTCGCACCGTCTGGTGCGAGCTGGGTGGTGCAGGGGCTGCCCGACAGGCCTTCGTAGCGGTGGAACGTGGCCTTGCCGAGCACCTCGTTGGTCGACGGTGCCGGCGGCACGGCCACGATGACCTGAGCGGGTGGCAGCGGCGTGGAGTCGCCGCCGACGAACAACGGTGGGTCGGGGTGGTACTCGGTGGTGCTCGGTGCGGTGCTGTGGCCGTCGGGCACGACGCCCACGCCCGCGGCGCCGACGCTCGGCGAACGGCTGTTGGCCGCGGAGTCGCGACTGAGCGCCCAGAGTGCGGGCAGTGCCACCACCGTGAACAAGCAGGCGGCGACAACGCGACGGCGGTCGTGGGCGTTCATTGGTCGGATGCGAAGGCAGCCGGCAACCTGCCGTCCGTCCGCAGGAAAAGGCTACGGACGCACGGCCGGGAACGCAAGGCAGGCGTTCTCCGATGTGACCACATGCACACGCTCAGTGGTCAGGCCGCGCAGGTCGGCGAGGAACTGGGCGACGTGCGCGACGTACGCGGGCTGGTTCGTGCGCCCCCGGTGCGGCACCGGCGCGAGGTACGGGCTGTCGGTCTCGACCAGCATGCGGTCGAGCGGGCACAGGCGTGCGGCGTCGTGCACGTCGGTGGCCGTCTTGAACGTGACGATGCCGCTGAAGCTCACAAAGGCGCCCAGGTCGAGGCAGGCCGTGGCCTCGTCGGCACCTCCGGTGAAGCAGTGGAAGATGAGGCGCTCGGGCGCGCCCTCGGCGCGCAGCACGTCGAACGTGTCGGCCCAGGCGTCGCGGGTGTGCACCACCAACGGCAGCCGATGCTCGTGGGCGAGCTGGATCTGGGCGGCGAACGCGGCCCGCTGGATGTCGCGTGGCGAGTGGTCGTAGTAGTAGTCGAGCCCGCACTCGCCGATGGCCACGACGTGCGGGTCGGTGAGGAACGGCACGATGCTGTCCACGCCGTGCACCGCCTCGTGCGGGTGCAGGCCGGCCGTGGCGTACACGTCGTCGAAGCGGGTGGCCATCGCGATGGCCGAGGCGGTGGTGGCGGCGTCGCAGCCGACGTCGATCATCGCGGTCACGCCCGCGGCCCGGGCCGCTGCCACCACGCCGTCGATGTCGGCGCCGCGAGTGTCGTAGAGGTGGCAGTGGGTGTCGACGAGACCGGTCATGGTGACCGTCAGGCTAGGAGACAACAGGGCGTGCGACGGGTGACAGGCCGACGGCGAGGCCGATCGCAGCGCCGATCGCGAAGCCCGCGACATGACCCGTCTGCGACACGTTGGGCACCGCCGAGTCGAGCACCAGTTGCAGCAGGGCAAGCACGCCGAAGAGCCGCAGCTGCCGTTCGGCGAGCGGGCTGGGCGAGTGACGTCGCTGCAGCAGCAGGACTGCGATCGACGCGCCGAGCAGGCCCATCACCCCGCCCGATGCGCCCACGGTGAGCTCGACCCGGTGAGCGTGCACGATGCCGAGCACGACGAACGACCCCGATGCCGTCACCAGCCAGGTGAGGACGAACCGCACGCGCCCGAGCCGCGCCTCGGCGAAGCGCCCGAGCACCGTGAGCGCGACGACGTTGAACAGGATGTGAGCGACGCTGCCGTGCAGGTACGCCGCGGTGACGGCTCGCCACCACTCGATCGACCCGTTCCCGGTGAGGAACGCACCCATGTCGTACAGGTGCTGGTCGTCGAGCGACCCACGCGCGAGCTGCACTGCGAACACCGCTGCGAGCACGCCGCAGATGGCCCACGTGGCGTAGGGCCTCCAGCCGCCGACGTCGGCCGCGAACGCGGTGACCGAGTGCTGCGTGTCGGTCTCGAGCTGATCGAGCACGCGCTGCTGTTCGGTCGAGAGCTCGTCGGCACGGTGCTCCTCCTCGGCTTCTGCGTGCAGCCGGGCGCGGTCGTCGGGCGCGTAGTTCAACCGCGCGGTCAGCGCGTCGACGGCGTCGACCCTGCCTCCGGCGGCGAGCATCGCCAACTGCGCCGGGACAGGATCGCCGCGGCGCGCCGTGCCCGACTGCCGCGAGGCGTACCAGTCGAGCGTGGCGGGCAGGTCGAGGCGGGCCATCAGGTTCGCGGCCGCACTCTGATCCTCGGCGGGCATGTGGCCGACCAGCACCGCGTGGGCGAGTGCCGTGGCTCGCGCCACGTCGCCCTCGCGCATGGCGAGTCGTACGGCGGCGATGGGCGTCGCTCGCGAACGTCGGGCCACCGCACGGAGGTGTGCATCGAACCCTGCGTGATCACCCACCAGTTCACACGCCTGGTACCGCAACGAGAGCAGCCACGACGTGGTGACGGTGGGCCACATCAGTCGCTCGGCCAGTGTGACCGCGCGCAGCAGCGCCGGCCCGTCCTGCTCGCGGCCGAGGCGGATGCAGCGCCGGAACTGCACGTTGAACGCGAGCACCGGCGCGACGCCCAGCGACGCGACCAGGAAGTTGCTGTCACCGTGCACCCGACCGGCAGCTAGCCCGGTGAGCGCGACGAAGAGCACGAGCACCACCATGCGCGGGCGTTGGTACGCCGCCACGGGCCGGTTGACGAGGACGAGCACCGCGATGAGCGGCAGCGACACCACGAGGAACGGTGACACCCCGGTCATGNNGCCCGGGCAGGCCGATGCGGTCCCACACCGCCTGGCTGGCAGTGGGCACCGCCGGCGACGCGAGGACGGCCACGATGCGCAACGCCTCGAGGGCGTCGCCCATCACCGTGTCGACCGCCGCGCCGGGCTCCAACTTCCATGGCTCGTTGGCCTCGAGGTAGGCGTTGGTGGCGCGGATGAGGCTCCACGTGGCGTCGAGCGCGCGGCTCGGTTGCACCTCGGCCCAGGCCGCGGCGGTGGCGGCGTACGCGGTGGCGGCGTGCTCGGCGAGCGGCGACGTGGGCGAGGGCGCGGGACCCACGCCGTCGCACTTCTTGCCCACCACCGTTGCGACGCGTGCGAGCAGGTTGCCCAGGTTGTTGGCGAGATCGCTGTTGTAGCGGCCGACGAGGCCCTCGTAGGTGAAGTCGCCGTCCTGACCGTAGGGGGTCTCCGCCAGCACGTAGTAGCGGAACCCGTCGACCCCGATCTCGTCGACCAGCTCCAGCGGGTTCACCACGTTGCCACTGGTCTTGCTCATCTTCTCGCCGCCGACCAGCAGCCATCCGCCCACGGCGTACCCGGCGGGCGGCTCGATGCCCGCGCTCATCAGCATGGCCGGCCAGTAGACGCAGTGGTGGCGGATGATGTCCTTGCCGATGAGATGACGGCCGGGCCACCACGACTCGAAGCGCGCCTCGTCGGTGCCGAACCCGATGGCCGTGATGTAGTTGGCCAGNNGGGATGCCCCACTTCAGGCTCGTCCGGCTGACGCTGAAGTCGCGCAGGCCGCCGCGGATGAGGCCGAGCGCCTCGTTGCCGCGGAACTCGGGCACGATGGCACCCGGGTGGGCGTCGTACCAGTCGAGCAGGCGCTGCTGGAAGCGGCTGAGGCGGAAGAAGTAGTTCTCCTCCTCGTAGTACTCCACCGGGCGCTTGTGGATCCTGCACAGGTCGCCTGGGTCGAGCTCGTCGTCGGTGTAGTACTCCTCGCANNGCAGTACTTGCCCTTGTACAGGTCGAGCTCGATGTCGCCGGCGTCGTAGCAGCGCTGCAGCAGTTCGGCCACGCCGATCTTGTGGCGCTCCTCGGTGGTGCGGATGAAGTCGTCGTTGCTGATGCCGAGGCGCTCCCAGGCCTGCGCGTAGAGCGGCGCGATCTCGTCGACGAACTCCTGCGGCGGCATGCCCGCCGCGTCGGCGTAGTCCTGCACCTTCTGGCCGTGCTCGTCGGTGCCGGTCAGGAAGTGCACGTCGTCGCCGAGCAAGCGGTGCCAGCGGGCGAGCGCGTCGCCGATGATCGTGGTGTAGGCGTGCCCCAGGTGGGGTTTGGCGGTCACGTAGTAGATGGGGGTGGTGAGGAAGTAACGCTCGGTCACGACGAGTCCTTTCGAGGAATGGCGGTCAACAGCTGGGTCAGCAGCCGGGGCACATTCGACGAGGGGAGTCCGGGAACGTCATGTCGGCAAGGATACGCCCACGTCGTCGACGACCGGCAACCCGTTTGCCCGCCCGTCGACGAGACGCGTGGCGGGTACGGTCGGGCCGATGACCGCCGCCACGCGATCGCTCGGACCGTTCGTGACGGTGCTGTTCGGAGCCGAGCGGGGCAAGTACCCCGACGGCAACAGCGTGCTCGTGCGCGGTCGCGAGTCGTCGGTGCTCATCGACCCGTCGCTGTCGGTGCACGCCATGTCGGTGCACGCCTTGTCGGTGCACGGCTTGTCGGGGCACGGCATGCAGCCGCATGTGCACGTGGAGCACGTGCTGCTCACCCACCCGCACGAGGACCACGTGGCCGGGCTGTCGGCGGTTCGGGCCGACGGCGTCGCGGTGCACCGCGCCGACCTCGCCGCGTTGCAGTCGCTCGACGGTCTCATGCTGCTCTACGGCATCCCGCGCGACGAATGGCCGGCGATGCAGCGGCTGGTGACCGAACGGTTCCACTTCGAGGCCCGGCCCGATGCGCACGCCTTCGACGACGGTGCCGAGTGGCGGCTCGGCGGTGCCACGGTGCGCGCCGTGCATGCCCCCGGCCACACCGCCGGGCACTGCGTGTTCCTCGTCGAGCAGGACGGTGGGCCGACCGTGATGGTCACCGGCGACATCGACCTCACCGGTTTCGGTCCGTACTACGGCGACGCGGCCTCCAGCCTCGACGACTTCGAGACGACGCTGGCGAAGGTGCGCGGCCTCGCGGCCGACCATCACGTGACGTTCCACCACAAGGGTGTCGTCGACGGTCACGACGCCTTCGTCGCCGCCGTCGACGCCTACGCCGCGGTCTTCCGCCGTCGGTCGCTGGCGCTGCTCGCGCTGCTCGATCGGCCGCGCACTCTCGACGAGCTGGTGGCCGACGGCATCGTCTACCGCGCCGGCACACGACCGCCGCTGTTCGGCGAGTCGGTCGAGCGCCACAGCATCCGGCGCCACCTCGAACGCGCGCTCGCCGATGGTGAGATCGGCACCGACGGTCGGCAGTATTGGGCCGTATGAGTGAGTTCGATGACGCAACCGAGGTCGCGGCCGACGGCTCGTCGGCGATCCACGACGGCTGGGACATCAACGGCAATGCGAACGGCGGCTACCTCATGGCGCTCGCTGCCCGCGGCATGCGCGCCATCGCGGGACGCCCCGATCCCATCAGCGTCACCGGGCACTACCTGTCGCCCGGTCGCCCCGGGCCGGTGCAGATCGACGGTTCGGTCGTGAAGTCGGGCCGCCGCTTCAGCACCGTGGCCGCGCAGATGCACCGCGATGGCACGCCGCTGCTGCAGCTCATCGGCGCGTTCGGCGATCTGTCACAGCCCCTCGGCACGTACGAGCACCTGTCCGGCGGCCCGCCCGACCTACCCCCGTTCGACGAGTGCGTGCCCCGCGAGGCGCGTCAGGGTTCGGTGCCCGTCGGCATCGCCGATCGCCTCCGCGTGCACATCCACCCCGACCACACGGGTTGGGTGCACGACGACCGCAACGGAGTCGCCGAGATGGCCGGTTGGTTCGCGTTCGTCGACGACCGGCCGATCGACACGCTCGCACTGCTGATGGTGTGCGATGCGTTCCCGCCCGCCGTGTTCCACCTCGACATGCCGTCGGGCTGGGTGCCCACCCTCGAGTACACCGTGCACGTGCGCGCCGTCCCCGTCCCCGGGCCTGTGCGCTGCGTGTTCCGCTCGCAGTTCGTCCAGGGCGGCTTCTTCAACGAGGACGGCGAGGTCTGGGACGCCGCGGGCACCCTCGTCGCCCAGTCCCGCCAGCTCGGCCTCACCCCCCTCTGAACCCGCCACCCCCACCCAAGTGGGTAGGCGCCACCCGAGTGGGTACTCGCCACCCGAGTGGGTAGGCGCCACCCGAGTGGGTACTCGCACCCCGGGGCGCGAGTGAGCGCTCGGGTGGGATGGTGGCACTCGCGTGGGGCTGTGGCACTCGGGCCGGGGCCGTCGCACTCGGGTGGATGACGGGGGCTGGTCAGCGGGAGCGGGCCCAGTGGGCGCCACCGGCGAATCCTGCGGCGGCGAGGCCGGCGGCGCCGACGGCTTGCGTGGTGCGGCGGATGACCGACTTCGTGCGCTTGCGGAACACGACGATCGGCCAACCGTGCTGGCCGGCCACGCGCTCGAGCTTGGCGTCGGGGTTCACGGCCACCGGGTGACCGACGGCCTGCAGCATGGGCAGGTCGCTCGCCGAGTCGCTGTAGGCCCAGCACTGGTCGAGGTCGAAGCCCTCCCAGCGGGCCAGCTCGCGGATGGCCTCCACCTTTCCCTCGCCGTAGCAGAAGGGGCCGGTGAGCTCACCGGTGTAGGTGCCATCGACGATCTCACTGCGCGTGCCGATGCCGGCGGTCATTCCCAGAGCTCTCGCCAGGGGCTCGACGAGCTCGACGGGCGACGCCGACACGATGTACGTGGCACGGTGCGCCTCGCGGTGCTGCTCGATGAGCCGCTGCGACTCGGGGCGCACGCGGTCGAGCAGCTTCGGCACGATGTCGGCGTTGAGCGCGACCAGATCGTCGAGGCGCACACCCTTCACCGCCCCGAGGATGCGGTCGCGCACGCCGTGCGACGTGTCGTCGTCGGCGCCGGCGATCACGAACGTGAGCGCGCTGAACGCGTCGCGAACGAACTGGTGCGTGGGTACGAGCTTGCCGCGCCACGCAGCCACCCCGAGCACGAACGCGCTCGAGCCACTGATGAGTGTGCGGTCGAGGTCGAAGAACGCTGCGCTCGGACCGTGCGGCGAGATGGGAAGGTCGGTCATCTGGGAATGGTGAGGGCGAGGTCGTAGACCCGGCGCTTGGAGGCACCGGTCCTCGACATCACCGTAGCGATCGCCGTGCGCCGATCGTCACCGCCCTGAAGTGCCATGTGTAACGCCGCGAGGATGGCCTCGTCGTCGGCTTCCGTCGGCGGCGGCGCGCCTTCCAGCACCACGACGTACTCGCCACGCGGTGCCACCTCGGCGAGGTGATCGCCGGCCGCGGCCAGCGTGCCGCGCCACACCTCTTCGTGCAGCTTGGTGAGCTCACGGGCGAGGGCCACCCGGCGGTGGGCTCCGCACGCCGTGGCAAGGTCGGTGACGGTGCGGGCCACCCGGTGCGGGGCCTCGTAGAGCACCACCGTGCGCCGTTCGGCCGCAACCTCGGCGACGCGCTCTGCGCGTTCGCGACCGCTGCGTGGCAGGAAGCCCTCGAACACGAAGCGAGTGCTGTCGAAGCCGCTGATGACGAGCGCCATCACGAGCGCTGCCGGACCGGGCACGGCAGTCACGGCGTGGCCGGAGTCGATGGCCGCGCGAGCGAGGCGCATGCCGGGGTCGCTGATGCCCGGCGTGCCGGCGTCGGTGACCACAGCGACGTCGAGCCCACGCGCCAGCAGTCCGAGCACTTCGTCGGTGCGGGCGACCTCGGTGTGCTCGTTGGCCACGGCGAGACGGACACCGCTGATGCCGGCGTGCGACATCAACTTGCCGCTGTGCCGCGTGTCCTCGCAGCAGATGAGCGCGCACGAGCGGAGCGCGTCGACCGCCCGTGGTGAGAGGTCGCCGAGGTTGCCGATGGGGGTGCTGACGAGGACCAGCCGGCCGCTCACTCGCGCAGCTCCACCACATCACCCAGGTGGAGTCCCCAGCGTTCGAACGCGCCGCGTTCCGCCTCGACGACCGCTCGTGCCCGCCACACCGGCGCGCCGAGGCGGTGACGAGGCATGCGGGTGATTCGCAGCACGGTGCCCTGCTCGTCGAGATGTGCCACGTCGATCTCGAACTTCATGCCGAACGAGTGCACCCATCGCGTACGCGACAGCACCAGAGCACCGTCGAAGTGGTCGCGGCCCAGCAGTCCCTTGCCCCTGTCGTGGTGGTTCTCGGCACGCTCGGCGCTCGCGAGCACCACGCCGTTGCTCACCAGCCAGCACTCCCGGGTCATGCCCACAGATTGGCACGTCACGCAAGGGTCACAGCAGCGGTAGGTCGGGTGCCGTGGTGAACTCGCTGCGGCGCCCGCGCGAGCCGTCGTAGAGGGCCTTGCCGATGACGGCGGAGAAGACGATCGCACCGCCCAGAAGCGACAGCGGCTTGGGCCTCAGCCCGAGGATGATCAAGCCCCACACGGGGACGAAGACCATCTCCGACTGGGCGAACACCGTCATCGCGACGGCGGGTACGTGCTTGACGGCAGCGTTGAACATGACGGTACCGACCACGATGATCACGGCGCCGTGGAACAGCCCCCAGCTCATGTCGGCCAAAGGTGGGAACAGCGTCTTGCCCTTGGCGAGCGTGACCGCGCTGCACACGATGATCATCAGCAGGCCGTACCCCGGCAGGACCGGCGACCAGTCGCGCCGGCTGTCGGTGCGCAGGCAGACGGTGTAGAGCGCGAAGCCCACCGACGACAGCAGCGCGGCGACGTTGCCCATCATGTTGCCCGCCCCGAGGTCACTGAGCACGGTGACGCCGAGCCCGACGAAGCCGACCATCACGGCGACCATGGTCGACGGGGTGAGCCGTTCGCCGAGGAACCGTGCGAACACCACCGCCACCAGCGGTGTGAGCGAACTGAGGAACGACGCGTTGGCCGGCGTGGTGGTCTTCACCGCGTAGACGAATGCGATCGACGCGAGGAAGAGCCCGAAGTTGGCCAGCATCATCGTGCGGCCGCTGCGCCACGCCGTCAGCGTGGGCGGTGGTTTGCGCTGCAGGGCGAACATCACCTCGACGACGACGATGATCCCCACGCTGCGCCAGATGAGGTACTGGAACGCGTCGGAGTGCTTGGCGAGCCTGCTCGCGATTGCGCCGAAGCTCCAGACGACGCCCGCCCCCACCGCCATGAGCGAGGCGACGACCGGCAGCTGCTGCTTCTCCATGGCGACCCGACCATAGTGGTACGACCGTTCCGGCGAACGTGTCGTGTTCGCGCATCCTGTCGGGGATCGTGCAGTGGCGGTAGACATGGTGCCCATGGATCGGGGACTGATGCCGGCGCGCAGCTTCCGGCCGCGTCGGCGTGGCCTGCCTCCAGCGCGCGCCGAGCAGTACGCACGGCTGGCACCGCACTGGACCCTGCCGATCGACGGACCGCTGCTGGTGTGGTCCGAGGTCTTCACCGCGGTGTTCGACCGCGCGTCGGGCGTGGTGCTCGACATCGGGTTCGGCGGCGGTGAAGGACTCATCGAGATGGCCGCGCTGCGTCCCGACGAGTGCGTCATCGGAGTGGAGGTGCACACGCCCGGGGTGGCCAGGGTGCTCGACGCCGTCGAGGCCAACCACTGGCGGCACGTCCGCGTGGTCGAGGGTGATGTGCTCGAGCTCCTGCCACGCCTCACGAACCGCTCGCTCGACGGCGTGCGCATCTGGTTCCCCGACCCGTGGCCGAAGACCAAGCAGCGGCACCGCCGCCTCGTGTCGCCGCCCGTCGTGGCCGCGCTCACCGACCGGCTGCGCATCGGCGGCGTGCTGCACGTGGCCACCGACGTCGACGACTACGCGAGGCACACCATCGCTGTGATCGGCGACGAGCTCCGCCTGTGCGGTGGCGTGGTGCCGCGTCCCGAGTGGCGGCCGGTCACCCGCTTCGAGGCGCGGGGGCGACGCGAGGGTCGCACGTCGATCGACCTCGTGTACGAGAGAATGTCCTGAGATGGACCTCCGGCACCTCCCACACGTCACGGCGCGCCTTCGGGTCAACAGTTGCGCGTTGGCGGGCATCGCCGGTGGAGCCGCCGTGGCGCGCTTCGTGCCGTGGCAGCTCGCGTCGCTGGTGGGCTGGTGCGTCGCATCGGCCATGTTGCTGCTGTGGATCTGGTTCGAGGTGTGGCCGCTCGACGACGACCACACGCGCCAGCGCTCGACCATGGAGGACAGCAGCCGCGGCGCGGCGGTCATCATCACCACGTCGGCGAGCGTGGTGAGCCTGGTCGGTGTGGTGCTCGGTCTCGTCAAGGCGCGTCACGTCGCTCAGCCCTACGAGGCGTTGCTCACCATCGCGTCGGTGCTCACCGTGGTGCTGTCGTGGAGCGTGCTGCACACCATGTACGCGCTGCGCTACGCCCACATCTACTACACGGAACCGGTGGGAGGGGTCGACTTCCACGCCGATCCTGAGCGGCCCGACTACCGCGACTTCCTGTACCTGTCGTTCACGATCGGAATGGCGTTCGCGGTGAGCGACACCGACATCACAGCGCGCAACATCCGCCACACCGTCACCCGCCACTCGGCGCTCTCGTACTTCTTCGGCGCGGTCATCATCGGCCTCACGATCAACGTGATGGCCGGCTGGGTGCACTGATCAGGCCACTGATCACGCCACTGATCAGGCCACCGATCAGGCCACTACCGGGTCGGGCCTGCGTCCGATGCCGCCGCCGCGCAGCAGCATCCCGGTGAGCTGGCGGTCGAGGTGCTGCGCCCGCCAGGCCAGCATCTGCTGCGCGAGCGGGAGCACCACTGCGGGATCGATCACCTGCGTGCCCCACGTCGGGTCGGCCAGGTCGAAGCAGCGCCAATCGCCGTCGCCGAACTGCACGTAGGCGTGCCGCTCGGTGCGCAGCACTGCGAGGTTGGCTCGCTCGAGCCGACGGTCCCACGGCCAGTCGTACGTACCGAGGCCGATGAGCACGTCGCGCCAGTCCCACTCGTAGTGCGCGGCGTCGCGCCACCGCGTGGGTTGCTCGCCACGCAGGAACGGTGTGAGCGGAACGCCGTCGCACTGCACGGGGATGGGCTGGCCCAACGCCTCGCACAGGGTGGGCATGATGTCGACGTTCTCGGTGAACCGGGTGACGACGGTGCCGAAGCCCTGCGGGTGGCGGGGGTCGCGCACGAGCCCGATGATGTGGTAGCTCGACTCGTAGAACCCGGCCTTCTGCACCAATCCCTGGTCGCACAGCTGCTCGCCGTGGTCGGCCGTGATGATGACGACCGTGTCGTCCCACTCGCCGCGATCGCGCAGCGCCTGCCAGATGCGGCCCAGGTGGAAGTCGACCTCGCTGATCATCCCCCAGTACTGCGCGCGCAAGCGCGCCTGGTCGGCGGGCTCGGCAGGCGCAGCCGTGGCTGGATGAGTGAGCATCGCCTCGTGCACGTAGTGGCGTTCGGCGGGGACGGGCAACGGCGGCGGGCAGTCGTCGGGCGAGTACATCGTGCTGTACTCGCCGGCCGCGTCGTACGGCGGGTGGGGGCGGATGAACGAGGTGTGCGCGAACCATGGCCCCTCCTGCTCGCCCAACCAGCCGAGGAACCGGTCGGTGAGGAAGGTGGTCACCGAGTGCTCGACGGGGCGGGTGTGCTCGGTGGCGAGGGCCTCCATGGGGTCGTCGACGTCGTAGCCGAGGTCGCGCAGGTACGCCATCCAGGGGCGGTGATGCTCGTCGAGGTTGAGCAGCTCCTCGAAGCCGGGCAGCACCCCCTCGTACGTCGAGAGCCGCGGATCGTCGGGGTCGGTGATCTGCCGCGGGTCGGCGCCGACGTCGGTGTAGCCGAACATCACCGGGTGGTACCCGGCGCGGACGCCCACTCGCGCCACGTTGTCGAAGCGATGGTCGAGCGGAGTGCCGTTGGCGACCACGCGGTTGTTCATCTGGTAGGTGCCGGTGTACAGCGCGGCCCGTCCGGGCGCGCACGGCGCAGCTTGCGCGTAGTGGCGCGCGAAGCGAACGCCGGCTGCGGCGAGCGCATCGAGGTTGGGTGTGCGCACGAGCGGATGGCCGGCGCAACCGAGTGAATCTGCACGGAACTGGTCGAGGGTGATGAGGAGGACGTTCGGGCGCATGCTGCGTGTTCTTCCCCTGGGCGACGGCACCGTCGTGGTGCATGGAGCATTCGGGCCCGATCGTACGCCCAGCGGTCGGTTGCCCCGAAGCGTGGCATCCTCGTGTGCTCGGGAGAGCTCAGCGCGCCAGTTCGGCGCGGAGCTGGCCGAGCCCCACGGCGCCCAGGCGCAGCGCCCTCGTGTGCCACGCCCGGAGGTCGAACTGGGCGCCGTCGCGCTGTCGTGCGTCGGCCCGTGCGGCGAGCCACTCACGTTCGCCGATCTTGTAGCTGATGGCTTGCGCCGGCCACCCGAGGTAACGATCGATCTCGCTGCGCAAGAAGTCGGCGTTGCGGCCGGTCTCCGACAGTGCGAAGTCGAGCGCCAGCTGTGGGTTCCACACGTCGCCGCCGTGGAACTCGGAGCCGTCGCACAGTGTGGTGCCCGCCGGGATGCGCAGGCCGAGATGCATGCCGATGTCGATGATGACGCGCACCGTGCGCATGATCTGTGCGCTCAGGAAACCCAGGCGATGGTCGGGGTTCTCGAACCATCCGAACTCGTCGCAGAGCCGTTCGGCGTAGAGCGCCCAGCCCTCGCCGTGGCCGCTGATGAACGACATGCGCTGGATGCGGCTGAGCGAGCCGGCTTGCACGAGCGCGTAGCCGAGCTGCAGGTGATGGCCGGGCACCGACTCGTGGTAGCAGGTGCTCACGTCGGCCCACATCGGGAACGTGGTGCGCCCGAGCGTGGGGTACCACGTGCGTCCGGGACGGCTGAAGTCTTCCGACGGTGACGTGTAGTAGGCGGCAGCGGCCGAACCGGCGGGCGGGATGAGCGCTTCGCAGCGGTTCATCACGTCGGGGATCTCGAAGTGTGCGCGGCTGCGCGCGAGTGCGTCGTCGGTGAGCGCCTGCAGCCACTCGCGGTACGCCTCGACACCGTGCACGGCCCGGTCGGGGTCGTGGTCGAGCACGTGGATGACCTCGGCGAAGCCCGCGCCGGGCAGGACTCGCTCGCATGTGGCGACGATGTCGGCGCGCAGTTCGTGGAAATCGTTCCACGCCCACTCGTACATCTCCACCGGATCGAGGTCGGCGCCGAGCATCTGGCGCACACCGACGCGGTAGCGATCGGCACCGCAGCCGTCGATGTCGGCGGCCGCCGGTGCGTACTCGTCGCGCAGGTACGACGCGAACGAGGCGTACGCATCGTTCGCGTCGACTGCACCGTCGCGCACTGCAGCCATCACCGTGGGTGACAGTGACGCGTTGGCCGCGGCCTCGTCGGCGAGCGTGTCGAACCACTGGTTCGCTGCCCACGTTGCGCACTGGTCGGCGGTCGCGAGCACTTGGCGGCGTGCTGCGACACGCCCGCCGGCCCGGCCCGTCTCGTAGGTGTCGCGCAGGCCTGCGAGCGCGTCAGGAATGGCGCGCAGCCGCGCTGCGATGTCGGCCCAGGCATCGGGGCTGTTGCGCGGCATGAGGTCGAACGTGCTGCGCAGAGTGCTCGTGGGCGACGCGATGGCGCGCATCGTGCGCTGCCATTCGCCCGTGTCGTGCGCGAGCACGGCGGTCTCGAACCGCTCGCTGATGAAGTCGCGGGCGAGGCGGTCGTCGTCGTTGGTGATGCCCAGCGACTGCAGCGTCGCCAGTGCCCCGCGTGTGTGCTGGGCGCGAGCTTCGAAGCCGGCGGGGGAGTAGTCGGTGAGCTCGTGGTCGTGGCCGGGGATGCCGCGGGACGTTGCGGCGCACGGATCGAGCGCAGCCTGCTCGGCGACCACACGGTCGGCGAACTCGAAGATCGGGGAACGGTCGCTCATGACGGCGAGCGTACGCCGCACCGGAGGAACGCGTCAGCTGGTTGTGGCGGCCGGCGGTGTTCGTGCGCTGATGACCGCCGTGGAAACGCGCGGTAGAGTTTCCAGCGATGGCGACGTTGGCCGACATTGCGGATCATGCCGGTGTAGGCATCGGCACGGTGTCGCGCGTCTTCAGTGGCAGCCCCAACGTCAGCGAATCCATGCGCGCCCGGGTGCTCTCCTCGGCCGCCGCGATCGGCTACGACCCCAGCTCCAAAAAGCGCGTGCAACATGCTACTTCGCAAGGTTTCGTGGGCGTTCTGGTGACGTTCTTCGACGAGCCGTCGGCGTATCAGCGGCTGCACGGGTTGGTGCCGAGGCTCGAGGCGCACGAGTTGCACATGGTGCTCTACAACATCGTGTCGCCCATCCAGGCGCGTAGCCGTCTCGTGGAACTTCCACGGGCCTCGGAGCTGAAGGCGCTCATCGTCATGTCGCTCCCGCTCTCCGACCAGGATGCGAAGCTGCTCACCAGTGCGCCGTTCCCCACTGTGCTCGTCGACACGAAGGGCAAGGGCCTCCCCAGTGTCACCGTCGACGATCGCGAAGGTGGTTTCATCGCCGCTCAGCACCTCATCGACATGGGCCATCGCCGCATCGGCTTCGTGGGCGAGCCGCCCGACAACTCGTTCGGTTTCGTGTCGAGCGCGCGCCGCGAGGAGGGCTATCGCCGTGCGCTCGCCGGTGCGGGCATCGTCGCCGATCCCACCCTGGTCCGTCACGGCGCGCACCTGCGCGCCGCGGCGAAGCAGATGACGCTCGACCTGCTCGACCTCGCGTCGCCACCGACCGCCATCGTCGCCGCGTCCGACGTGCAGGCCGTCGGCGTGGTCGAGGCGGCGGAGTCGAAGGGCCTGCACGTTCCCGACGACCTCTCCGTCGTCGGTTACGACGACATCGAGCTCGCTTCGTTGATGGGACTCACCACGGTGCGTCAGCCCCTCGAGCGCACCGGCTCGCGCGCCGCCGATCTGGCCATCCAGGCCATTGGCGCGGCGCGGCGGCAGGTCTTCGACGAGCAGATGGAAGTCGAGCTCGTCGTCCGTTCCACCACGAGACCACCGAGGTGACCGACATGACCAACCCCACACGTCCCACGGGTGGACGGCCGAACCGCGAATGGTGGCGCGACGCAGTCGTGTACCAGGTGTACGTGCGCTCGTTCGCCGATTCGAACGGCGACGGCAAGGGCGACCTGCAGGGCATCATCCAACACCTCGACCAGCTGCAGGAGCTCGGGATCGACGCCGTGTGGCTGTGCCCGTGCTTCCCGTCCCCGCAGATGGACCACGGCTACGACGTCGCCGACTACTTCGACATCGAACCCACGTATGGCGATCTGGCCGCGTTCGACCGGCTGGTCGCGGCGGCGCGCGAGCGAGGCATCAAGGTGATGCTCGACGTGGTGCCCAACCACTGCAGCTCCGAGCACGCCTGGTTCAAGGCCGCCGTGGCCGCGCCGAAGGGGAGCCCGGAACGCCGGCGGTTCTACTTCCGCGACGGCAAGGGCCAACATGGTGAGCTGCCGCCCAACAACTGGACTGCGGTCTTCGGCGGGCCGGCCTGGACCCGCATCACCGAGCCCGACGGCGCACCGGGTCAGTGGTACCTGCACATCTTCACGCCGTGGCAGCCCGACTTCAACTGGGACAGCGACGACGTCAGGGATCACTTCGACCGCATGCTGCGCTTCTGGTTCGATCGCGGCGTCGACGGCTTCCGGGTCGACGCCGTCGGAGTCGTCGGCAAGGCGGCCGGCCTCCCCGATCAGCCGGTGATGAATGCCGCATTGAAGGCCACTCAGAAAGCGGGCGGCAACCCGTACGTGCAGTTCCAGCCGAAGGCACACGACTACTGGCGCCGCTGGCGGCGCGTGATCGACCAGTACGAGGCCGAGCACCCCGGCAGGCAGCTGGTCACGGTGAGCGAGGCGTACACGCCCGGCCGGCCCGACCTGTTGTTGAAGTTCGTGGAGCCCGACCAGTTCCACCAGTCGTTCTGCTTCGACCTCATGCTGGTGCCCTGGATCGCACCGCTCGTGCGGGCTGCGGTGGCCGACGTCTACGAAGTGCTCAGCGGCGCGGGTGCTGCACTCACCTGGACGCTGAACAACCACGACACGCAGCGCGCCGTCACTCGTTACGGCCGCGCCAACGCCACGTCGATCGAGAGCTGGACGAAGAACAACCTCGTGTACGTCGACGCGCCGGTCGACGAGGCAATCGGCCTGCGCCGCGCCGAAGCAATGATCGCGTTCACCGCCGCGCTGCCGGGGTCGCTCTACCTGTACCAGGGTGAGGAGCTCGGACTTCCCGAGGTGCTCGACCTGCCTGCCGACCGTCGCGAAGATCCGCTGTTCGCACGCACCAACGGCAAGGAGATCGGGCGCGACGGTTGTCGCATCCCTCTGCCGTGGAACGGTGATGCGTCCACCGCCTTCGGCTTCTCGTCGGTGCCTCCGAGCGAAGGGCCATGGCTGCCGCAACCGGCCGACTGGGGCCGATATGCCGAGTCCGCACAGGCGGCTGATCCGGCATCGACGCTGACCCTCTACCGGGAGCTGATGCAGCAGCGCCGCGCACTCGACGTCGAGGCGCCGCTCGAGTGGTTGCCGGCATCCGACGACCGCCTGGTCGCGTTCCGCCGCGGCGACATCGTCGTCGTGCTCAACGTGGCCGCCGATTCCGTCGTCCTACCCGCCGAGGTCCTACCCGCCGAGGTCCTACCCGCCGACGGGCTACCCGCCGACGCAGCGCGGTTCCACTCGGTCGTGTTCAGCTCAGTGCGCGGCCACACCGAGCCGGCTTCCGTCCCCGGAAATGCATGCGTGTGGTTGCACGCGCCGCACCGCTGAGTCGCACGCCCGAGCCGGACGACTCAGCGAATGGCGAGGCCCGAGTCGAGGTCGAACAGCTGCAGGTTCTCGGTCTCGACGGAGAGCGTGGCGGTGTCGCCGGGGCGCAGCTTGCTCGCCGGCGAGACGCGGGCGACGATGACGCTGTGCTCCTCGTCGCCGGCGGTCTCGCTCTCGATGTCTTCAGCGGTCACCTTCGGAGCGTCGATGCTGACGTGCAGCAGCACCTCCGAGCCGAGCCCCTCACGCACTTGCACCTCGCCGCTGAGGGTCGACTTGCCGTCGGCGCCGTTGGACGCGTCGGCAATGTGCTCGGGACGGATGCCCACGGCGATCAGCAGTCCGTCGTGACCGGCGAGTGTGGGACGTGCGGCCACCACCGACGCCGGCACGGTGAGCGTGTGCGACCCCACCGACACGGTGGCGCCGTCGGGCCCGTTGGCACGGTAGATGCCCTTGAGCATGTTCATCTGCGGCGAGCCGATGAACGTGGCGACGAAGATGTTGTCGGGGAAGTCGTACAGGTTCTGCGGGGTGTCGACCTGCTTGAGCAGTCCGCGTGACAGCACGGCCACTCGGTCGCCCATCGTCATGGCCTCGANNTCGTCCATCAGGAACGCCTGCGGTTGACGCACGATGGCGCGGCCCATCGCGACACGCTGGCGTTGGCCACCGGAGAGGCGACCGGGCTTGCGATCGAGGTAGTCCGTGAGCTCGAGGATGCGCGCCGCTTCGTCGACGCGCTTGTTGATCTCCTCCTTGGGCATCTTCTTCAGCTTCAGTGCGAACGCGATGTTGTCGCGCACGCTGAGGTGCGGGTACAGCGCGTACGACTGGAAGACCATGGCGATGTCGCGATCCTTCGGATCGAGGTCGTTGACCAAGCGGCCGCCGATGTGCATGTCGCCGCCGGTGATGGTCTCGAGTCCGGCGATCATGCGCAACGCAGTGGACTTCCCGCAACCGGATGGACCGACCAGGACGAGGAACTCGCCGTCGTTCACCTCCAGCGACAGATCGCTCACGGCGTGAAAGCCGTTGTCGTACACCTTCTCGACATGCTCCAGTGTGATGTTCCCCACGCTGTCCCCCTGCTGTGTGCTGTCCGATTCGGCGAAATACTAGCCATACGTCTTTTCTTGGCGTGACCGAAGTGTTATGGTACCTCTCGGAATCTTCCAACGAAATTCCACACCATTTCCACGAGCAGCGCAAGCCCATCGTGGAGCACACCTGGGTGGTGCCGCCATCCGGGATCCGTATCCAAGAGGGGGATATACATCCATGAACCACAAGCGCGTCGCTGTTGCAGCGATCGCACTGTCGCTCGTGGTCGCAGCGTGTGGGAGCGACGCCAAGACGTCGTCCAGCACGACTGCCGACTCGAGCAAGTCGATCCTGAACGGTGAGATCAAGTGCAATCAGCAGTACAAGGGCAAGGAAGTCCACATCTTCTCGCCCACCCGCGACACCGACACCGATCACCCGATCGCCGACTACGTCGGTGCGTACCAACCGCTCGTCGACTGCACGGGTGTGAAGATCGTCTGGGAGGGCACCGACCAGTTCGAGACCGAGATCAACGTGCGGCTCGCCGGTGGCAACGCCCCCGACGTCATCGACTTCCCGCAGCCCGGTCTGCTGACCAGCCTCGCGAACAAGGGTGAGCTCACCCCGCTGACCGCCGCCGTCGCCAAGCACACCACCAGCGACTTCATCGGTGGTTGGTCGGACTACAGCTCGGTCGGCGGCAAGGTCTACGCCATCCCGGCCCGCAACAGCATCAAGTCGCTGGTGTGGTACAGCCCGAAGATGTTCGCCGACAAGGGCTACAAGATCCCCACCACCCTCGACGAGCTCAAGGCCCTCTCGGACCAGATCGTCAAGGACGGCGGTACCCCGTGGTGCATCGGCGCCGAGTCGGGCGTCGCCACCGGTTGGGTGCTCACCGACTGGATCGAGGACTTCATGCTGCGCCTCGAGGGTGAGAAGGTGTACGACCAGTGGGTCAACCACACCATCGCCTTCAACGATCCCAAGGTGAAAGAAGTCGTCGACGCGGTCGGCGCGTACGTGAAGAACGCCGACTACCTCGGCGGTGCCGACCTGGTGAAGGCAATCGCCACCACCAAGTTCCAGGACGGCGGTCTGCCGATCCTCTCCGGCAAGTGCTACATGCACCGTCAGGCGAGCTTCTACTCCGGCATCTGGCCCAAGGGCACCAAGATCGGCGCCGACGGCGACGTCAACGTCTTCTACCTGCCCAGCAAGTCCGCCAGCCCGAAGTACATGCTCGGCGCCGGCGACCTCTACGCCGCTGGTAACGCCAAGCCCGAGACCATGGACGTCCTGCTGTACACCGGCTCCGCCGACTACCAGCTCGCCGAGATCCTGAAGCGTGGCGACCTGTCCCCGCTGAAGAACATCGACACGACCAAGATCACCGACCCGTTCGTGAAGCAGCTCTCCGATCTGCAGAAGAGCGCCGACGTGTTCCGGTTCGACGGTTCCGACCTGATGCCCGGCGCCGTGGGTGCCGGTACCTTCTGGACGGAAGTCACGGCGTGGGTCATCGGTGGCAGCACCGACACCTTCTTGAACAACGTCGAGAAGTCCTGGCCGAAGAGCTGACCTCAGCTCATCTGCAATGATGTACGGAGGGGGTCGGGTCCGCCCGGCCCCCTCCGCATCAACCGTGTGAGGGCAAGGTTGAGCATTCGAATCAGGAGGGGAAGATGGGGGACCTGCTGACGACACTCGTCGTCGTCGTGCTGGGTGTGGGCAGCCTGCTCGCAATGCTGGGTGGGCTCTACTGGCTCACCAAGCTGCTACCGGGCAAGTGGAAAGAGCGCGGTCGCGTGCTCGTGTTCTTGCTGCCGGCGACGTTCCTGATGATCATCGGCCTGGTCGTGCCCGCAGTGCGCACGATCTACACCAGCCTCTTCGACGACAACTCGAAGAAGTTCATGGGCCTTGCCAACTACAAGGAGATCTTCGACACCGCGGGCACCCGTCTGACGGTGATCAACAGCCTCACGTGGGTGGTGGCGGGAACCTCGGTCACGCTGCTCGTCGGGCTCATCATCGCCCGTTTCACCGACGGCATGCGGGGTGAGCGGGCGGCGAAGTCGCTCATCTTCATCCCCGGTGCCATCTCGCTCGTCGGCGCAGGCATCGTGTGGAAGTTCGTCTACGCCGGTCCGCCCTTCAAGGTGGGTCTGCTCAGCCAGGTGAGCAAGGTCATCCCCGGCCTGCCGACCAGCATGGGAGGCGCCGGCAACCGCAACTGGCTGCTCGAGCGTGGCTTCGGCCCGCTCACGCCGCCACGGAACGCTCCCGGGTTCAACACCTTCCTGCTCATCATCATCTTCATCTGGGCCTCCTGCGGGTTCGCCACCGTGGTGTTCTCGGCGGCCATGAAGGGCGTGCCCGAGTCGCTCATCGAAGCGGCTCGCGTCGACGGCGCCACCCGCAACCAAGCCTTCTACAAGGTGACGATGCCCTACATCCGGGCCACCATCGTCACCGTGGCCACCACCACCATCATCGCCGGCCTCAAGGCCTTCGACATCGTCGCGGCCACCACCGGTGGCCACTTCGGCACCAGCACCATTGCCAACGAGTTCTACAACAAGTACTTCACCGAGGGTCGCTTCGGAATCGGCTCGGCGCTCGCCGTGTTGATCTTCATCCTGGTCGTCCCCGTCGTGGTCGTGAACCGTCGCGCGCAGCGCCGGGCAGAGGAGATGATGGGCGCATGAGCGTGCAGAGCGCAATCGTCGCCGACAGCGACGCGGTGATGACGACGCGCAAGCAGCGCCGCCAACAAGAGTCCATCGGCCGTTCGCTGAGCGCGACGCTCACCAGCCGAACGGGTCGCTGGCTGGTGTACATGCTGGTCTTCCTGTGGACCATCCCCACGTTCGGCACGCTCGTGTCGTCGTTCCGGCCCGAGATCGACGTGAAGACGACGGGCTGGTGGCAGTTCTTCATCCACCCGCACTTCACCCTCTCCAACTACAAGCGTGTGCTCTCGTCGAGTCCCGGCGAGGACAACATGGGTCACTTCTTCCTCAACTCGGTGCGCATCACGGTGCCGGCCACCATCCTCTCGGTGGGCATCGCACTCATCGCCGCGTATGCGTTCTCGTGGATGAAGTTCAAGGGACGTGACTGGCTGTTCGTCGCAGTGGTCGGTCTGCTGATGGTGCCGCTGCAGATGGCCCTCGTGCCGTTGCTGCGCCTGTTCACCGGTGGTGCCCACATCGGCTCGGTCACGATCTTCCCGTACCTGCACCTCAACAACACGGTGGCGGCGGTGTGGATCGCACACGTCTGCTTCGGTCTGCCGTTCTGCATCTTCATCCTCACCAACTTCGTCGCATCTCTTCCCAAAGAGGTCATCGAGGCCGCGCGCGTCGACGGGGCCGGACACGTCACGGTGTTCGCCCGTCTCGTCGTGCCGCTGTCGGTGCCCGCCATCGCCTCGCTGTGCATCTTCCAGTTCATGTGGATCTGGAACGACTACCTCATCGGCAAGGTGTTCGGCGGGGCAGGCGAGAACTCGCCCATCACCGCCAAGCTCGCCGACGTGTCGGGCACGCGCGGTCAGTCGTACCACCTGCTCACCGCGAGCGGCATGGTCTCGATGATCGTGCCGATCTGCGTCTTCTTNNCTGGCCGGCGCCGTCAAGGGCTGACCGTCCAGTCATCCCACAAGGAGAATCAGTCATGCATCCCGACGTCGAACGTTTGCTGGATCGCGCCACCACGGAGGAGTTGGTGGCGCTCACATCGGGCGTCGACTTCTGGCAGACGGCGGGAATCCCGCGTCTCGGCGTGCCGGCGATGCGGGTCAGCGACGGACCGGTGGGTGCGCGCGGCACGCGCTTCGACGGNNTGCAGCACGCTGCTCGCAGCCACGTGGGATCCCGAGCTCGTGCGCCACGTGGGCGAGATGCTCGGCCGCGAGACCAAGGCCAAGGGCGCCAGCGTCCTCCTCGCTCCCACCGTCAACCTGCACCGCACACCGGTGGGTGGTCGCAACTTCGAGTGCATGAG
>PMCN01000086.1:23713-24216 GCA_003154135.1 Acidimicrobiaceae bacterium
AGCGCACCCTGCGCGAGGTGTACCTGGTGCCGTTCGAGGCTGCCGTGTGCGACGGCGGCGTGATGGCCGTGATGACGGCGTACAACCGCATCAACGGTGTCTGGAGCGCCGACAGCCCGCTCCTCGCCGACGTGCTGCGNNCTCGACCTCGAGATGCCCGGGCCCACGCTGCACCGAGGTGCCGCGCTGACGGCGGCGATCGACCGGGGTGAGGTCTCGCACGCCATGGTGCGGGCTCGTGCCCAGAAGGTGCTCGAGCTCATGCTGCGCACGGGTGCACTCCACGGCGACGGCCCGGGTCCCGAGACCACCCGCTACGACGAGGCCGACATCGCACTGGTGCGTCGCGCCGCCTCGCAGGGAATGGTGCTGTTGCGCAACACGCCCGCCACGACCACGGCCACGGTGCTGCCGCTCACGGCCCAGGGCCTGCGCCGCGTGGCAGTCATCGGACCCAACTCGGCCATCGGCGAGATCATGGGTGGCGGCAGCGCGCATGTCAC
>PMCN01000181.1 GCA_003154135.1 Acidimicrobiaceae bacterium
TGCGCGTTCGCCACCTGGACCGACCGTCACCACCTGCAGACCGCCTACCTGCACGCGCTGCGCCACGACATCGAGCGTGCGGGCATGGGTCCTGTCAGCAGCGTGTTCGTCGGCGGCGGTACGCCCACCCTGGTCGACGGTGACGAGCTCGCCGCCGTGCTCGCCGCCATCCCCACCGTGGCCGGCGCCGAGGTGACGGTGGAGTGCAACCCCGACGATGTGACCACCGAACTGCTGCGCACCTACGTGGCGGCCGGTGTCAACCGGGTGAGCATCGGTGTGCAGTCGATGGTGCCCCACGTGCTGGCCGCGTTGGGTCGCACACACGCGCCTGCCAACGTGGAGGCCGCCGTTCGTTCGGTGCGCGAGGCAGGCGTGCCCACCTTCAACCTCGACCTCATCTACGGCGGTGCCGGCGAGTCGCTCGACGATTGGCGCACCACGGTGCATGGCGCGCTCGCCCTGCAGCCGCCCCACATCTCGGCCTATGCCCTCACCGTGGAGGCCGGCACACCGCTCGCGGCCGACCCGGCGCGCCACCCCGACGACGACGACCTGGCCGACAAGTACGAGCTGGCCGACGACCTCCTCGTCGCCGCCGGGCTGCCCAACTACGAGGTGAGCAACTGGGCTCTGCCCGGCCACGAGTGCCGGCACAACGTGCTCTACTGGCAGCAGGGCGACTACCTCGGGTTCGGCAGCGCTGCACACAGNNGCGGTCGAGGCCGGCGAGCCCACGGAGGCGGGCGGCGAGTCGCTCGACGACGACACGCGGCGCATCGAGGGCTTGCAGCTGTCGCTGCGCATGACCGACGGCGTGCCCATCGATGCTCTCGATGCCGAGGGACTCGACGGCCTCGTCGATGTGACCGGCGGTCGCGTCCGCCTCACCCGCGCCGGGCGGCTGCTGGCCAACGAGGTGTCACTCCGCCTGCGCTGACCCTTGCCGTTCGATCAACGTGCCCGCGCCAGAGCGAGCGACGTCAGGTCGTTGAGCACGGCGACCAGCTCGCCCTCGGGCACCGCGGGGGCGAACAGGAAGCCCTGTGCCGAATGGCAGCCGAGCTCGCGCAGACGCCGCGCCTGCGCCGATGTCTCCACTCCTTCGGCGACCACGTCGATGCCGAGATCGGCGGCCATCGTGAGCATGGCCGACACCAGGCGGTCGTTGCGCTCGTCGTCCATCATCCCGGCCACGAACTTGCGGTCGATCTTCACCCGCGTGATGGGGAAGTTGAGGAGCTGCTCGATCGACGAGCGGCCGGTGCCGAAGTCGTCGAGCGTGAGCACGACGCCTGCGTCGGCCAACTGGTGCAGGTTGTCGCGCACGGCGTCGTCGTCCTGCAGCAACCCACCCTCGGTCACCTCCACCGCGAACCACTCGGGCAGCGCCTCGTTGGCCTTCAGCCGGGCAAGGAAGTTGGCGGCGAACTTCGGCCACGCGATCTCGTTCGGCGATGCGTTCACCGACACCTGGAACGAGTCGAGCCGGGTGACCGAGCTGTGCCGCAGGGCGTTGATGGCCTCTGCCGAGCGGCCCTGCACGAACGACCCGATGTTGAGGATCTCGGAGTTGCGCTCGGCGATNNCGGAACTGCAGCGCGCTGCGCAGCGCGTTCCACAACCGCAGCACGTCTTCCTGCGACTCGGCAAGTTCTCTCGCGTAGGGCACGCACCGGTTGCCGCCACGGCGGCGCGCCTCCTGCATCGCGATCTCGGCCTGCTGCACCGCAGCGTCGACGGCGGTGCCGCCCGCGACCCGCGTGGTGCCCACCGATGCAGTGACGCGAATGGTTCGCCCGTGCACGCCGAGCGGTTGGCGGACGGCATCGCGCAGCGTCGACGACACCGCGTCGACGTCGAGGTCGTCGTCGGGGCGCCACACCACGCAGAACGTGTCGTCGCCCATGCGGGCCACACGTGCTCCGGCGGGCTGGTAGCGGCGCACGATCGTCGCCACCTCGCGCAGCAGCTCGTCGCCCACGCCGTACCCCAGGGTCTGGCGCACCACGGCGAACTGGTCGATGTCGACCATGAGCACGCACATCGGAATCGGGTTGGCGCGCCTGAGCTCCACGCGCAGCCCCTCCTCGATGCTGGCGCGGGTCATCAGGCCGGTCAGCGGGTCCTGCGAACGGTCGACCCGTGAGCGACGTGCCGCGTGCACCCAGGTGGTGATGTCGACGGCGCGCACCACGGCGCCGGGCTGGATGCGCAGGGGAGTGGTGGTGACGTCGAGCCAGCGGTCGCCTTCGGCGGTGCGGTCGCAGCAGAACAGGCGGATCTCCTCGTCGCTCTCGACGGTGTTGCGCACTGCGTCGAGCACGTCGAGCATCGGCTGCGCGCTCACGAGGCCGGCGATCTCGGCCAGGCTCATCCCCGTGGGATCTGCGCCGTCCAGGAACGCCTGCCGGAACGCGCCGTTGGCGGCAACCACCATGAGGTACTCGTCGACCACCGCGGTCTCGGCGTCGCTCGACTCGAGGATGCCGGCGAGCAGCGCAGCAAGGTGGCTGTCGTGACGTTCGAGGCGCTGCCACTCCGACATGTCGCGCACCGTGGCCACGGTGAGCGGGGCACCGTCGGCGGGGGTCCAACGCGACAGCGTGATCTGGGCCGGGAACTCGCTGCCGTCGAAGCGCCTGCCCGTCAC
>PMCN01000015.1 GCA_003154135.1 Acidimicrobiaceae bacterium
ATCTTCGGCAACGGCAACGGCAACGCCTTCTTCGGCGCCGCGCAACGACTGCCGCAGAACGTGAAGCTGCTCACCGACGGCATGTGGCCACGCGGTTACCTCGTCATCATCACGCTCGTCGGTGGCACGGCGGCGCTGATGTGGGTGGGCGAGCTCATCAGCCAGCGCGGCATCGGCAACGGCATGAGCATGATCATCTTCGCCTCGGTCGTGTCACGACTGCCGTTCGGCTACTACTCGATCTTCCAGGAGAAGAGCTGGGTGCCGTTCGTGCTGCTCATCGCCGTCAGCATCGGCATCGTCATCGCCGTGGTACGTGTCGAACTCGCCACCCGACGCATCCCTGTGCAGTTCGCGAAGCGTGTGGTGGGGCGTCGCATGTACGGCGGCCAGAGCACCTACATCCCGCTGAAGGTCAACCAGAGCGGTGTGATCCCCATCATCTTCGCCAGCTCCATCCTGCTCTTGCCCGTGCTGCTCTCCAACCTGCTCGGTGGCACCAGCGGCAGCGGCTGGCGGGCGAGCATCCAGAGCTGGGTCGACACGCACCTGGTGAACAGCCAGAACTGGGTGTACATCGTGCTCTTCTCGGTGATGATCATCGCCTTCGCCTACTTCTACAACTCCATCGCGTTCGACCCCATCCGCCAGGCCGACCAGATCCGCCGCCAGGGTGGCTTCATCCCGGGTGTGCGCCCCGGTCCGCAGACCGAGCGCTTCCTGTCCAAGGCCGTCAACCGCATCACGCTGCCCGGCGCCGTGTTCGTTGCCTTCGTCGCCATCCTGCCGTACCTGCTGCTGTGGGCCTTCGGTGTGCGCAACTTCCCGTTCGCCGGTACCACCGTGCTCATCGCTGTCGGCGTGGCGCTCGAGTTGATGCGCCAGATCGACAGCCAGTTGATGATGCGCAACTACGAGGGCTTCCTGAAGTGATCCCGGGCGCCCGGCTGATCCTGCTCGGGCGCCAAGGCGCTGGCAAGGGCACCCAATGCGTGCGCCTGTCACGTCACTTCGTCGTCCCGCACATCAGCACCGGCGACATGCTGCGTGCCGCAGTGCGTGAGGGCACGGAGTTGGGCGTGATGGCCAAGCGCGTGATGGATGCAGGCAGCCTGGTGGGCGACGAGATCATGGTGGGTCTGGTGCGCGAGCGGCTCTCCCAGCCCGACGCCGTGGGGCGCGGCTACATACTCGACGGGTTCCCGCGCACGGTGCCGCAGGCGATGGCACTCGACGACATCACCGCCCAGCTGCCCATCGACGTGGTCATCGACCTCGACGTGCCACGCGAGCTCGTGCTCGAACGGCTGTCCTCGCGGCGGGTGTGCAGCGACTGCGGCACCAACTACGTCGCCGTCGGCGTCGAGAAGCTGCCCTGGATCTGTGAGGTGTGCGGCGGCGACGTCATCCGCCGCGACGACGACACCCCGGAGGCCATCGACCATCGCCTCGACCTCTACGAGCAGCAGACCGAACCGCTCATCGAGTACTACCGCCGACAGCGGCGGCTCGCCGTCATCGATGGCGTCGCTTCGCCCGACGAGGTGTTCCGCCGGCTCACCATCGCCGTCGACTCGGCGCACCGCGCGAGCTGATGGCGCGCTTCGGCCGCGGCGTCATCCCCCGGCGGTCTGCCGACGAGCTGCGCCACATGCGCGCCGCGGGGCGAGTGGTGGCCGAGATGCACCAGGCCATCCGCCAGGCCGCCCGGCCAGGGGTGACCACCGGCGAGCTCGACGACATCGCCCGGGGGGTCATCGCGCGGCACCACGCCACGTCCAACTTCTTCGGCTACCACGGCTTCCCGGCCGTCATCTGTGCGTCGGTCAACGACGAGGTCATCCACGGCATCCCCGGCGCCCGGGTGCTCGTCGACGGCGACCTGCTGTCGATCGACTGCGGCGCCATCGTCAACGGCTGGCACGGCGACGCCGCGTTCACGATGGGCATCGGCGGGATCACCATCGAAGCGAAGCGGCTCGTCGACACGGCCGATGCCGCGCTCGCGGCCGCCGTGCGCGAGATGCGTCCGGGCAACCACCTGGGCGATGTGGGCGCCGCAATCGACGAGGTGGTCACCGCGGCCGGCTACGGCAGTCCGCGCGACTACTGCGGCCACGGCATCGGTCGTGCCATGCACGAGGATCCCGATGTCGAGAACCGCGGCCGACGAGGCAGGGGCACCGAGCTCGCGCCGGGCATGGTGCTCGCCATCGAGCCGATGGTGCTGTCGGGTGGGCACGACGACGTGCACCAGCTCGCCGACGGGTGGACCGTGGTCACCAGCGACGGCTCGCTGGCCGCGCACGTCGAGCACACCGTGCTCGTCGGCGACCACGGCCCCGAGATCCTCACCCGCCCCTGACCCGAGAACGAACTTTGGCGCTGGCACGGGCCAGAGGCCCGGCTCAGCGCCAAAGTTCGGTCGGTGTGGAGGCTGATGGTCGACGCAGGGTGACCAAGTGCGCGCGCTGTGATTCGCGCGACCTTGAGCGCGTCGACATCGATTTCATCTGACGTCCATGCCCTGCTCAGGGGTCGTTCATTCCTGCGTCACCCACCTTCCGTACCATCCCCACGCATGGAGACCAGGCCCGCGCCGCAGACCTTGGCGGCCCCCGACCACAGCGCTGTCGAGACCTTCTTCGACACGGTGCGCAAGGAGCAGTTGCGGTTCCTCGATGCCGTGGCTCAGGCCCGAGCGCAGCTCGGTGCGACATCGAGTCAACTCGCCCAGGCGACCGCCATCCACGGCCGCCTCACCCGCCAGTTCTTCGATGCGCAGCGTTCGATCATGCGACGGCGCGCCGAGGTGGACGTGCAGGTTGCTCGGATCCTGTCGGGCGAGTGCGACCACGAGCTCGGTCGCCTCGACGTCGGCTCGCCGACCACGGGACAGGAGATCGCCACACTGACCGGCGTCCTCGTGCGCACCAAGGCCGACGCCGAGCAGCTGGCCGCGGTGCTCGACGCGGCGTTCGAACCCGACGATCTCGACGGCACAGCGGCCGAACGAGAGCTGGCGTCGATGCTCGACGACTGGTGGGCGACGGAGAACGAGTCAGGTCGCTCGATCGTTGCAGATGCGCGGGCGCGTGCCGCTGTTCGCCGCCACCTCGCGGCCCTCGTGCTCGTCGAGGGTGTCTCCCGGGCCGACT
Source organism: Acidimicrobiaceae bacterium (assembly GCA_003154135.1). GTDB lineage: Bacteria > Actinomycetota > Acidimicrobiia > Acidimicrobiales > Ilumatobacteraceae > UBA668. The sequence continues at coordinate 3,159 of PMCN01000015.1, forward strand.
CGGGTGCCCCCCATGCTGCTCCGCTGGCGCCGGGATTCTCGCAACACCTGCTGTCGGCGCTCGACGCGGCCGAGGTCGATGACCTCGAGTCGACGTTGGCGTCGCTCGCCTGTTCGCTCGACGCGTGCAACGCGGTGGTGTGGGGTCCTCCGACGACACGGTCCGTCGCCACGACCCCCGTCGAGCCGAGCGCGACGGAGCTCCCCATCATCAGCTTCGAAGCCGCCGCCGGGGGCGATCCATGGTCGCAGTTCTGGGAGCGGGGCCTGCTGCCCGACCGCGAGTCGCTCACGGCACGGGGGCGGTGAGCGAGGTGGTCGGATTGAACGGCTCGTCGATGAACGAGGCACACCCCGAGCGTGATGACGAGCATTGGCCGCCCATGGTCGATTCATGGCTCGAGCCCGAGCGCGACAAGCTCAACGAGGAGCGTTCGCGTCTGGAGCGGGAGATCGCCGCGGCCAAGGCTCGTGCCGAGGCCGCTCGGCGGCGGACGGCCCTGCGCGAAGAGGACATGAGAGCTTCGATGCGAGCTGAGCTCTCGGCCGCGCAGCAAGCGTTGGCCGACATGGAGCGTCAGCACGAAGCGACGCTCGCAATGGTGAAGTCCACCGCTCAAGCAGAGATCGACCGGATCCTCGCTGAGGCTCGTCGCGATGCCGGCGGGGTGGACCATGTCGGTTGACGTAGCTCCGGCGGGTGCTTCCATGTTGTCGTCGCGGGCCGAGATCGCCCGTCTAAAGCTGCAGCTGCGCACGGCGATTCACGACGCCGAGCACGCCGAGGCCGATCTCGCCGCGGCGGGCGGCAGCGACGAACACGACGCACTCCGACGCAAGATCGCAGAGTTGATGCAGCAGGGTCGGGCAGGATTCGACGAGGCCCTTGCCGATGCTCGCTCGCATGCCACCGCGGCGATCGAGGCCGCACATCGTGAGGCCTCCAAGTTGGCCGACACACGAGCCGCCGAGGCCACGGTGCCACACCCTTCCAAGCCGGAACCATTCGCTTCGCTCGCAGCCTCGACGGTGCCGCCGGCACGATCGCCTCGTGCAGCCGTCGCCCTCCTCGCACTGCAATTGCGAGCTGCTGTCGAAGAGGCCGACGCGGCTGAGGCCGACGAGGCCAACGCAGTTCTCAATGCCCCGGTGGCACGCGAGCAGGTGCTCGAGCGCCTCGACCGGTTGATGGCGGGGCGGCGTGCGGCGCTCGAGGCCGAGGTCGCTCAGGCACGCGCCGACGCTGAGGCGGCGGTGTCCACTGCTCGACGTGAGGCAGACCACGCCCGCGCTACGGCGTCGCTTCCTCAGCCGTCGGCCGTCAGCCTGTCGTTGGCGTTGCGATTGCCGCCGCCGACGCTCGACTCCGAACGGGAGCTCCGGCCCGAGGCCGAGTCCCTCTCCGTGTCCGACGAGCGCGCCGACGAATCGGCTGAGCGGCCGCTGCCGTTGCCACCCGAGGTCCCGCCCGGCGTCGCGATGGTGACGGTGCCCAGCAATCACGTGTTGGTCGATGCCGACACCCTGGCCCGAGTGTTCGCCTCGGTGATCGGCACCATGCTCGACGAGCGGCTGCCGGCGTGGAGCGCCGGGATGGCCGTCCACCCGATGCACGGCCTGCACCAGGCCGAACAGCCGGCGCGGAAGGTGTCGTTCTGGTCGCACCTGAAGCACCCGGATGTGCTCCTCCTGGGTCTGGCAATGGTCATCTCGATCGTGGTTCTTGTTGCCTGGATGGCGTGATCCGTGCTCGACACCACGACACTGCCCGACCTCGGAGAGACGGCTGCGCCCGACGGCGGACCCGCACCGCGGCCTCTGAAGGCCCGCCGCAACCGCGGTGATCGCATCTTCTTCGGCGGCGTCACGCTGAGCGGCCTCGTCGTGCTCTCGATCATGGTGGCGGTCGGTCTGTTCCTGGCGATCCAGGCCTCGCAGGCGCTCCGGTCGACCGGCTTGTCGTTCCTCACCACGTCCGAATGGCAGCCCGATCGGGGCAAGTTCGGAATTGCGTCGGTCCTCCTCGGCACGGTGCTGATCGCTCTCGTCGCGGTGTCAATCGCCCTCCCCATCTCGATGGCGACCGCTCTCTTCATCACCGAGGTCGCCCCGACCTGGTTGCGTTCGTCGCTCGTCGCACTCGTCGACCTCATGGCCGCGGTGCCCAGCGTGGTGTACGGCCTGTGGGGGCTGTTCCTGCTCGAAGGGCAGCTCATCCCGGTGTCGCGCTGGGTCAACACGTTCTTCGGGTGGTTGCCGTTCTTCAAGGTGGTCGGCGCCGATCCGAACAGTCCGCTCTCGAGCGCCAGCGTCTACACGGCGTCGGCCTTCATCGCCGGTGTCGTGGTGGCGATGATGGTGATGCCCATCCAGTGCGTGGTGATGCGAGAAGTGTTCTCGCAGGTGCCGGTGGGAGAGCGCGAGGGTGCCTTCGCGCTCGGGTCCACGCGCTGGGGAATGGTCCGAGTCGTCTCCATCCCGTTCGGACGCGGCGGCATCATCGGCGGCACGATGCTCGGCTTGGGCCGAGCACTGGGCGAGACGATCGCTGTGCTGCTCATCATCTCGCCGCGTTTCGACATCAACTTCCACGTGCTCGAGGCCGGGGGCAACTCGGTGTCGAGTCTCATTGCGTTGCGCTACAGCGAGGCCTCGGGCTTCGGCCTCTCGGCCCTCATGGCCGCCGGTCTCGCGCTCTTCGCGGTGACCCTGGTCGTCAACTTCACGGCGTCGTGGTTCGTGGCTCGCTCTCGCTCGGGCGCCGGGAGCGAAGCGTGAGCACGACGATGACCACGCAGGAGCCGATGCAACCGGTGCTCGAGCCGGACGCCGTCCCCACGTCTCCGGCGACGGTGCTGCCGACGCGCTCGCGTACCCCACTCGCACCCCAGGTGCGGCGCACCACCAAGCGCATGTCGCGCAACGACATCTACATGTTGCTGGGTGCCGGCGCCAGCTCGCTCGCAACCACGATGCTGCTGTTCGGACGTCTCACACCGTTGTCAGGCGGGCTCGGGTTCATCGTCGTCGGGTTCGGCATCTTCCTTGCCACGTACGCGGTGCTCGTCTCGCTCACCGAGGACCGGCCGGCAGTGGTCGACAAGGTGATGAGCGTGCTGCTCGCCTCTGCGGCGGTCGTGGCGTTCTGTGCGCTGTTCTCGGTGATCATCTTCACCCTGTGGCGCGGGCGGTCGGCCCTGATGCACTCCAACTTCTACGCGCAGGATCTCAGCCGAACCGGCCCGCTCGATCCGTTGAGCATGGGTGGGATCACCCACGCCATCGTGGGCACGCTCCTCATGACCACGCTCGCGCTGATCATCACGGTGCCCTTGGGGGTGGCCTGCTCCGTGTTCCTCAACGAGACACACGGTAAGACGGCTGCGCTGGTGCGCACCGTTGTCACGGCGATGACCGCGCTGCCCTCCATCCTCGCCGGCCTGTTCATCTTCGCCACGTGGATCCTCATCCTGGGCTTCGAGCGGTCCGGGCTCGCCGCGTCGATCGCGATGAGCATCATGATGCTGCCGATCATCATCCGTTCGGCCGACGTGGTGCTGCGGCTCGTGCCGGGCAACCTGCGCGAGGCATCGTCGGCGCTGGGCGCGTCGCAGTGGCGAACGGTGTGGCACGTGGTGCTGCCCACGGCGCGCTCGGGTCTCACCACCGCGGTCATCCTCGGGGTTGCACGCGGCGTCGGGGAGACCGCACCGGTGCTGCTCACCGCCGGGTTCACCTCGACGATGAACCTCGATCCCACGAAGGGTCCGATGGTGTCGCTCCCGCTCGCCGCGTTCGAACTGGTGCGGTCGCCGCAGCCCACGCAGATCGCACGTGGCTTTGCCACCGCAGCCGTGCTCATGGTGCTCGTGCTCGTGCTGTTCACCCTCGCCCGAGTGATGGGCGGCCGCCCCGCCGGCAGGTTGTCGAAGCGTCAGACCCGCAAGGCGGCAGAGCGCTCGAAGGGCGACTCGCAACGGATCGGCGACCGCCGACCGTCTGCAGCGCAGCACACACCCGTCCCGTCGACGCTTGAGGCTTCCACATGACCCGTCGCGCATCTCTTCGCGTCATCGCCGTGCTGCTGATCGGCCTCGTCGTCACCCTCGGCGCGCTGCCCACCAGTCCTGTGGCCGCGGCATACCAGCGCATCTCCGGTGAAGGTTCGTCGTGGGCGGCAAATGCCATCGACGCCATGCGGGTGAACGTTCGCCAGTTCGGCATCACCGTCGACTACAACCCGAGCGGCTCCACGTCGGGTCGCAAGAACTTCCTCAACGGCACGGTCGACTTCGCAGCCTCCGACATCCCGTTCCAGTTCCATCCCGAGGATGGCTCGGCGCCCGAGAACCCGGCTCCCGACAGCTACGCATACATCCCTGTCGTGGCCGGCGGCACGTCGTTCATGTACAACCTGAAGATCAACGGCAAGCGGGTGACGAACCTGCGCCTGTCGGGCCAGAACGTCGCCAAGATCTTCACCGGCGTCGTGAAGATGTGGAACGACCCGGCGATCCAGGCCGACAACCCTGGCCTGGTGATGCCGGCCCGCGCGGTGGTGCCGGTGGTGCGATCCGACGGGTCGGGCTCGAGCGCGCAGTTCACCAAGTGGATGATCAGCCGCTTCCCATCGATCTGGACGACGTACTGCCAGAAGTCGGGTCGCGCGCCGGCGTGCGGCTTCACGTCGTTCTATCCCACGATCCCCGGCATGATCTCGCAGTCGGGCGACCTCGGCATCGCCGGCTACGTGAGCCAGGGCTTCGCCGAGGGCGCGATCGGGTACGTGAACTACTCGTACGCGCTCGGCTCGCAGTTCCCCGTGGCGAAGGTGCTCAATGCCGCCGGCTTCTACACGGCGCCCACTCCGCAGAACGTCGCGGTGTCGTTGTTGAAGGCGAAGATCAACACCGACGCCTCCAACCCCGAGGTGTACCTCACGCAGAACCTCGACGGCGTGTACACCGACACCGACCCGCGCAACTACCAGCTGTCGTCGTACTCGTACCTCATCGTGCCCACCAAGGTGGCCGGTCAGTTCAACCTTGCCAAGGGCGAGACGCTCGGCGCGTTCGCGTACTACGCGATGTGCCAGGCGCAGCAGCAGTCTGAGTCGCTCGGCTACTCGCCGATGCCGATCAACCTCGTGCAGGCGAGCTTCGACCAGATCCGCAAGATCCCGGGCGTCGTGGTGCAGAACATCGACATCAAGCAGTGCAAGAACCCGACGTTCTCCACCGACGGCACCAACACCGTGGCGAAGACGGCTGCCCAGCCGCTGGCGTGCGACAAGCAGGGCGGGGTGACGCAGTGCCCCAACGGCACCGGCGGCATGTCGAACGTTCCGACCGCGGTGAAGCCCGGAGCGCCTACGGGCGGAGGCGCCACGACCACGCTTCCGGTCCGTAGCAGTGGCGGTGGCGGTGGCGGCGCGACCACAACGGTCGTCCGTGGCGACACGGGCGGCAGCACGCCCACTGGTGGCACCACGCCCACCGGTGGCACCACGCCCACCGGTGGTACAACCCTCGACGGTGGCAGCACTGTCGACACCACGCCGGGCGCAGTCGGCGGTGACGGTTCGAGCGGTGACGGTTCGAGCGGTGACGGTTCGCAGCAGGGCGGCGACGGAGCCACTGCAGGTGTCGTGGTGGGCGACGCGATGCCGACCACGCTCTCGCAGTCGCACGCATCGCTGCCGCTGGTGCTGCTCGTCGTCGTGCTCACGCTGTCCCTCATCCTCGCTCCGGCATTCGCCTGGCGTTACTTCACGAATCGGCGAACGACATGATGCGGCGTCTGCGTTCACCGGCGCTGCTGCTCGCCCCCGTAGCGGTCCTCCTGGCAGCGTCGCTGTCCTCGACCAGCGGGTCGCTTGCGGGAAGCATGGGCACCGACACCTCGCTGCCCCACACCGACTCGGCTGTCACCGTTCACGGTCGTGGCGAGTTCGCCGACCTCGCCATCACGGTGAACCAGACGGCGAAGCTCACCGACCAAGCCGTGTCGATCACCTGGACGGGCGGGAAGCCGACCATCCAAGGCCCGGGTCGTTTCGCCGGCAACTACATGCAGATCATGCAGTGCTGGGGCGACGACGACGGCACCGTGCCCGACAACCCTGGCCCGCCGCCCGAGCAGTGCGAGCAGGGCGCGGTGAACGGTGTGTACGGCGGTCTCACCAATTCGGTCTTCCCCACGGGCATCCCGCTCACACGCCAGATCTCCGACAGGTTCTGGGCCAACTTCGATCCCACCGCCGGGTACTACGACGAGCAGACCGGTGTGTGGGTGCCGTTCCGGGCGGTTGACGGCACCGTGGTCGACATCCCGTTCGACCCCACGTTCAATCCGTTCGTGCAGGGTGGCAACTTCTGGCTCAACCCGTACTTCAACATCATCACCACGAATGAGATCGCCGGTTCGGCCACGGACGCCGATGGCAAGGGTGCGGACCTGATGGAGGTGCTCACGGGCGTCCAGTCCACTGGCCTCGGCTGCGGTCAGAAGGTACAGCCCGTCGCGGGTGGCGGGAAGGTGATCCCGAAGTGCTGGATCGTGATCGTGCCGCGTGGAACGGCTGCAGAGGAGAACGTCGGAACGCCCTACGAGGCCAACGCGGCGCAGAACGGTGTGTCCACGTCCCCACTGTCGCCACTCGCGTGGAAGAACCGCATCGCGATCCCCATTGCGTTCAACCCTGTCGATTCGCCGTGCTCGCTCGACCGAGACCAGACGCGCATCTCCGGCTCCGAGCTCGCGCTGACAGCGGTGGCCAGCTGGCAGCCGGCGTTGTGCGCTGACGGCACGCTCAATCCGTTCGCATACTCGCCGGTGAGCGACGACGCCGCTCGGCAGCAGCTGCTGTCGGGTTCGGCCGGAGGTCCAGGCCTGGTGGTGTCGTCGAAACCCTTGTCGGCCGATGTGCTCGACCCTGCCAATCCTGTCGTCTATGCCCCTGTCAGCCTCTCGGGCGTCGTGATCGGCTTCAACCTCGAGCGAAAACCGAGTCCCGGCGCGCCCAGCGACGAGCAGCAGCTTGCCGGCGTGCGCGTGGCAGACCTGCACCTCACACCCCGGCTGGTGGCCAAGTTGCTCACCCAGTCGTATCGAGAAGCGGTCGACATCATCAGCGCGCCTCCGTATCCGTGGCTCTCCAAGAACCCATCCGATCTGACGACCGACCCCGATTTCCAACGGTTCAATCTCGAGTTCCAACAGCTCCAGGTGGGCGATGCCCGTTCGCTCAGCAGCCTGCAGCTGCCCGAGGGCAACTCCGATGCCGCCGCTCAGGTGTGGAGTTGGATCTTCGCCGACCCCGAAGCAGCCGCGTGGCTGGCGGGCGCGCCCGACGAGTGGGGCATGAAGGTGAACCCCGTCTACGCCACGACGGCGGCCGCCAACTCCACGGGCGAGGCATTCGGCAACCCCGTGCCGAACAGCTTCCCGAAGGGCGATCCGTACTGCTACCAGGCGCCACCGCAGGGAGTGAACGACTCGATCGTGCCCCCGCTGCTCTGCGGCACAGCCTGGACGCCATACGCCGCCGACATGGCGGACACCGCTGCGCGAACCCGCATCGGCTACGACGGGGCGAAGATCGTGCCCAACCCGAACGCGATCTCGACCTCAGACGTGTGGAAGTCGGTGATCCCGCAGACCTTGGGTGAGCGGGGCATGATCGCGCTCACCGACACGCCGTCGGCGGCGAGGCTCGGGCTGCAGGTCGCCAGCCTCACACGGGCCGGCGACGACGGGGGCGGTCGCGCATTCGTCGCTCCCGACACGGCGGGTCTGACCGCTGGTGCCGCTGCAATGGAACCCACGACCGAGCCGACCGTGCTTGTGCCGAGGCCGCTCAAGTCGGCACCGGGTGCGTATCCCCTCACGGCGCTCACATATGCGGCCATCGCGCCGTTGCAACTCGCCGCGGCCGACAGGTCGGCGTATGCCGCGTTCCTCGACTACGCGGCCGGGCCCGGACAGGTGCCCGGGTTCGACCCCGGTCGACTGCCGGTCGGGTACGTGCCATTGCCGGCAGCGCTGAAGGCGCAGACGACAGCTGCGGCGGGCAAGGTCCGCGCGCTCCAGCCGACTCCCACCACGACGACCACCACGGTGACATCGTCGTCGTCTCCGGCGTACGTTCCGCCGGTCACGTCCCCCAGCTACACGCCGCCGTCCGACACCACACCGCCGTCGGACACGGCCGTGCCGTCGGAGACATCGACGACCGTGGGCTCGTCGACGTCCACCACCACCACGGTGGCGGGTGACGATGGCGGTGGAACGACGACGTCGACGGGCCCCGTGGTCACAACCCCCGCCGTGCAACCGACGGGTGGAGGTCGCTACGCAGTGCTCGGCCTGGGCATCGTGGCGCTCGGATCCGGGCTCGGCGCGTTGGAGATCACCAAGCGACCGCGTCGCCGCCAGTCGGACGCGCACGCATCCCTCGACCAACCGGGACGGGTCTGACATGAATCACCAGTTCACCCGGTCGCCGATACGACGATCGGTGCGAGGCCTCATCGTGTCGACGCTGTGTCTCGTTGCGTTCGGCTGGGCCGCGCTGCCCACGAGGGTGTCCGCGAGCACGCCGACGACCACGACATCGACGTCCCCCGGAGCCGAGCGGATCGGCGACGCGCTCGTGGTCGACCCTTCTGACACCAAGAAGCCGCTCACCCACGGCAACCAGAAGACGCTGTTCACGTTCCATCTCGACGAGGCGATGTGCCCGGGCGACAGTGCCCACGACCAGTGGCGTACGAACGCCTTCATGGTGCCGGTGACCGAGGCGCCGGGCGACATCCGCTACGGGCCGATCGGCCCGGAGCCGTCCGGCAACGGCCGTTACGGCGTCTACACGTTGAACACCCACGCCTACATGTTCCAGTTGCTGATGCGGAACGAGTCGGCGGGCCATCCGGGCGTGATCCCCACGATGCCCGTGTTCAGCTTCGACGTCGTCTCGCAGCTCCACCCCCCGTCGGGTGAGTACCGCATCGGCATCTCGTGCGTCATCTTCGACCACACGGCCACCTACTGGGACAGCGTCGTCGACGTGACCGCGGGCGCGCCGGGAACGCTGTCGTGGACGGTCAAGGGTGCCCCAGCGAGCGGCGACACAGGTACCGGCAGCGGGGGCAGCGGCCTTTCGTGGCTGCTCTACGTCGTGATCGCCGCCGCGGTCGCAGGCGCCGCCTGGCTGCTCCGGCGCCGCATGTCTCGTCGCAACGGATCTTCTCTCAACTCGAACACACTTCTCAGGGAGCCACGATGAACCACTCGACTCACACGCGACTTCGTGTCGCGCGGTGTGCAGCCATGCTCGGCACGCTCGGATCTGCGGCGATGCTGGTGCTCGGCCTGACGGCGGGCTTCCCCGGCACCGCAGTCGCGGCGACGGCAGAGAACGCGGGAGCGGTGCAGTTGAAGGCAACCACTGCTCCGATCGGCCCGATCACCAGTGGCGGCAGCGCCACGACGTTCGCGATGGTGCTGCCGGCGGGTGCCGCCTGCCAGGGCACCGCCTTGACCACACCGTCGTACCGCTGGGAGACGTACATCGTGTCGTCGTCGGTGAACATGTCGGCCCTCACCTTCGGCAGCGGCCCGAACCCTGTCGCCGGCGCGTTCGTGTCGGCGCTCTTCTCGGCGTCGTCGGGCAGCCCGGTCTCCAACAAGAACCCGTCGCTCAGCCCCGTCGGCCTCATCTCCGGGCTTCCGCCGATCTCGTTGGCGACGATGTCATTGCCTGCCGGCTCGTACCGGATGGGCGTGGCGTGCACGGCCGACAGCGCCACAGTGCGCTACTGGTCGGTCGACATCACCGTGACCGCCAACGCCGGCGACTCACCTGGGCACTTCGTCTGGGCGACCGGTTCGGGCGGTGGTGGTGGCAGCACCACGACCACCGTGTCGCCGACCACTTCGACCACCACGTCGGGGTCGACCACGACCACGACGCACTCGGGCACCACCACCACCACCACGGTTGGCGGTGGCACCACGACCACCACGACTGCCGGCAACACCTCGACCTCGACCGGCGACACGACCGGTGACACGACCGGTGACACGGGCTTCGGCGACACCACCACCACCGTCGAACTCGGGTCGGGCGCGGCCACCACCACGAGCACGTATCAGGGCCAACTGGCGTCGACGGGCTACGCCCCCGGCTCGCCGCTGGTCTGGGGCGTGCTCCTGCTCGTCTTCGGTCGCATGGCAATCCTGCTCGGCCGTCGGGTCAAGGTGCTCCCGGCCGAGGCGTCATGACGGCGGCGGTCACTGTCGCGCGCAGCTCGTCCGCGCCCTCCGTCGTGCATGTGCACGCGGAGGACGGACGGGCTCGAACCGCGCGCGCCGAGTTGCCGCCGCTGTCGCCGAGGATGCAGCTGGTGCGCTTCTTCTCGGCGTTCGTCTTCGCGCTCTCGTTCGCCATGTTGCTGCAGCTCACCGTCGTGAGCCGGCTGCAGCACTCGTCGGCGCAGCAGCGGATGTTCGACAGCTTCCGTTCGGTGCTCGCCAAGGGGAGCGCGCCGATCGGTCCGACCGACGAACAAGGTGGACCACTCGCTCTGGGCACGCCCGTTGCCTACCTCGAGATCCCGACGCTCGGTCTGCGCGAGGTGGTGGGCGAAGGCACCACCGCCGGCGTGCTGTTCGACGGACCGGGGCATCGGCGCGACACGGTGCTGCCCGGGCAGGTGGGCACGAGCGTGGTCATGGCGCGGCGAGCTGCGTTTGGCGGGCCGTTCGACGGCATCGCCGGTTTGAAGAAGGGCGCCCGGCTCACCTTCACCACCGCGCAGGGCGTGTACCAGTACGTCGTCATCGGTGTCAGGGGTGACGGCGCGCCCCTGCCACCGGCGCCGAAGGCCGGTTCCAGTCGGCTCGTGCTGGTCACCGCGGCCGGGCGCCCGTTTCTGCCGAGCGGTCTCATCAGGGTCGACGCCGATCTGGTGGGCCAGCCCACAGGCGGTCCCGCCCGCCTCTTCACCGAGGACACCTTGCCGGGGGCGGAACGGCCACTCGCCAACGACAGCAGCACCATGTGGGCGCTGGTCATGTGGTTGCAAGCGCTGACCGTGCTGTGCATCGGCTTCGTGTGGGCGTGGCACCGCTGGGGTCGCGCGCAGGCGTGGGTGGTGTTCATCCCGCTGCTCTTGCTGGTGGGCCTCGCGGTCGCCGGTGAAGTGGCCCGACTGTTGCCCAACCTCACCTGATCGAGTGTCGTGATGACCGAAGAGGAGCTTCCTGTGACCATCGATTCGATGTCGACGTTCGATCCCGCGCCGCGCATCAACCGCCCCAGCCCGGAGCTGGAGGTGGCTACCTTCCCGACCGCGTGGGTCGTGCAGCTCGTCGATGGCGATGCTGTCGAGCCCGATGCAGTGGTGGAACGCCTCCACGAGGCCACCGTCACCATCACCGACCGGCGCATCTCGGCGATCGACGGCGAGGACGCGTGGTCGTGGCTCGTCGCCGATCTGCAGCTCGTGGTGCACGGCGCCGACGAGCCATGGACGATCTTCGTGGTACCGGAGATCTCCGACTTCGGTGTCGCCGTGCCGGCATCGCAGGACGCGGACTTCCGTCGTGTGCTCGCGGCCCTGGGAGTGAACGTGATGGTGCAGCGCCGTGCCGATCCACAGCTGCCGCCGCCGTTGGTCGCGTTGCCTCTGCCACCCGACCGCGATGGGCTGTCGGAGATGCCGACGCTCGAGGTTCACGACCGGCCGCGGCGAGGCGGTGCCCAGTTGGAGCACTCCGGCGCGCTGGCCGGCATCGATGCTCGCAACATCTCGGCCTGGTTCGGCTCGCACATGGTCTTGGACCGCGTGTCGCTCGACATGCCGGCCGGTCACGTCACGGCGCTCATCGGTCCGTCGGGATGCGGCAAGTCGACCTTCCTTCGCATCCTCAACCGCATGCACGAGATGATTCCTTCGGCGTCGATGGCGGGTGAGGTGCTCGTCGATGGTCACGACCTCTACGATCCGAACCGCAAGCTCACCGACGCGCGACGTGAGATCGGCATGGTCTTCCAGAAGCCGAATCCGTTCCCCGCGATGTCGATCTACGACAACGTGCTCGCCAGCTTCCGCCTCACCGGCGTGAAGGCCAGCACCGACGTGAAGGACGGCGTGGTGGAGAGCTGCCTCAGCAAGGCGGGGCTCTGGAAAGAGGTGCGCGACCGCCTGCGTCAGCCCGGCGGCGGCCTGTCGGGTGGTCAGCAGCAGCGTCTCTGCATCGCACGGGCGCTCGCCATCCAGCCGCGCGTGTTGCTGATGGACGAACCGTGTTCGGCGCTCGACCCGACATCGACGCGTCGCATCGAGGAGACCATCATGGAGCTCGTCAGCGAGGTGACGATCGTGATCGTCACGCACAACATGCAGCAGGCGAATCGCGTGTCCGATCGCTGTGCGTTCTTCCTGGCCGAGCAGGGCACGCCCGGCGTGATCGTTGAGCACGGACCCACCGACGCGATGTTCGGTTCGCCGCAGGATCCGCGCACGCTCGACTACGTGATGGGTCGTTTCGGCTGACCGCCAGGTGTCCGGCGGATGAACCCTCACCGATCACGCTCAGCGTTCATCTGTGGGCCAGTTTGACGAAAGGTTGACCTGTCACCATGCCGCTTGCCCGGGCGGAGAAGCCGTGGGTTCCACCACACGAAGGGGAAGATCTCAACACCATGAAGTCACTCACCAAGAAGCGAGTAGCAGGCCTCGCGGCTGTCGCTGCAATCGCCGCGAGCGTGATGGCCGGTTCGGCCCACGCCGACCCCAGTCAGTTCAGTGCGCTTGTCGGTGTCGGTTCCGACACCGTGCAGGACGTCGCCAACGCCTTCGCCGGCCAGTCGAACGGCGTGTACTACAAGGCAATCGACGCGGGCGACGGCAACCACACCGGCATCGCCTCGTTCGATGCCTTCCCGAACGCAAACCTCACCGACCAGTGCATCACGACCAAGCTCAATGGCCCCACGTTCACCCGGCCGCAGGGCTCGGGCGCTGGGCAGAAGGCTCTGTCCGACTCGTACTTCCCCGGCAGCGGCGCCACCTGGCTCGGCACCACCTTCAACTCGCCGATCTACGGCGTGATGCCCACGTGCACCACCGCCGCCGTCAGCATCAGCGGTCAGGTCGACTTCGCGCGGTCGTCGTCGAAGGGTACCGACACCGGTGCCAAGGACCTCGCCTTCATCCCGTTCGGGCGTGATGGTGTGAGCTTCGCCTACTACCGTGCCGCGGGCTCGCCCCAGACCACGCTCACCCAGCAGGAGCTCAACTGGATCTGGACGCACGGCCCCACGATCAAGAACGGTGTCCGCATCGTTCCCTGTGGCATCCAGAGCAGCTCGGGCACCTCGAAGTTCTGGGAGCAGAGCACGAGCACCGGTACCAAGGCCAACTCGGCAGTCGGCTTCACGGCCGGCGAGTGCACCCCGACTGCGGCAACCCGCTTGCCGGAGAACGACGGCAACTCGCTGAAGCAGGCCGGTGACGCGGTTGCCGCCCTCGGCACCACCACGGGCCTCACCTGCGCCGACTTCACCAACGCCGCCAACTGCACCAACGGTTCGGTGAACCACGCCAACGACGAGGTCGTCGTCGGCTTCTCGGCCGCTCAGTACACGTCGCAGGCCAACGGTGCGGCCACCAGCACGATCCCCGCCACGGCGAACTTCGGCATCGGCTCCATCTCCGACAACGGCAGCGGCACCAACCTCGGTAGCCCCGTCTCGGTGTCGGGTGGCGTCACCAGCCCCAGCGCGTCCTTCTACGGCGACTCTGTGTTCGGCCGCAACGTGTTCTTCGTGATCCCCTACGTCATCGCTACGGCGACGGCCGGCTTCAACGACTCCCGCGGCATGTTCGTGAACGCGAACTACGCCAACACCAGCCTGCCCAACACGGCCGCTGTCTGCAACGCCAACACCACGCTGAACAAGTTCGGCTTCCTTGCAACCTCGAGCTGCGGCAACCCGACCATCAGCTGGTCACCGCGTCAGAACGCCCCAGCCTGATCACCCACCTGCTCAAACCTTCCAATGATCTCAACGTCTCGAAAGGACACACTTCTCATGCGTTCACGACTCAAGGGTGGGTTGATGGTGACGGCAGCGCTTGCTGCCGGCACCGTCGCACTCATCTCCCCGGCGAGCCAAGTGCTCGCCGCCCCCCAGGGTGCAGCGACGCTGGCACCCAGTTCGGGCACGACCTCGACCAACTTCTCGCTCTCCCTGCCCGCAGGGTCGGCGTGCAGCAACTCGGGCTCGAACGGTTACACCTGGAACACCTACATGGTCGACGCCGGCGTCGATGCATCCACGCTCACCTTCAGCGCTGCCGGACCTGATCTGGTGGCGGGCCACACCGTCAAGCCGCTCTATGCGGCCAGCAGCGGGAGCCCGAAGGAGCAGGTCGGCGCATCGGCGAGCCCGCTCGGTCTCATCTCGGGCCTGGTGCCGTTCTCGTTCACGAACCTGTCGGCGCTGTCGCTGCCGGCCGGCGCGTACAAGATCGGCATCGCCTGCACCGACCCCACCCTGCACGTCGAGGGCGGTCACTACTGGGAGACCCCGATCACGCTGAGCAACGTCACCGCCAGCAGCTTCAGCTGGGCGTTCGGTTCGGTGCCCTCGGCGCCGGTGCTCGGCGCTTCGCTGACGCCCGCTGACGGCAGCCTCTCGGGCACCTTCACCGAGGCAGCGTCCACGCCGGCACTCACCGGCTTCACCGTCACGGCCCACCCGGCCTCCGGTCCGGACGTGACCTTGGCGCTGGGTGCAGGTGCGACCTCGTTCGCGTTCGCCACCGGCGCTCTCGTGAACGGCACGGCGTACGCCGTGTCGGTGGTGGCCACCAACTCGGTGGGCAACAGCGCCCCGTCGAACACCGTGAGCGGTACACCGAATCCGGCCCCGTACAACGGTGTGAGCAACTTCAACGCCACCCCTGGAGTTGGCACCGTGGTGCTCACGTGGACGGCTCCGGCCGATCACACGCCCCTCGGCTATGACATCAAGGTCAACGGCGTTCTCGTGGCCGGCACCGTGGTCGGTGTGACACCGACCACCACGGCGACGACGTACACCTTCACCGGAACCGCCGGCACGCTGTACTCGTTCACCGTGACGCCTGACTATGCGTCACCGAACTCCGCAGCCGAATCGGCGATCAAGCAGGCGGCACCTCTGGCTGCCTTCCTGCTCGAGCAGGACATCTCGGCAACCCGCCCCGCGGGCGCCCTGATCCTCACCCAGCGCTGCGGCGTCGTGGGCCCGCTCAAGACCGCCTTCACCGACTCGTACTTCGGGACGCTGGGCACGACCTCCGGCACGCCGGGCGCCGACAGTGTGGCCACCGCCTTCACCGGCGCCCTGGACCCCACCACTGACGTCACCCCCGGTCGCGCACCGAAGGTGAACGCCGATGGTCAGCCCGATGGTCGGTTCGGCATGTACCCGTACCCCGTCGACGCGAACGGCGATGCGCTCCCGCAGACCCCGACGACGTGCGGCGTGACGCTCAGCACCGCCAAGCTCATCACCAAGGGCGCCCATGCCGGTCAGTACTTCACCGCCAACGGCCAGATCAACCAGGTGACCGTCGTCGATACCCGGGACAGCCACAGCGGCACCTCGGACTGGACGATCAACGGCCACGTGGGCGACTTCCAGAAGTTCGACAACGCTGCCGACCCCACTCACCAGCACCCGCTGGACAGCTTCCTCGGTAGCTACCTCGGTTGGGATCCGCAGATGACGTCGGAGTCGGCCGCGACGCTGAACGGCTACTACATGGACGTCGTGGCCGGTTCCTCGGTGAACCCGGCCATCACCGGCGGTTTGCAGAGCACGACTGGTGTCACCCTGGCAAGCGCCTACACGGGCCACGGTCTGGGCATCGCCCTGCTCGACGCCCGCCTGCGCCTGCTGATCCCGCTGACGGCCACCACAGGTACCTACACCTCTGTGATGACCTTCACCAGCGTCTGACGCAACAGCACTACACCAAACACCAACACCGTGTCGGTGGTGTGGAGGGGGCTCTCCCCGCCCCTCCACACCACCTGCGGCGTTCCACACGGAAAGCAAGATCGAACACATGAAGAACAGGCGACGTCTCGGACTGTGGGCCACCACCTTGGCGGTGGCCTTTGCCGCGTCTGCGGTCAACATCGGCTCAGCAGCCGCATCTGCGCCACCGACCACCACGCCGTCGCCGCCGTCGGCATCGCCGACGAACGACCAGAGCCCGCCGGAAGCGGTCGAGAGCTGGGCCCTGGCACCCGCAAGCGCGGCGACAGGCGGCCAGGGTGGCGATCGCCCGGAACTGTCGTACCAGTCAGCGGCCGGCACCACCATCCAGGACGCAGTCACGTTGTACAACTACGGCAACGTGCAGCTCACGTTCCGCGTCTACGCCACCGACGCCTTCAACAACGCCGACGGGCAGTTCGACCTTCTCCCCGGCGCACAGAAGCCGGTCGATGCCGGCTCGTGGGTGACGGTCTCCCAAGAGATCATCACACTCCCGCCTGGCAAGCAGGTGACCATCCCGGTCACCATCAAGATCCCAGCCGACGCGGCGCCGGGCGACCACGCAGGAGCGATCGTCGCGTCGAACGCAGCGACCGGGTCGAACGACTCCGGTCAGGTCGTCCAGCTGGATCGCCGAACTGGAACCCGCATGTACGTCCGAGTCGCCGGTCCGGTGTCGGCGGAGCTGGCGGTGTCGCAGGTGAAGACGACCTACCACCAATCGGCGAACCCACTCGATGGTTCCGCGCACGTGACGTTCGTCGTGAGCAACAGCGGCAATGTGCGCCTCGGCGGTGTGGCAACCGTCTCGATCGCCGGCCCGTTCGGCATCGGCGAGACGAAGGTCGCGCTTCCCGCGCTGACGGAGCTCCTCCCCGGCCAACACGTCAACGTCGTCGCCAACCTGAAGGGGGTCCCCGCGCTGGTCATCGACACGACGCACGTGTCGGTCGTGCCCAGCGGTGCAGCCGACCTGGGAACGCTCAAGGTCGTGGCTGTGACCAACCGAACGTTCGCGCCGCCCATCACGGCGCTCATCATTCTGTGCATCGTGTTGTTCGCGGTGCTCGCCTGGCGTGCATATCGTCGCCACCGTCGCGCAGGTCTCGGCGCCGCGGCGGTCGAGCGTTCGGCCGACGAGCGGGAGTACCAGCCGACGTGAACGCCCTTCGGCGACTGAGCCGTTGGACGGCGGTGCCTGCGATCGTGCTGATCGCATGCGCCGTCGCCACGACGGTTCGAGCTGGGCCGACAACGAGCGGGCCGACTGTCACGCTCGACCGGAGCGTGGCTGCCGTGGGCGACCACATCCTGCTGTTCGTCGACGGGTTCTCCGCGCAGTCGGTCACCATCTCGCTCTGCGGAAACGAAGCTCGCCGCGGCTCGGCCGACTGCGACATGGTCGACAGCCAGAGCCTGCAGCTCCACGGCGACGGCGCCACGACCGCCGCCCTTGCGATGGCGGCGCCGCCCGCACCGTGCCCCTGCATCGTGAGGGTCTCCGACATCACGAACGACGAGGTTGCCGTCGCTCCCATCACGCTCACCGGCCATCCAGTCGCGCCGGTCGTCGACCCTCCCGCGTTCAGCAATCCGCTCGTCGTGGCGATCAGCGCCCATGCGGCTCCCGACGGATTGGGCGAACGGATTCGGGC
The DNA here is from genome assembly GCA_003154135.1 of Acidimicrobiaceae bacterium. GTDB lineage: Bacteria > Actinomycetota > Acidimicrobiia > Acidimicrobiales > Ilumatobacteraceae > UBA668. The sequence goes on from PMCN01000015.1 coordinate 20,876, forward strand.
CGACCTCGGTGGTGCAACCACGTACGAGGTCACGGTGAGGGTGAGGAACAGCTCGACCATCACCGTCCACAAGGTCGCACTTCGTGGTCAAGTGGGTCGCACCGCAACGGAGTCGCTGGTGCCGCTGCCGCTGATGGATCCCGGCGACATTGCGGCCGGACAGACATGGCAGCAGGTCGTCACCGTCAAGGTGCCCGCGCCGGCGTTCGGCAGCCTGCTGTGGAGTGCCGCGGCGTCAGGCTTCGGACCGTCGGTCACGGGGACGACCACCACGCGCCATCGGCCCACGCTGCTCATCATCGTGCTGTCGTTGCTGGTGATCGATGTGTTCGTGCTGTTGATCCGCTGGCGCATCAAGAAGCGGCGTCGGCGTGAGACCGCGCTTGCTGCCGCGCCGCTGCCCGAAGGCGCCGTCATCGACACCGACGCCCACGACGACGATCTGGTGCCCTCGGCGTAGCTCGAACTTTGGCGCTGGCACGGGCCAGAGGCCCGGCTCAGCGCCAAAGTTGGGTGGGTCTAGCGGGTGGCGGCGCTGTCGACGACGACGGCGGTGCCGTCGAACACGGTGTGGCGCACCTTGCCGCGCAACGTGCGCCCGGCGTAGGGGGTGTTGCGGCTCTTGCTCGCCAGGTGCGCCGGCACCACCGACCACTCGCGGGTCGGGTCGAAGACCGTGAGGTTGGCGGGCTCGCCGGCGGCGATGGGCCGGCCATGACGGTGCGCCACCCCGGCGATGGCGGCGGGCTTCCAGCTGAGCGCGGCCACGATCTGCTCGAGCGTCATCGCCGCGCCGGAGCCGGAGAGCTCCGTGATGGCGAGCGCGAGTGCGGTTTCGAGTCCGAGCATGCCGGGCGGCGCCTGATCGAGCGGCGCCTCCTTGGTGTGCTGAGCGTGCGGTGCGTGGTCGGTGGCGATGGCGTCGATGGTGCCGTCGGCCAGCCCCACCTTCAGCGCGGCGATGTCGACGGCGGTGCGCAACGGCGGGGTCACCTTGAACACCGAGTCGTAGCCGGAGAGCATCTCGTCGGTGAGCGTGAAGTGGTGGGGCGCGGCCTCGGCCGTGACGGGCAGACCGTCGGCCTTCGCCTGGCGCACGAGTTGCACGCTGCGCTCGGTGCTGAGGTGCAGGAAGTGCATCGGCACGCCGGTGAGCCGCACCAGTTCGATGTCGCGGAACACCATCAGCTCCTCGGCGATCGATGGCCAACCGGGCAGGCCGAGGCGGCTGCAGCACGCGCCTTCGTGCATCACCGCGCCCTTGGTGAGCGACGCGACCTCGCAGTGCTGCGCGAGCACGATGCCCAGCGGCCGGGCGTACTCGAGGGCGCGGCGCATGAGCTGCGCGTCCTGCACGCCGTTGCCGTCGTCGGTGAAGAGGTGCACGCCGGCCGCCGCCAGCTCGCCGAAGGGGGCGAGCAGTTCGCCGGCGCGACCGATGGTGATGCAGCCCGACGGCAGCACGTCGCACAGGCCGGCCTTGCGGCCCTGCTCGCGGACGAAGTCGACGACGGCCACGCAGTCCTGCGCGGGGTCGGTGTTGGGCATCGCGACCACCGCGGTGAAGCCACCGAGCGCTGCCGCGCGGCTTCCGGTCTCGATGGTCTCCGCCTCCTCCTTGCCAGGCTCGCGCAGGTGCACGTGGAGGTCGACGAAGCCGGGCGACACGATGCAGCCCGAGGCATCGAGCACGCAGTCGCCCGTGACTGCGGTGCCCACCTCCACGATGCGGCCGTCGTCGATCGCCACGTCGCCGGCGCGCGTGCCGGTCTGGTCGATCAGCGTGCCGCCTGTGATGACGAGCCGGGTCATACCGTGTCTCCTGTCCGCAGATCGCTGCCCGAGCCGAGCAGGGTGAAGAGCACCGCCATGCGCACGGCCACGCCGTTGGTCACCTGGTGCAGGATGACCGAGCCGGGCAGCTCGCCGGGGTCGACCACCATCTCGACGCCCCGGTTCATCGGCCCGGGGTGCATCACCAGCGCGTGCGGGGCGAGGCGCGCGGCCCGCTCGGCCGTGAGGCCGTAGAGCGCGGAGTACTCGTGCAGCGAGGGCAGCAGCGCTTCGTCCATCCGCTCGCGCTGCACGCGCAGCAGGTACAGCACGTCGAGGTCGGGCAGCAGCGAGTCGAGGTCGTGGCTCACCTCCACCGGCCAGCCGTCGAGCGATGGGGGCAGCAGTGTGGGCGGTGCGACGAGTGTGACGTGCGCGCCCATCTTGGTGAAAGCCTGCACGTCGCTGCGCGCCACGCGGCTGTGCTTGATGTCGCCGACGATGGCGATGCGCAACCCGTCGAAGCTGTCGCGCCGGTTGAGGCCGGCGCGGATGGTGTAGCAGTCGAGCAGCGCCTGCGTGGGGTGCTGGTGCCAACCGTCGCCGGCGTTGATGATGCTCGCGTTGGTCCAGCGGGTGACCATCTGCGGGGCGCCGCTGCTCTTGTGGCGGATGACGAAGGCGTCGACGCCCATCGCGCTGATGGTCTCGATGGTGTCGCGCAGGCTCTCGCCCTTGTTGACGCTGCTGCTGGCGACGGCGAAGTTCATGGTGTCGGCGCTGAGCCGCTTGGCCGCCGTGTCGAAGCTGGTCCGTGTGCGCGTGGAGTCCTCGAAGAAGAGGCTCACGACGTTCTTGCCGCGCAGCGCCGGCACCTTCGGTATGGGCCGGCTGCTCACCTCCACCATGTGATCGGTGAGCTCGAGCAGCGAGTGGATGTCGGCGGGGGAGAGGTCTTCCACCGAGAGGAGGTGCTTCATCGGATGGTCACCCCTTCTGCGGTGGCGGCGACGTTCTCGTCGCGGCTCGTCGGCAGGTTCTTGCCCACGAAATCGGGCCGGATGGGGAGCTCGCGATGGCCGCGGTCGACGATGACGGCGAGTTGCACCGCGTGCGGTCGCCCGTACTCGTTGAGTGCCTCGAGCGCGGCTCGAACGGTGCGCCCGGTGAAGAGCACGTCGTCGGTGAGCACCACCGTGCGGCCGTCGAGCGACACCGGGATGTCGGTGACGCTGCCCGGCACGATGGGCCGCAGGCCGACGTCGTCGCGGTGGAAGCTCACGTCGAGCGAGCCGACCGGGACCGGGTTTGCGGGATCGATGCCCGACAGCACCGCGGCCAAGGCATCGGCCACCCACACGCCCCCACGTTGGAGCCCGACCAGCACCACCCCCTCCAGGCCGTGGTTGCGCTCGACGATCTCGTGAGCGATTCGGGTCAGTGCCCGCCTGACGTCGTCGGCGCTGAGCACCGTCCGACCGGCCCCGGAACGACCGGGATCAGCGTTCGCCATGGTGTGTCCCTTCACGTATGGGCCTCACGGGACCCATTTCACGTTCGCCCACCACGCTAGCGCGGCCGCCCGGTGTGCTCAGCCGGGGGTGCGTGAAGGGCGGACGGTGTTCGGGCGCGGCGGTGATCATCCCTCCGGTGGTGCCGGGCCGAACAAGTCGTGCTCGGCGAGGCGTTCTGGGCGGCTCCAGCGCCGCAAAGCGGTGCAAACTCTGCCCAGAAGGGCTTTTGGCACGAATCGCGCCCAGAAACCGTTCGCCGGGGGATGTCACGGGGGTGGGGCGCCGGCTTGCTACGGTGTCGGGCAATCACGCGAAGAGGGACTTGGCGTTGTGGTCCCTGGGCGGTAGCATTGCCCCTCGGCCCTTGCGAGCCTTGTCGTGCCCCGGCACGCCTCGACTTGGTGGGGTTGTTCATTTCATTTGATCGAGGAGGCGGTTCTGCCCAAGCCGAAAGACGACGCCATCGTGCTCGAAGGCACGATCCTCGAGTCGCTCCCGAACGCGATGTTCCGGGTGGAACTCGAGAACGGCCACAAGGTGTTGGCGCACATCTCCGGGAAGATGCGGATGCACTACATCCGAATCCTGCCGGGCGACAAGGTGCAAGTGGAACTCACCCCGTACGACCTCACTCGGGGTCGCATCACGTATCGCTACAAGTAACCCCACCAGGTATCCAGGTCTCGAGAAAGCACGCATCATGAAGGTTCGACCGAGCGTCAAGAAGATTTGCGAGAAGTGCAAGGTCATCCGCCGCCATGGCAGCGTGCGCGTGATCTGCGAGAACCCCCGTCACAAGCAGCGCCAGGGCTGAAAGAGAAGATCGCACGATGGCACGTATTTCCGGCGTCGACATTCCCCGCGAGAAGCGGTTGGAGATTTCGCTCACCTACATCTTCGGTATCGGCAAGCCCACGGCGCAGCGCATCTGCGCCGACACGGGGCTGAACCCGAACGAACGGGTCCGCAACCTCACCGAGGACGAGATCAACAAGATCCGTGCGTGGGTCGATGCCAACATCAGCGTCGAGGGCGACCTGCGCCGCGACGTGGCGCAGGACATCAAGCGCAAGATCGAGATCGGCTGCCTCCAGGGCATCCGTCACCGTAAGGGTCTGCCGGTGCGCGGTCAGCGCACGCACACCAATGCTCGTACCCGCAAGGGTCCGAAGAAGACCGTCGCGAACAAGAAGAAGGCTGTGAGGAAGTAATGGCGAAGCCGAAGCCGGGCGGTCGTCGCCCCCGCAAGCGCGAGCGCAAGAACGTCACCAACGGTGTCGTCCACATCAAGAGCTCGTTCAACAACACCATCGT
>PMCN01000126.1 GCA_003154135.1 Acidimicrobiaceae bacterium
GCAAGGCCGACTACCGCTGGGCGAAGCAGGCAGTGCTCGAGCACTGACCCCCCGTCCGTCGCCATCTCCGGTCGGGCGCGATTCGTCCCGAATTCGTGTCACAACGGACCCACGGGATCGGTTCGTCCCAGATCTGGGACGAATCGGACCCGTGGGCGCGAGATGGATCGGGGGCGTGGGCGCGAAATGGATCGGGGGCGGAGCACGACCGGGGGCGGGGGCCGGGGCGGGCGGAGCCGTGGGCGCGGGATGGGGTCAGGTCACCACACCGGGTCGATCGGGGTGATGGTGCCGAACGCGGCTTCCAACGTCTCGGCGGCGGCGAGGCAGGTGAGATCGGCGAAGCGCCGGCCCACCAGCTGCGCGCCCACCGGCGTGCCGTCGGCCATGCCCACCGGCACCACCGCGGCCGGAAGGCCGAGCACGTTGGCCGGCAGCACCGGACGCATGAGCGTGAGCACTTCCAACGCGTGCTCGACCGACTCGATGTCGTAGCCGAGCTCGAACGGCGGCTGGGTCCACGTGGGCATCAACAACACGTCGTACTCGGTGAGGAACACGTGCCATTCGCGGTCGACGCGGTTGCGGTCGACGAACGAGTGCATGAGCGTGGCGGTGTCGATCTCGGGGAAGATATCGGTGCCGAAGCCGAGGAAGCGCTTCCCTGCTTCGCCCATCACCAGCTCGAGCAGCGGCATGTTGGCACGCACCTCGGCGAGCAGGATGGTGGACCACAGCTCGAGCGAGCGCTCGAACGACGGCGGCACCGCGTCGACCACGGCAGCGCCGGCGTCGGAGAACGCATCGGCCGCGCCGCGGATCGCCGCCATGACCTCCGGGTGAGTGCTGCCACCGGGCGGGTCGGCCAGCACCGCGACGCGCAGCTGACGGCCGGCTGCACGGTCGACGAGCGTGATCGGCAGCGAGCGTGCATCGCGGTCGTGCTGACCGGCGATGGCGAGCAGACCGGCGCGCACGTCGGCCACGTGGCGCGCCATGGGACCGTCGGTGAGCATGATCTGACCGGCGATGCCACCGTCCTCGGGAGGGATGACCGTGGCGAACGGAACCACGCTGGTGGTGGGCTTGACGCTGACGATGCCACAGCACGTGGCGGGGTTGCGCAGTGAGCCACCGATGTCGTTGCCGAAGCCGAGCGGGCTCATGCCCGACGCGAGCGCCGACGCTTCGCCACCGCTGGAGCCGCCGGCCGTGCGGGTGGGGTGCCACGGGTTGTGGGTGACCCCGTGGAGCGAGCTCTCGGTGGTGACGCGCAGCCCGAAGTCGGGGAGGTTGGTGCGACCGATGGGGATGGCACCGGCGGCCCGCGCCCGCTCGACAACCGGCGCATCGATGGGCGCCACCGCCTCCGCCAACGCGTGGACCGCTTGGGTGGTGGGTGTGCCGGCGAGGTCGATGTTCTCCTTCACCGTGACGGGCACGCCGTGGAGAGCGCCGAGAGCAGCACCGGAGGCCACGGCTCTGTCGGCAGCGTCGGCCGCGACGAGCGCCGACTCGTCGAGGCGGCGCACGACTGCGTTGAGGCGTGGGTTGACGGCATCGATGCGGTCGAGGTGCGCCTGCACGACCTCGCGGCTCGACACCTCCTTGCTCGCGATCAAGCCCGCCAACTCGAGTGCACCCTTGCGCCACAGATCGTTGCTCATGGTGCGAAGCCTGCCACGCCGTAGCCTTGCTGCCGATGGTCGAACGGAGCTGGGACACCGAGCAACTCCCCGAGGGTGAGCAGAAGGTGGAGGCCGTCCGCGAGATGTTCGACGCCATCGCCCCGCGCTACGACATGGTGAACCGCATCATGACGTTCCGCCTCGACGTGCGCTGGAGGCGTACCGCGGTGAAGCTGCTCGCGCTGCCGGCCGGGAGCACCGTCATCGATCTCGCCGCGGGCACCGGCGACCTGTGCGTCGACCTGAGTCGTGCCGGCATGCAGCCCATCTCGTTCGACCTCAGCTTCGGCATGCTCGCCGCCGACCGCAGTGGGAGCCCGCGTGTGCAGGCCGACATCCTGCGCCTCCCGTTGGCCGACCACTCGGTCGACGGAGCCACGTGCGGTTTCGCACTGCGCAACCTGCGCGAGCTGCCCGCGTTCTTCGCCGAACTGGCCCGCGTGGTGCGCCCGGGTGGCCGCATCGCACTGCTCGACGTGGGCATCCCGCACAACCGAGTGGTGCGGTGGGGCAACAACATCTACTTCGGCAAGGTGGTGCCGCGCATCGGCGCGCTGCTCAGCGACGGTGCGGCCTACCGCTACCTCCCGAAGAGCGTCGCCTACCTGCCGCCCGCCGACGAGATGGTGCGCATGCTGCGCGCAGCGGGCTTCCCCGACGCCGTGCACCGACAGCTCTCCGGTGGGCTCACTCAGCTCATGGTGGGCACGCGCGGCTGACATGCGTGCGCACACCCGCCCACTCGAGCACGACGTCGACCTCAACGACATCGCCCGTGGCGACGGCTACCTGTTCGTGCGCGACGGTGTCGGCATCGCCGGCCGAGGCGTGGCCGCGCGCGTGCCGTTCGCACAGGTACCTGCGACCCTCGCGGCCATCGAGCACATCGACGACGTGGGCGGCGTGCACCCACTCGCCATCGGCGTGGTGCCGTTCGAGCCCGGCAGCGCGTGCGAGCTGGTCATCCCAGCGACGGTGGTGGGCAAGGCTGCCGACGGTCGCCGTTGGGTCACCACGATCGACGACTCGCCGGTCGACCTCGACGTGGGCATCCGCCCGCAGCCGCGCGCGCAGGCGTTCACCGTCAGCCCGCTCACGGCGATCGACCGTTACCTCGCCGCCGTTGCGGAAGCGCGCGACGCGGTGCGCGACGGGTCGCTCACGAAGGCAGTCATCGCGCGCGAGGTGATGGTGACGAGCCCGGAGCCCATCGACGTGCACGCAGTGCTGCTGCGCCTGAAGGCGATGTTCGGCCGCAGCCACAGGTACTCGGTCGACGGGTTCATCGGTGCCTCGCCCGAACTGCTCATCGACGTGAAGGGCAACCTCGTGCGCTCGCACCCCTTGGCCGGCACGACCCCGCGGACGGGCGACCCCGACACCGACCGCGAGGCGGCTGCCGAGCTGCTGGCCAGCGAGAAGAACCAGATCGAGCACCGCGTNNTGGTGCAGCTACCTCGACTGGGAGCCCGAGCCCAGCATCGTCACCGTGGCCAACGTGCAACATCTCGGCACTGCCATGGAGGGCCACCTCAGCGACCCACGCCCCAACGTGCTCGAGCTCGTCGCCGCGCTCTCCCCCACGCCCGCACTGGGAGGGTTCCCACGCGCCGAGGCCCTCGCGCTCATCGCACGCGCCGAAGGCTTCGTGCGCGGCCGCTACGGCGGCGCGGTGGGTTGGGTCGACGCTGCGGGTGACGGCACCTGGGCCGTGGCCATCCGCTGTGCCGAGCTCTCGGCCGATCGGCGCTCGGCCCGCCTGGTGGCCGGCGGCGGCATCGTGGCCGACAGCGATCCGCTGAGCGAGCTGGCCGAGACCCAGGCGAAGCTGCAGGCCATGCAGTCGGCCATCGTGCGCGCCTGACGGCGGCGACGCACCGCCCGGAGCACGCGCGTTCGTCAGCCGGCCTGGCCGACGTCTCCGGTCAGGCGCCGAGCGCGGCCGCCACCGCCGCATGCTGCGCGTCGTGGTCGGCGACGTTGCGATCGCGATCACTCACCACGCGCACGACCGTGGCCTCGCGATCGGCCACCGCGGCGAGCAGGTCGCTCACCGTCTCGACCGTGCGCGCACCCAGGCCGTGCGCCCGGGCCACGCCCACCAGGTTGGTGCCGTGCGGCGTGCCGAACAGCTGCTCGAACCGTTCGGTCGACAGCGATGTGCGTTGCGGTAGGAACGAGAAGATGCCGCCGCCGTCGTTGTCGATGACGACGANNTCGATTCCGTTGGCCCCGCGATTGGAGTGCACCACCGTCGTGCCTGGCGCGCCGAACCATTCGACGTCGCGCACGGGCATCGACGACGCCACCACCAGCTGCACCGCCAGCGTGCTGAGCACTCGCGCCACCGCGGGTTCCGTGAGCGGCTCGGCGGCAGTGGCTGCGCTGAGGGCGGTCTGCGCGGCGTCGTCGGCGTGCTGCCAGCGCGCCAACCACGGCGTGCCCGAGGCACCCTTCACCAATGGGGCGAGCGAGTCGCACACGGCAGACACCTGACCGTAGATGCGCTCGGTGATGATGCCCAGCGGGTCGATGGTGCGGTCCTGCGTGTGCACGTGCACGTGCACCGCGCCCGAGGCCTGCAGCCACTGCCCGAGCACCTTCGACGCAGGCGGCTCACCCAGGTGCAACACCACCGTGGGTCGATGATCGGCGGCGAACAGTGCGTGGCGCAGCAGCGAGTCGAACGCGCAGACCGCCTGGGGCAGGTGCCGGCAGCCCGAGCGCGGGTCGGCGAGCACCGGCCACTGCAGCGCATCGGCGAGGGCAGCCACCGCGACGGGCGAGTCGACACCGCGCCCGGCAACGATGACGCCGCGTTGCTGGTCGATGATGGTGGCCAGCTCCTCGATGGGCAACCGCGCCATGAAGAACTCGTCGGGCTCGGGCGCCGACGGCACCGGCGACGACGGGGGCAGCTCGCCCACCTCGCCGACCAGTGGTTCTCGGAACGACACGTTGAGGTGCACCGGACCCGATTCCACGCCGGTCGCCGCCAGCCAGCTGTCGGTGGCGAGGTCGCGCCACGCGGGCATGTCGCGTTCCTCGGGCACGCCGGTGTCGACGAAGCCGCGCACCACCTTGCCGTAGAGGTCGACCTGGTCGATGGTCTGCGGCGCGCCGATGCCCTGCAGCTCGGGCGGGCGGTCGGCGGTGATGACGAGCATGGGCACGCCCGACAGGTCGGCCTCCACCACCGCCGCGTGGAAGTGGGTGGTGGCGGTGCCGCTGGTGCACAGCAGTGCGGCCGGCACACCGGTGGCGAGACCGATGCCGAGCGCCATGAACGCCGCGGTGCGTTCGTCGTGGGCGACGTGCACGGACAGGTCGTCGCGGGCCGCGAGAGCGAGCGCCATCGGCGTACTGCGCGAGCCGGGCGCCACCACGGCGTGCCGCATGCCCAGCACCATCCACTGGTCGACCAGGGTGGCACAGAAGGTGATCTGCGCGTCGGCCGGCGTCATGGCGCCAACGATACGGGCGTATCCTCACCCTCGTGTTACCCACCGTACGCGTAGAGATCTGGTCCGACGTGGTCTGTCCCTGGTGCTACATCGGCAAGCGCCGGTTCGAGAAGGCCGTCGAGGCGTTGCGCGACGAGGCGCAGATCGACATCGTCTACCGCCCGTTCCAACTCGATCCCCACGCGGCGCCGGGGGTGGCCACGCCGGTCGTCGACGGGTACGCGCGGAAGTTCGGTGGCCCCGAGCGCGCTGCTCAGATCATCGGCCACGTCACCGAGGTCGCTGCCGAGGAAGGTCTCGAGTTCCACATGGAGCGTGCCCTGCGTGCCAACACGCTGCTCGCCCACCGCTTGCTGTGGCTCGCCGAGGCCTCCGGTCATCAGCTCGCGCTGAAAGAGCGGCTGCTGCAGGCCTACTTCTGCGACGGGCTCGACGTGGGCGACACCGATGTGCTGGCCCAGTGCGCCGCCGAAGTGGGCATGCCGGCCGACGGCGTGCGCCGCTTCCTCGACAGCGACGACGGCACCAGCGAGGTGCAGGCACAGCTGCGCCTCGCCGCCGACGCCGAGATCAGCGCAGTGCCCACCTACGTCATCGACGGCCGCTGGGCAGTGCCGGGTGCCCAGGACCCCGACACCTTCGTCACCGTCGTACGTCGTCTGCTCGACCGCCGCGCCGCGGAGTCGAGCGATGCCTGACGCCACCGACGTGGAGTGGCGCCCACTCGCCGGCCGCCTGCACGCCGAGATCACAGGCGACGACACCGATCGCCGCATCGTCTTCCTGCACGGGTTCACGCAGACGTTGCAATCCTGGCGTCCCATCGCCGACGAGTTCGCCCGCCGCGGGTACCAGTGCGTGCTGTTCGACCTGCCGGGTCATGGCGAGTCGGGCACTGTGCGGGCCGACCTGCGACGCACCGCCGACATGATCGCGCCGCTCGGCGGCAAGGCCACGTACGTCGGCTACAGCCTCGGCGGGCGGGTCTGCCTGCACGTCGCGCTGATGTACCCGCACCTGGTGAGGTCGCTGGTGCTCATCGGCGCCAACCCGGGCATCGACGACGACGACGAACGCGCTCGCCGCCGCGATGCCGACCACGACCTGGCCGATCATCTGCGCGAGGTGGGCGTGGAGGCGTTCCTGCACGAGTGGACCACCCAACCGTTGTTCGGCGGCCTCGCACTGTCGACCGACGACCTCGCCGATCGCGCCCGCAACACCGACGACGGTCTGGCCACCAGCCTCACCCTGGCGGGCACGGGCGCACAGGGCAGCCTGTGGCCACGCCTGCGCGAGCTTAACATGCCGGTGTTGGCGATGGCGGGCGCCGACGACGCGAAGTTCGTCGCCATCGCCGAGCAGATCGCCACCGCGGTGCCCCGGGGCCGGTCGCTGCTGGTGCCGGAAGCGGCGCATGCCGCGCACCTGCAGCAGCCCCAGGCCGTGGTGGACGCGATCGCCGGGATGCTGCCTCCCCCGGCCGCTTGAGTCGACCCTGACGGGCCGGCTACTTCTTGACGCGGCTGAGGATGATGAAGCTGATGGGGATGAGACAGATGCCGATGATGCCGAGCACGATGGCCGCGGTCGCCTGACCGCGATTGCTGTAGCGGCCGGGGTTTCGGTCGATCTCGCCCTTGGCCGAGATGCCGAGCCCGAGCGCGACAGGAGCAAGGATGATGTTGCAGACGAGCAGACCGATGATGCCGCACACCATGGCCGTGGTGGCCTTGCGCAGGGGCTGGATGATGCCCATCCCCTGGCCGTAGGGCTGGTAGCCGGGCGGCGGGCCCATGGGGGGAGGAGGAGGCGGCATGTTGCTCATGGCTGCCGACTGTACCCGGCGCGATCAGGCGGAGAGGGCAATGCCGACGGCGGCCAGCAGGCCGGTGACCAGTTGCACTCGACCGGTGGCACCGAGCACGGGGATGAGGTCGCGTCCGGCGGCGCCCTTCGACACCGCACGCACGGCCGGCACCGCGACGACGGCGCCCACGACGCCGAGTGCGGCGAACGGGCGGCCGGCGATGGCAACGACCACCACGAGCACGATCGCCGCAGCGAGGAGCACCACGTAGAAGCGACGAGTGCGCCGGTCGCCCAGCCGCACTGCCATCGTGCGCTTGCCCACCAACGAGTCGGTGGGGATGTCGCGCAGGTTGTTGACGACCAGGAGCGCACACGCCAGGCATCCGGCGACGCATCCGGCCAGCCAGGCGACAGCGGTGATCCGCTCGCTGACGACGTAGGCGCTGCCGGCGGTGGCGACCAGTCCGAAGAACACGAAGACGAAGATCTCGCCGAGGCCGAGGTAGCCGTACGGCTTGGGCCCACCGGTGTAGAACCACGCGGCGAGGATGGCTGCCGCGCCGACGACGAGCAGCCACCAGGTCGTGACGGCGGCCAGCACCAGCCCGGCCGCGGCGGCCACCCCGAACGCGGCGAACGCGGCACGTTTCACCGCCCCCGCACTGGCCAGGCCCCCGGCCACCAGACGTGTGGGTCCGACGCGCACCTCGTCGGTGCCACGCACGCCGTCGCTGTAGTCGTTGGCGTAGTTGACACCCACCTGCAGGGCGAGCGACACCACCAACGCCAGCGGCGCCCGCCACCACACGGGATGGCCCACCCCGGCGGCGGCCGCGGCGCCGAGCGCCACCGGCACCACTGCCGCAGGAAGGGTTCGAGGACGGGCACCGACAAGCCAACGATTCATCGCCGACATTCTCGCTGAATAGTCTCCACTCCGTGCCACATCTCGTCGCGGTCGATCTGCCCGCCGGGCCCGCGTTCGTCACTGCCCTCCAACGCGAGTGGCACGACGGCAACGCAGTGCTGCCCGTCGACCGCCGTCTGCCCGGGCCGGCGCGGGCTGCGTTGTTCGCCTCGCTGCGCCCCGACCGACTCGTCGATGCCGAGGGCCGGCACGTGCTCGACGGGGAAGGCGTCGACGACGGTGATGCGCTGGTGATGGCCACCAGCGGTTCCACCGGCACCGCCAAGGGTGTGGTGCTCACCCACGATGCAGTGCGCGCGTCGGCGCTCGCCACCTCCGCGCACCTCGGCATCACTGCGGCCGACACGTGGCTCGCCTGCCTGCCGCTCGCGCACGTGGGAGGCCTGTCGGTGATCACCCGTGCGCTCGTCACCGGAACCGGCCTCGTGGTGCACGACGGGTTCGAGGCCGCCGAGGTGCAACAGGCCGCCCGAGACGGCGCGACTGCCGTCTCGCTGGTGGCCACCGCGCTCGGCCGCATCGACCCGTCGCTGTTCCGCACGATCGTGCTCGGCGGCTCACGCCCGCCCGACCACCGACCGCCGAACGTGCACACCACGTACGGACTCACCGAGACCGGTAGCGGCGTGGTGTACGACGGCCGCCCCCTCGACGGGGTGGAGGTGCGCATCGACGACGGCGAGGTGTTGCTGCGCGGCCCGATGCTGTTGCGTTGCTACCGCGACGGAAGCACCCCCCTCGACCACGACGGCTGGCTGCACACGGGCGACCTCGGCCGGTGGCTGCCCGACGGCCGGCTGCACGTCGACGGGCGACGCGGCGACCTCATCATCACGGGCGGCGAGAACGTGTGGCCCGATGCGGTCGAGGCCGTGCTCGCAACTCACGCGACCGTGCGCGAGGTGGCCGTGGCGGGTGTGTCCGACCCGGAGTGGGGCCAGCGCGTGGTGGCGTGGGTGGTGCCCGGCGATGCGCCGCCGACGCTGGCCTCGCTGCGCGCACACGTCGCCGAGCGGCTGCCCGCGTTCTGCGCGCCGAAGGAGTTGCACCTGGTGGAGGTGCTGCCCCGCACCGCGCTCGGCAAGGTGCAGCGCCACCTCCTTCCCGACACCGACCCGCAGTAAGGTGCCGACGATGTTGCACGGTCGTCTCGCCCTCGTCACCGGTGCCGCTTCCGGCATCGGCAAGGCCATCACCGAGCGGTTCCTGGCCGATGGCGCCACCGTGGTGGCCGCCGACATCGACGAGGAGGGACTCGCCGCACTCGTGCAAGAGCACGGCGACCGCGTGGTGCCTGTGTTCTGCGACGTCACGTCGGAGGATTCGGTGTCGGCCGCGTGCGAGGTCGCACGCGAGCTCGGAGGGCTCCACGTCGTGGTTGCCAACGCCGGCCGGGGCACCTTCGCGCCGATCGTCGACCATCCTCTCGACGAGTGGACGGCCATCATCGACCTCTGCCTCACGGGTGTCTTCCTCACCGTGAAGCACGGTGCACGCGTGATGCACGACGGGGGCAGCATCATCACCATCGCCTCGCTCAACGCCACCCAGCCGTCGGCCGGCATGAGTGCGTACTGCACCGCGAAGGCCGGTGTGGTGATGTTCACGAAGGTGGCGGCGATGGAGCTCGGCGGGCGGCGCATCAGGGTCAACGCCATCGCGCCCGGCCTCGTCGAGACCACCGCGACCAGTGGGTTCTTCATGGTGCCCGGCGTGGTCGACGAGTTCATCGAGAACACCACCGTCGGGCGGTTCGCACAGCCCTCCGACGTGGCCGACATGGCGTCGTTCCTTGCCGGCGACGAGAGCACCTTCGTCAGCGGCTCCTTGCTGCCCGTCGACGGTGGCGCCTCCACCAAGCGCTACCCCGACCTGCCCGCCGCGTTCGCGCGCATGGCGCAGCCCGGCGAGTGAGCACGCCACCGAGCACCCGTCTGGGAGCTGCCTACTGGCGGCTGTGGACTGCGAGCGCCATCTCCAACGTCGGCGACGGCGTGCTGCTCGCGGCGCTGCCGCTCTTGGCCGCGCGCACCACCCACAGCCGCCTCTCGGTCAGCCTCATCTCGACGTTCTTCTCCATACCCTGGCTGCTGCTGGCCCTCCCGGCGGGCGCGGTCATCGACCGCATGGACCGTCGTCACGTGCTCATCGCGGCCGACATGTTCCGCGGCGCGCTCATCGGCGGACTCGCACTCGTGGCCGCGTTCAGCGAGGTGCGCATCTGGATGCTCTGGGTGCTCGCCTTCGGCCTCGGCGTGGGCGAGGTGTTCTTCGACTCGAGCTCGCAGACCATCCTCCCCGCGCTCGTGCCGGCCGATCAGTTCGAGCGCGCCAACGGCCTGCGCTACTCGGCCGAGATCACCGGCAACACCTTCGCCGGCGCACCGCTGGGCAGTGTGCTCTTCGCCGTCGCCGTGTGGCTGCCGTTCGGGACCGACGCGGCGAGCTTCGTGGTCGCGGCAGTGCTGGCGGTCAGCCTGCGCGGCTCGTTCCGTTCGGCGACACCACCTGAGGCGGGCAGCTGGCGGGGCGAGATCAGCGAAGGAGTGCGCTGGTTGTGGCGGCATCGCCTGCTGCGCAGCCTGGCCATCGCGCTCGGCCTCACCAACCTCGCGTTCGCCGCGGCCGAGTCCACGTTCGTGCTCTTCGCCACGCAGCGGTTGGGAGTGAGCACACGGCTCTTCGGTGCGCTCATCGCCATCGTCGGCGTGGCCAGCGTGGTGGCGGGGCTGGTCGGGGGCTGGCTCGTGGGCAAGGTGGGCCGCCGCTTCGCCGTGCTCGTGGCCGCGGCGGCGCCGATCTTCACCATGCTCGCCATCGGCGCCGTGCCGGTCACCTGGTGGGTGGTCGCGATGACCGCGCTGCAGGCGATGATGATCACCGTCTGGAGCATCATCGCCGTCTCGCTGCGCCAGCAGATGGTGCCCGACCACCTGTTCGGCAGAGTGAACGGTGTGTTCCGCTGGTTCAGCTGGGGTGCCATGCCCATCGGCGCGTTGCTCGGCGGCCTCGTGGCGCAGCGCTTCGGGTTGCGCGCGCCGTACTTCTTCGGTGGCGCCGTCCTGGCCGTCGCCTACGTGATGGTGGTGTCGCGGCTCACCGGGCCTGCCATCGCCGCGGCAACGCTGCCCCGCGATGATCCCCCCGATGAGGCTGCGAGCTCGGCGGTCGAGCCTGCCAGTGACGACACGCCGGTCGACATGACGCGCGACCCGTTCGACGATCTGTTCTGAGCCGGTTCAGCGCTCGGACGGCTCGTGCGGCACGCTGTCGGGTTCGACCGACACCCTCACCTGGCGTATTCGGCGCCCTTCCACTTCCACCACTTCCAGTCGCCAACCGTCGTACACGACGTACTCGCCCTGCTCGGGCACGTGCTCGAGCGTGCCGAAGACGAAGCCGGCGACGGTGTCGATGTCGTCATCGGGGATGCGCACGTCGAGCAGGTCGTTGAGATCGCCGATGGCCATCGCGCCGTCGACCAGATAGGAGCCGTCGGGCATGCGCTGCACCTCGGCGTCCTCCTCGTCGTGCTCGTCGACGATCTCTCCCACCAGCTCTTCGAGGCAGTCCTCGAGGGTGATCAGGCCGGCGAGCTCGCCGTACTCGTCGGCGACGAGCGCCAGGTGGAACTTCTCGGCCTGCATCTCACGCATCAGCCGGTTGACCGGCTTGTTCTCGGGCACGAACTTCACCGGCCGCAGCAGCTCGGTGACCGGGCGATGGCCGCCACCGCTGCGCTCGACGGTCATCAGGTCCTTGGCGAAGGCGAGGCCGAGCACGTCGTCGTCCTTCTCGTCGTCCATCACCGGCAGGCGGCTGTAGCCGTGCTCGAGCGCGAGGTCGAGCGCCTCAGTGACGGACGCATCGTGCGGGATGGTGATCATGTCGGGCCGAGGCACCATCACCTCGCGGGCGATGGTGTCGCCGAACTCGATGATGCTCTCGATGAGCTCGCGCTCCTCCTCCTCGATCACCTCGTCCTCTGCCGCCACCTCCACGATGCCGAGCAGCTCCGACTCGCTGACGAACGGCCCGCGCTCGAGTCCCTTGCCGCGCACGATGATGTTGGTGAACTTGATGAGCGCCCGCGAGATCCACTGCATCGGCGGGAACGAGACGAGCAGGCTCACCGGCCGCGCGGCGAGGAGCGCAGAGCGCTGGGGGTAGAGCACCGCATAGGTCTTCGGGACGGCCTCGGTGAGGGCGAAGATGACCACCACGTCGAGCACCACACCGACCGCGACGCCGGCAGCGCCGAACAGCCGGGCGGCCACGACACCGGTGAGGGTGGCCTGCACGATCTGGCAGATGTTGATCGACAGCAGCAGCGGGTTCACCCAGCGCTCGGGATGGTCGACGAGCCGCTTCAGCGCACGACCCGATCTGGGTGACTGCTCGGCCAGCGACGCGGCGCGGGGCCGCCCCATGCGCGACAACGCCATCTCGGCCGCTGCCATGAACGCGAGCAGGACGAGCAGCACGAAGATGACGGCGAGCGTGAGTCCGTCCATCGACGAGAACGCCGTGGCGATCATTCGTCGTGCTCCTGACGGAACCCCTCGGGTGCCGGGCCGCCCCAGTGCAGGTCGGTCAGCAGTTCGAGCTCGCGCGCACGCATGCGCGCAGCGGCCTCGGGCTCGTCGTGGTCGTGACCCAGCACGTGCAGGATGCCGTGCACCACCAGCAGCGCCAGCTCGTCGTCGATGGTGCCGGCGTGCTCGGGGGCCTGGCGCGCGGCAACGGCCGGGCACACCACCACATCGCCCAGCAGCAACGGCATGTCGCCCGGATCGGGCGGCGAACGGTCGGGGGCGCGGTTGGGCGGCTGGTTGTGCAGCACGATCTCGGCCTCGCCGGCATCGATGGGGAAGGCGAGCACGTCGGTGGGGCCGTCCTTGCCCATGTAGTCGTGGTTGAGCTCGGCGATCTCGGCTTCGCTGACGAACAGCACCGACAGCTCGGCGAGCCCGCGCACGCCTTCTGCGCGCAGCACGCCCTCGGCGAGACGTTGCCAGCGCAGCAGGTCGATCGGCACGGCGTTCTGCTCGTCGGCAGCGAACACCTCGGGTTCGCCGTCGCCACCCACTCGGCGGGGGGTCTCGCTACGGGGACGCGCAGGTTCAACCATTCGAGGCGGCCTTGGCCTGTTTGCTCTCGTCGAAGCGCTCGTAGGCGGCCACGATGTCGGCCACGATGCGGTGGCGAACGACGTCGCCGGCGCCGAGGTGCACGAACGCCAGGTCGTCGATGCCGGTGAGCGTGCGCTCGAGGCCGACCAGGCCGCTGCGCCCGTCGGGCACGTCGATCTGCGTGGTGTCGCCCGTGACGACCACCTTCGAGCCGAAGCCGATGCGGGTGAGGAACATCTTCATCTGCTCGGGCGTGGCGTTCTGCGCCTCGTCGAGGATGATGAAGCTGCTGTTGAGCGTGCGGCCACGCATGAACGCCAGCGGCGCCACCTCCACCATCTGCCGCTCGAGCAGCTTCTGCGCGCCCTCGGGTTCGACCATGTCGTAGAGGGCGTCGTACAGCGGGCGCAGGTAGGGGTCGATCTTGGCCATCAGGTCGCCNNATGGCCACCGCCAGCCAGCTCTTGCCCGTGCCGGCCGGCCCGAGACCGAACGTGATGACGTTGTTGCGGATGGCGTCGATGTACTTCTTCTGTCCGGCGGTCTTGGGCCGGATGGGCTTGCCCTTCGCGCCGCGCATGATGTCGTCGGTGAGCACTCGGCTGGGACGCTCGTTGTCGCGCACCATGTCGATGCTGCGCCGGACGGCGTGCTCGTCGAGGTGCTGACCCTGCTGGAGCAGCACGACGAGCTCCTCGCACAGGCGGCCCACCACCTCGGCCTGCTCGCCGGCGATGTGGATCTCGTTGCCGCGCACGACCACCGTCGCCGACGGGAAGGCCTGCTCGATGAGGCGCAGGTGCGCGTCGCGCTGACCCACCAGACCGGCCATGAGGTGCGCGCCTGGCACGATGACGGAATACGGCTGCGTGAGCGACGTCATACGGTGGGGCCGGGCGATGAACTCATCCTGCTCTACGGTAGCGAATCCAGCGCGGGATCGCTGACGATGCGACCCCTGGCGCGCCGCCGGGGCGCCAGGTCAGGAGCGTGCGGCGCGCGACCGCGGGCGGTGCAGCTCGATGGTGGCGTCGGGGTCGGAGACGGGCTGGAAGTCGACCGCGTAGTAGTGCTGCGTCTCGAGGTGGTGCACCGGCGCGTCGCCGACGAAGCTCTTCGCGAGTCGTGACATCATCTCGGCGAAGCCGCCCGTGGCTTGGGGCTGGTTGACGGCCGGCGTGTCGAACACGAGCAGCGCTCCGTCGGAGGCCTCGAGTGCCAAGCACTCGCGGGCCAGCCGCACGATGGCACCCTTGGCCTGGTACGCAGGGTGCACCACCAGCCACATGATGTAGTGGATGGCATCTCGGCGTGAGTGCTCGGGGAAGTGGTGCTCGAAGTAGGCGCGGCTGAGGTAGCGCGTGCGGCCGATGTCGGTGGCGATGAGGGTCATGGCCACCGGGCTGTTGTCGTCCCAGAGCGCCCAGATGCGGTTGGAGGGATCGGCGATGGCGTCGTCGAACTCGCTGCGGTAGAGCATCTCGCGGGTGACCGCCTCGGCGGCGATGCCTGCATAGGCGGTTTCGTAGAGACGCCAGAACTTGTCGGCGAGCACGAAGTCGATGACGTGGGTGTGACGGGTGACGAACACGACAGGGACCCCCTTTCTCGGCGGTGGTGCGTGTGGTGCGATGTGGCGCGAGCCGGGTGCAATGCATGGTGCCATGCGCGGTGCCATGCATGATGCCATGCGTGGTGCACTGCTCGCTGTAAGTGGGGGCCGATCACTCTGCGCGCGTGGCAAAACGCCCCTTGCGCGAAACCGGTTGTTGTGGCGTATCATATGGAGTCGAACGGGTCCCGCGGGTGGATGGTCCATCAACACGCGGGAAGGAGGCACATGAAGCGGGCATCTGCTCTCCTCACATGGTGGTATCTGGGAATCGGCGGGGCACTGACCCTCGCCGGTGTGGTCGTGCCCTGGAGCGGGGTGCGCGACACGCTGTACCTCATCGCCTGCGTGCAGATCGTCCCGGCGGTCATCGTCGCCCGCCGGCGCAACAAGGTGTCGTCTGCCCTGCTCGGCCTGCTGGCCGCGGTGGGCATCTGCTACTTCGCCGCCCAACTGCTCAGCGGCAGCGACCCCGTCTACACGAGCTCCGTGGCCACGGTCCTCGGCCTCGCCGGCACCGCCTCGATCATCGGGGGCCTGTCGGTCCTGCTGAAGCGGCGTGGCGCCACCCGCAACGACGGCCTCATCGGCGACGCCCTCATCGTCGGCCTCGGCGCGTGGGTGATCAGCTGGGCAGCCCTCGTGCAGCCCATCAACAACAAGACCGGCGGCGCGAGCTGGGGCAACGTGCTCTACGGCATGTACCAGCCGACGGCCTCGGTGGTCGTCTTCCTCGTCGTCGTGGTGATGCTCAACAACCGCCACCGCCCCGCCTCCATGTGGCTGCTGGCCGGTTGCCTCACCGCCAACCTCCTCGGCGACCTGCTCTTCGCGCTCATGGACGCCGACCACCTCGGGCCGCACGCCGAGCGCTTTGCGACGCCGATGTACGTCGCTGCCTACTTCCTTGCCGGCGCCGCGTTCCTGCACCCGAGCATCAGCACGATGATGCGGCCGCAGACCAACACGAGCCGCCAGCTGCTCGGCCGCCTCATCCTCACCACCTCGTCACTGGTCGTGCCGGTCATCGTGCTCGCCGGCACCTCGCCCAACGACAACACCGACAAGGTGGTGCGCTCCATCTCGGCAGTGCTGCTCGCCACCTTCGTCACCCTGCGCGTGATGCAGGCCGTGCGGGCCAACAACCGGGCGCAGGCCGAGCTGCTGCACGGTGCGCAGACCGATCCGCTCACCGGGCTGCCGAACCGCAGCGTGCTGCTGCAGCACATCAACGAGCTGCTGCGCACCTGGAACCCCGATCAGAAGCCCACGCTCTTCTTCGTCGACCTCGACCGCTTCAAGAACATCAACGACTCGCTCGGCCACGCGGCCGGCGACGAGGTGCTCACGATGGTGGCCCACCGCCTGCAGAGCGCTGTGCCCGAGGGCGCGGTCGTGGCCCGACTGTCGGGCGACGAGTACGTGGTGCTCGACCCGGCCAGCAAGTCGGAGGGCGCCGCGATGGCCTTGGCCGACCGTCTGCTCGCCGTGTTCCGCGAGCCGTTGCCGTTGAGCCAGGGCGACGTGTTCGTCACCGCCAGCATCGGCGTGGCAGCCATCGACGCCAACAGCAGCGCCTCGGCAGAAGACCTCGTTCGCCATGCCGACACCGCGATGTACCGCGCCAAGGACTCGGGGCGCAACTGCGTCGCCGTCTACGACGAGTCGATGCACGAGCGAGTGGCCCACCGCCTCACCGTCGAGACCGCGCTCTACCGTGCGCTCGACCGCCGCGAGCTGCGCATGTTCCACCAGCCCATCCTCGACCTCGTCTCCGGCGACGTCGTCGGCTTCGAGGCGCTCATGCGCTGGCAGCAGGCCGACGGCACCATCGTCTCCCCCATCGAGTTCATCCCCATCGCCGAGGACACCGGCACCATCGTGCCCATCGGCTCGTGGGCACTGCTCGAGTCGCTCACGCAGCTGCGTCGCTGGATCGACGAGGGCGTGTGCAGCCCGTCGGCCACCATGTCGGTCAACGTCTCGACCAAGCAGCTCCGCGACACCAACTTCCCCGCCATCGTCAGCGAGGCGCTCACCCGTTCCGGCGTCTCCCCGCAGCTGCTGTGGCTGGAGGTCACCGAGAGCGTGATGGCCGAGGAGCCCGAGCTGGCCCTGGCCATCCTTCGCCGCCTGCGTTCGCTCGGCGTGCGTGTGGCGCTCGACGACTTCGGCACCGGCTACTCGTCGCTGTCGATGCTGCAGAAGTTCCCCCTGCAGCGCATCAAGATCGACCGCTCGTTCGTGAAAGGTGTCGCCGACAACCCCAACGACCGCAGCCTCGTGCGCACCATCATCGCCATGGGCCGCTCGCTCGGCCTCGACATGGTGGCCGAAGGCGTCGAGAGCGTGCACCAGCTGCAGGTGCTCTCCGACCTCGGCTGCACCAAGGCCCAGGGCTACCTGATCAGCCACCCCGTGCCGGCCGACGCGATGCGCTCGACCGTCGATGCGCTTGAGCGCCTGGGCAACTTCCCGGGTCTGCGGCGCAACGCGGCCGCCGTCTCCGCTGCCGCGATCAACGCCCCCGCCAGCTGATCGCGCTGGTCGGTCCGACGCGTCGGGGCGCGTGCGCGGCGCTACTGCTGCAGCCAGGCCCGGAACTTGCCGAACGCCCCCGACGGCACAGCCGCCGCAGGCGCGGCGCCCACCTTGGCCGCACCGGCCCGAGGAGCGCCCTTCTCGCGGCACCGGCACCGCTCGGCCCTGGGCACGTCGCCCAGCACCTGCTCCACGTGAGCGCCACACCCGCTCCAGCTCGGCTTGCCACACTGCTTGCACGTCGTTCGCCTGCACATACCCCCCAGGGTATCACCCCCACCCGAGTGCCACACCCCCACCCGAGTGCCAAGGCCCCACCCGAGTGCCACACCCCCAGTCGAGTGGGTACTCGCCACCCGGGGTGCGAGTGCCCACTCGGATCGGTCACGTGCTGCGACGTAGGGTGGCGACGAGGTGCGGCTGCAACGCCAGGCCCACCGCCGCCATCTCGACCTCGTACTCGAGCAGGTCGCCGCGCACGCGCAAGCGGCGGGCCACGTCATCGACGCGCTTGGCCGTGGGCGTCATGGACACCGACGTCGATCGGAACCGCAGCTCCACCCCGTCGGGCAGCAGGTGGAGGTCGCAGCGTGACGCTTCGACGATGCCGGTGGGGTGCACGACCACCATCTCGGCCTCGGACCCCGACCAGCGCAGGTAGCCCGACTCGACGTGCATCACCCGCTCCTTCCCCGGCGACCACGTGGTCTGGCGGTAGGTGATGAACGGCTTGACACCACCGTCGGCGAACGACGCCTCCTCGACGTAGTCGAACCCTGCAACGGTGGGGTACGCGCCCCTCCCATCGCCGGTCCAGGTACCGACGAGCAGCGAGAGCGGGCCGAGCCGGTCGTACGAAGTGTCCACGGGGCTCCTCGGGGCAAGAGCGACAGGTGCACCGTAGCCCTCGCAGGCGTCGCGGCTGGCACACTCGCGTCATGACATCCTCCGCACGTGCCTTCACCGTCGGCCGCACCGACGCGGGCTGGACCCGCAGCATCACCACGCTCCCCATCGACGAGTTGGGCGATGGCGAGGTGCTCGTGCGCGTGGCGTACTCGGGCATCAACTTCAAGGACGGTCTGGCCAGCAGCGAGGGTGGGCGCGTGGCGCGCATCGACCCGCTCGTGCCCGGTGTCGACCTCGCCGGCGAAGTGGTCGAGAGCAGCGACCCGTCCGTTGCCGTGGGCACGCCGGTGATCGCTCACGGCTACGACATCGGCGTCGCGCACCACGGCGGGTTCGCCGAGTACGCCCGCGTGAAGTCGGACTGGGTGGTGCCCATGCCCGCAGGGCTCGATGCCCGCCAGTCGATGGCCGTGGGCACCGCCGGCTACACCGCCGCACTGTCGGTCGACGCGCTCGAACGGGCCGGGTTGCAGCCGGGCGCCGGCCCCGTGGTGGTCACCGGC
Source organism: Acidimicrobiaceae bacterium (assembly GCA_003154135.1). Taxonomy (GTDB): domain Bacteria; phylum Actinomycetota; class Acidimicrobiia; order Acidimicrobiales; family Ilumatobacteraceae; genus UBA668. The sequence goes on from PMCN01000126.1 coordinate 18,590, forward strand.
GCGACCGGCGGAGTGGGGTCGATGGCGGTGGGCATGCTGGCCGCGCGCGGGCATCACGTGGTGGCCGCCACCGGCAAGGCATCGGCGGCCGACTGGCTGCGAGCGTTGGGCGCGGCCGAGGTGATCGATCGGTCCGAGCTCACGCCGGATTCGATGAAGCCGCTCGAACGCGAACGCTGGGCGGGTGCCGTCGACTGCGTGGGTGGCATCACGCTCGGGTACCTGCTGCGCACCTTGCGCTACGGCGCCTCGGTGGCGGCCAGCGGTCTCACGGGCGGCACCGACGTGCCCGCCACCGTGCTGCCCTTCATCCTGCGCGGCGTGAACCTGCTGGGCATCAACTCGTCGGCGACGCTGCGCGAACCGCGGCTGGCCGTGTGGGCGCGCATCGCGACGGACCTGATGCCGCAACATCTCGACCGCATCGTCACGCGCACGGTGGATTTCGACGCGCTGCCCGGCGCCTTCCAGGCCTACCTCGACAATACCAACGCCGGACGCACGCTGGTGCGCATCGGCGGCGAGACATGACGCCGGGCGCAGCATTCAAGGCAGCGATGGCAGCGGAACGGCCGCTGCAGCTCGTCGGCGCGGTCAATGCCTACAGCGCGCTGCTGGCGCGCGAGGCGGGGTTCCGCGCGCTCTATCTGTCTGGCGCGGGCGTCGCGAATGCGTCCTTCGGCCTGCCCGACCTCGGCATGACCGCGCTCCCTGATGTCTGCGAAGACGTCCGGCGCATCACGGGCGCCGTCCCCCTGCCGCTGCTCGTCGATGCGGACACGGGCTGGGGCGATGCCTTCAATATCGCGCGCAGCGTGCGCGAGCTCGCGCGTGCCGGTGCGGCCGGGCTGCACCTGGAGGATCAGGTGCAGGCCAAACGCTGCGGCCACCGGCCCGGCAAGGCGCTGGTCGAGACCGGCGAGATGTGCGACCGGTTGCGCGCGGCGGTCGATGCCAGGCCCCATGCGGACTTCACGATCATGGCGCGTACCGATGCGCACGCGGTCGAGGGGCAGGGCGCGGCCGTCGAGCGTGCGATGGCCTATGTCGAGGCCGGCGCCGACATGATCTTCGCCGAAGC
>PMCN01000122.1 GCA_003154135.1 Acidimicrobiaceae bacterium
ACCTCGGCCCGGTGGGAGCTCTCGTCGACGAGCTCGTGGGCGAGGAGTGACGGTGTGCTGCGATCCTGGATCGCGCTCATCGTCCCGGCGAGGACGTCGGCGACGACGATCCCGTCCGCTGTCTGCTGGTCGCTGAGCGGCCCCACGTCGTCCTGGTAGAGCGTCAGCACGCCGACCACCCGTCCACCCACGTGGAGGGGGAACGCGAACACTGCGCATGCTCCCAGCGCAAGGGCAGGCGCGGCGTAGTTCATCCAGGTGTGCGCGGGCCGCACTGCCAGGTCGGGCTCGCTCACCGGCTTGCCGGTGACGAACGCGTCGTGGCACGGACCTTCGCCCAGCGAGAACTGCAGGTCCTCCAATCGGCGCACGCGATCGTTCGAGCTGCACACTGGTCCGCTGTGACGACCGCTCATGATGGTGACGCCCGCACCGGTCACGTGCATCACATCGACGCATGCGCTGCACAGGCGCGAGCCCGGCGCGGTGCCGGCCTGGCGTGCGAACGCGACCCCGACGCGCACGGCGCGCTCGTCGCTCACCATCTGTTCACCGGATGCGAGATCATTCTCATGGAACCCTCCCTGGACGCGATGTGTTCAAGACACTCGCCGCCTGGGTCTGGGGCAACGTGAGCAACGTGAGCGGGCGTCGTGTGACGCCTGCTCGCCATCACCGTATCGTCATCACGCGGGGAACGTGATGTTGGCGGCCATCGCGTCGACCACCACCTGCACATCGGCGTACTCGGCGTTCGTGGCCCCCTGGCCGTCGATCTCCACGGCGCGCTGGCTGCCCAACGACACGATGTAGGTGATTCCCAGTGTCCCCTGCTCCACGGGTCCGGCGCCGGTGGCACGAGTCTCGATCCGCCACGCCTGCCGGCCGTCGACGGTGACGTCGGCCTGCGTGAGCACCTCGACGGCCGTGCTGTCGTTGTACGCCGCGAGCACCGAAGCCGAATCGATGTCGATGGCCGTGATCACGATGGGCAGGCTCACATCGGACTCATCGGGGATCACCACCGGCGATCGGTCGAATGCGGCACAGCTCCAGAGGCCCGCCTCCGGCCCGGCCGCGTACCAGCCGCTCGCGATGCCGACCGTCCACGTACCCTCCGACGAGGTGCACGAACCCGTGAAGGTGACACTCGGAATGGTCGTCGGCGCCACCGTGCTGGGTGCGACCGTGGTGGATGCGACCGTGGTCTCGGGCTGGGTCGTACCGACGGTCGTCGACGCCGCGGTCGCGACCACGTCGGTCGTGGCCGGCGAGGTGGTGGCGGGTGCATCGGTGCCCATCGTGACGTGAGGCGAGCGTTGGTCGGTGGCGAGCACGACGGCATGGTCGCCCATCTGGTGCTGACCGGTCCGGAATGCGCTCCACACCAGACCACCGCCCGCGACGAGCAGCAGCGCGGCGACGGCTGGGAGCAGCAAGGTGGAACGTCGGGTCGATGATGGCGGCGCCGCTGGTCGGGTCGTGTCTGGTCGGGCCGTGTCGGGTCGTGGCGGCAGGGGTGGCGGCAGTGGGGTGTTCATGATGCCCTCCCGGCACGCTCTCGCCGGCGCCACCACAGCACGACGACCACTCCTGCGGCGACGAGCAGCAGGCCACCCAGCGCGAGCACACCTCTGCGTGGGCCGCTGTCGGCGACCATCAGGTGGCCGTCGGCGCTGAAATTGGCGGTGATGACGCGTGGCGCGACCGCCACACCTTTCGCGTCGGTCATCGTGCCAGCCGTCCACGTCGCCGAGTCACCCACCACCACGTCGGTCACCCAGGTGGTCACCTGGCCCGTGGTCGCGTCGATGTCGAAGTGATGAAGCGACCCGCTCTTCACTGCCGTGTAGGTGACTGTGGGCTCCGGCTGACCTGCGGGCACCACCCACCACAGCCCGAACGTGCCCTCGGCCGTGCGATACGGCCACACGGGGTAGGGGAAGTCGCCGTTCGCTGCCATCACACCGGCCTGCTGGTCGAGGAACAGGGTCACTCCATCGACCTCCAGCTTGACGTCGACCGGTGAGCCCGTACCACCGATGCGGTTGATGTCCATCGTGTCGCCGGCGAGGTTGGAGAAGGGGTTCGTTCGGGTGCTGTCGAAGACCTGGAACGGCGGTGTCGTGATGACGCGGTCGATGATGGCCTGGGCCAGGTTGGTGCCCCAGACGTTGAAGCAGTACTTCTCGGGATCAGGTGGGTTGCCTCCGTAGATCTGGCGGTACGCCTGCTCGGCCGCGTTCGCGAACCCCGACCATCCGGTGCGGTTCGTGGGCAGGGCGCCGTTGATGATGCCCTCCAGCATCTGCTGCAGCCGGAAGGCCTTGGTGGAACCGAACACGTAGTCGCTAGCGCTGCCGAAGAGCCACGTGGGGATGTACATCACCCCGGCGCCCGCCACGCCGAGTGTGCTGTAGACCTTCGATGCAGCGGTCGTGCCCTGTGCGTTCTCCAGTTGGTAGTACATCGTGCCGAAGGTGTGGTACCAGACGCCGGCGTTGTCGCCGTCGCGCAACGAGACGAGGTACTTGCCGAAGAACGACGGATCGGTCACGAGGCCGGTGAAGCCGATCGTGCCTTCACGGGCGAGGCTGCGCAGCGTGTTGTGTGCGAGCAGGGCAGCCAGCATGGTGTCGCCACCCGTCTGGTCGAGCGCCAGCTTGTACACATCGCCCATCCCCAGGCGGCGTTGCTGCTTCGTCGATGCACGCGCGATCGTCTGCGCGAGTGCCGACTCGCTGCCGGGCGGCGGTGTGAACCTGCCGTCGTAGAGCTTGCCGCTCACCTGGTTCACGGTCACGTCGGCGAGCGCCTTCGCCCCCGCCTTCGTGTCGGGATCGGGCGACAGCGAGAACGACGACACCCAGGGCGCCCAGTCGACTGCCTTGTCGGAGAACAGCCACATGCCGGCCGCCACCGCGTCGCCACCCTTCGACATCGTGGCCTTCGCCGAGTGCTCGGCCTCCCACTGGTCGATCGCGGTCTGCACCTGTGCGCTCAGCTGGTCGTAGCCGACACGGATGCCGTGATGATCGTACGCGGCGGCCTGATCGAGGAAGAACTGGCTGGCCTCGGCGCACAGCGGTACCCATCCCGTGAGGGTGCCGTTGCCGGACACGCCACCGCACACCCAGTCGCCGCAGTTGCCGAGCTCCACCGAGAAGAAGACGGCGCGGGTGACGCCCTTGGTCACCGCAACCTCCGCCGACAACGACTGAGCCCACGCCAGCGGGCCGTGGACGGTCTCCTTGCCGCCCTTCGACGGCCAACTCGACGTGCGGTTCACACTGTCGGCGGCGACGCTCACGCTCATGCCCAAGTAGGTGACCAGACCTTCGCCCATGGTGAACGTGCCGCTCGCCTGGATGCTCACCTTGTCGCCGGTGACCATGCCCTCGTACGTACCTTCCGGGGCGCCGGCCACGGGCGTGACCGTGGCGCCGGTGACGGTGAACGTCACCGAGAGGGTGCCATCGCCCTTCGACGGCAGGGTGAACGTGCTCCCGCCGCCGAGCGCAGCCCGCGCAGGTGGCGTCGGTCGCGCCGTCGCGGGATGGGCCGACGCGATCGGTCCACCGAGCACGGCCACCAGCGTCAGGCACGCCGCGGTGCAACGAATGGAACGGGAACGCAAGGCCGTGGCCATGACCGTCACCTCTGTGTTCGATCGCCACCTCCAGGGTACGAAGCACGTGGGCACGACGACAGAGCAGTAGGTCACACGCCCGGGGTCGGCCCGCCGCCGGCTGTGTGAGACTGGGCGGGTGCCTCCTGCGCGTCGTTGCGTCGCCGGACCCCGACGGCCGTGAGCTCCGCACCGCTGCGCGTGCGCGTGCTCGGCGGACTCGTCGTCGAAGGGATCGCCGATCGCGACCTGGCGAGCCGCAAGGGGCGGCTGCTGTTGAAGGTGCTCCTGCTCGCGCGCGGTCGCCCCGTGTCGCCAGCCCAGCTCGCCGATGCGGTGTGGGGTGACGAGCAACCTGTTCGTCCCGGCGAGCAGGTGGGCGTGCTGGTGTCGCGCCTGAGGGGCGTGCTGGGCGCCGAGCGGTTGCCGCGCAGCGACGGCGGGTATGCGTTCCTGCCCGACTGGCTCGATCTCGACGAGCTCGACTCGCGTGTGCAGGAGTCGCGACAGGCGTTGGCCGAGGGCCGCCTCGGCGCCGCGTTCGCTGCCGCGGAAGCCGGCCTGGAGCTGGCACGTGGACCGGTGCTGCCCGACGACGAGGGCGAGTGGGTGGAGGGGTCGCGAGCCGCTGCCGCCGTGCTGGTCGCCACCGCCCGTCGCGTCGGTGCCGAGGCCGCGAGTCGAGTGGGCGATCATGCGGCGGCGGCCGTGCGGGCGCAGGAGGCCTTGATCGACGACCCGTTCGACGAGGTGTCGTTGCGCATCCTCATGCGTGCTCACGGTGCCACGGGCCGACCGGCGTCGGCCCTCGCTGCCTATGCCGCGTTCCGAACCCGACTCGTCGACTCGCTGGGTGTGTCGCCCGGCCCCGACATGGAGGCGCTGCACCTCGCACTGCTCGATGCCACCGACGACCCGTCCCCTGACTCGTACTTCGCACCGCACGACGCCCCGCCGGCCGGACGTGCGGGCGCGGCGCGTGTGCTCGATGGAGCCTTCGAGCGCTGCAGCGCGACGGCCGGTGGTGCCTGTTCGGTGGTCGTGTCCGGCGAGGCAGGCATCGGGAAGACGACGTTGGTCGAGCACTGGGCGCGCACCGTCAGCTCACGGGCCTTCGTGCTCGTCGGTCGCTGTGACCCGCTCGGTCGCGACTTGCCCCTGCAGCCCGTGGTCGACACGATCGCCGAACAGCTCGCCGGGTCGGTGCCGCCTGCCGAGCGCGCACGCGTGTTGGAGGGTGATGCCAGTGGGGTCGCCGCGCTGCTCGGAGTCGCCGACCCCGCCGCTGCCGCCGCCGCGACCGTGATCGCCGACGCGGAGCTGGGCCGGGCGCGCCTGTTCGCCGGGCTCGCGACCGTGGTGCACCGACTGGCGGCCGGGCGTCCGGTGGTGCTGGTCGTCGACGATCTGCACCTCGCCGGCGCATCGACGGTTGCGTGGCTGGCCTTCGCCGTGCGACGGGTACCGCACCTGCTGGTCGTGGCAACCGGGCTTCCCGGCGCGGAGCGGCTGTTGCCCGACGCGACGGTGCTCACGCTCGACCCGCTGGGCGTCGACGCGCTGGCCACCATGGTAGGTGCCGAGCGTTCGGTCGATCTCCATCACCGCAGCGGCGGCAACCCACTGCTCGCTCGGGCGTTGATGCTGGGCGACGACGAACCGCTTCCCATCACGCTCGGCGAGGCGGTCGAGCGTCGGCTGCGAGGTCTCGACGACGAGCAGGTGGGCACCCTGCGCACAGCGGCCATCCTCGGCTCGGGCGTCGACCTCGATCTGCTCGCCGAGGTGAACCGCAGCACCGCGACCACGATGCTCGACCACCTCGAGGCGGCGGCCGGTCGCGGGCTCCTGGTCGAGCGCGGGCCCGGCTTCTCGTTCCGCCACGAACTCGAGCGGAGCGCTCTGGCGATGTCGGCCGGCACCGCCCGCCAGGCGCTGGTGCACCGCGAGGCGGCGCGGGCGCTCGCCCGCCGGCCCGACGCCGACCCCCTGATCGTCGCCGTGCACGCGCGTCGTGGCGGCGACACTGCGCTCGCGCTGGAGTGGTACGTCACCGCGGCCGAACAGGCCACGGCGCGCTTCGATCTCGAGGCGGCGGAGGGTCACCTCGACGCGGGGCTCGCACTCGCTCGCTCGCCGGCGGCGCACGTGGCCAGGGCGCGCCTCTACATGGCAGCGCTGCGGTTCGACGATGCCATGCGCGAGACGGAGCGTGCCGTCGAAGTCGGGGGCGGCGCCGGCGCTCTGGAAGCCGCCGGTTGGGCCGCGTACTACCGCCGCGACTATGGCGCAGCGAGGGCGTTCGCCGACGAGGGTGTGCGCCGCGCCGACGACGCTGCGGTACGAGTGAGCTGTCTCGCGCTCGGCGGTCGGGTGCGCCACGGCGCGGGCGATCTCGCGGCTGCGTCGTTGCAGCTCGAGCGTGCAGTGGCCGAGGAGGCGCCGCCGGAGGTGCGCGGGCTGTCGTCGGTGTGGCTCGCCCTTGCCCGCCTGCACCAGGGCCGCGCCGACGAGGCCGTGGTGCTGTTGCAACGGGCGATGGTCGACCAGGACCGCCTCGCGCATCCCTTCGCCGGGCTGCACGCCAGGTTCGGTCGCGTGCTGGCCTTCGGCTACCTCGGACGAGTGCCCGAGGCGTTGGCCGCCGTCGACGACATGGATCACGTCCTGGAGCGGGCTGGCCCTGCCGGCCACGGCTTGCGCGGACCGGCCATCAACGGCCACGCCTGGATCTTGCGCTGGTGCGGTGCCGGGGGCGAGGCCGACGACCTCAACACGTCGGCCATCGAGCTCACCGAGCCGACCGGGCCGCGAGCGGAGGCGTACTACGCAGGCTTGCTCGACCTGGCCGACGGCAGAATGCTCGCCGGCGACATCGACGGCGCCGCTGCGATGCTCGACCGGTTGGCGTCGATCGAGCAGTGGGATGGAACGATGGCGTGGCACCAACGCCATCGTTGGTTGCTGCTCCGGGCGCGTCTCGCGCGTGCCGACGGCCGCGCCGCAGAGGCCGCCGGCCTGGCCGCGCTCTTGGTGTCCGACGCAGGCGCCAGAGGCGCCCTCCGATACGAGTTGCTGGGCACCGCGATGGGCGCTGTGGCCGGCGGCGGTCCTGCTCTCGACCCGAGCGCACTCGACCGGGTGGTGAAGGGCTTGCGCACGTGCGCCGCGCTCGACGGATGGCCGCTGGTGCATGCGCTCGGTCGCCAGTTCGACGTGCCCGCGTGGCGCGCGCAGGCCGAGGAGTCGGCGTCCGCAATCGTGCGCACTGCGCCGTCGACGCGCGCTGCCCAGGCCTTCGTCGAGCGTCAGCTCGCCTGAGCCGTGCCGAGCGCGGTGAGCACGATGATCGACCGGACGAGCGAAGGCGCGTCGGCGATGCGGGCGGCCGCGCGGCGTTGGAGACGCTCACGGGCCAGCGGGTCGAGCGCACGCACGAACGGCGCGAGGTGCGCCATGCCCGTGCGCCACGCGACGAGGTCGGCCGTGCTCAGATCGGGGAACGGCACTCGTCGCACCTCCGCGCTGGCGTCCGGGAGGCCGGCGGCGGCCGCCACACCGAGCGCCCGGTCGACGGTGGCGAGCAAGGGCATCGCGTCGCGCCGCAGCGCGACGTACCACTCGGGGATCACCCAGCCTTCCTCGCCCGCGACGTCGTCGACGGCCTGCTTCACGGGGTGCTGGTCGTGGTCGGCGTAGGCCGATGCGACCAGCGTGCCACCCAACCGCACCACGCGAGCAGCCTCGCGAAGTGCATCTGCGGGCCGCGTGACGTGGTTGAGCGAGAAGGCGGCGACCACGGCATCGAACGAGCGCGCGGCGAAGGGCAGGGCGAGCGCGTCACCGACGCACGCCGGCACGTCGTCCACCCGGCCGGCGAGCATGCCGAACGCAGCGTCGAGCGCGATCACGTGAGCGCCGCGTCGTTGCACGGCGCGTGTCGCCGCGCCGGTGCCGGCGCCGAGGTCGAGCACCACCGAGGAGGAGTCGAGCCCCGGGCAGTGCTCGACGACCACGTCGGCGAGGCGGTCGTAGATCCGACCCGGACCGTCCTGCCATGCGCTCCCCGTCGCGTCGTACGCCGCGAACAGGTCGGTGGTCATAGCAGTGCGAGACCCTCTGCGGCTCGGTCGCACCACCAGCCGAGCTCGTCGTCGTCACCCAGCGCCTTCTCCCAGCCGAACTGCACAGCGGCGCCCAGTAGCGCGAGCGTGAGTTGACGATCCCACCAATCGGCCGTCGACACGCCGTGACGCTCGAGCGCGGCACGGAAGTCGCTCACGACACGCTCCTTGCTGTGTCCGGCGGGCAGCTTGGCCCGATTGAGCGCCAGGTACCAGCCGAGCTCATGACACGCCGGCCCCTCGCCCAGGTACACCCAGTCGATGAGGACGGTGCGGCCATCGGTTGCCGTGCCCAGGTTGCCGGCCTTCCAATCGCCGTGCAGGAAGCACGACGGTGTGGTCGCCAATGCGGCCGCGAGCGGTGCAACGTCGCGGCGTAGCGCGTCGACGCCCGCGGCAACGGCGGCCGGCGCGCGGTCGGCGAAGCGGGCCCACCCTTCGTCGGCGATCTGCGGCACGCGCTCGGGCCAGCCCAGGGCGCGGTCGCCCTCGATGGCGGCGTGGCCGAAGAACTCCCACCGGGCGCCGTACGGCATGAGGCCGATGTCGTCGTGCCAGCCCCACGTNNCCCACACCGCCCGCCATGCCCACGATGCCGTGTTCGATCACGGCAGGCGCCACGTCGTAGAGACCGGCCGCCCACGCCCGGAGCGAACGGCAGTCGGAATCGTGCGTGGCGCGCATGGCGAAGTCGTCGTCCACGTGGAGGTACTTCATGATCATCTGCTCGTCGCCGAACCAGACGCGTTCGAAGTGCGACCCCGAGCGGCTGTCGCTCGGGTGGAACGGCTCGCGGCGGGTGGCTCCGTCGAGCAACTCGTCGACCGAACGGGCGACCGGCCTGGGCCGGAACGATTCCTGCATGTCACCGATCATCGTCC
>PMCN01000114.1:0-335 GCA_003154135.1 Acidimicrobiaceae bacterium
TGCAGGTCGTCGGCGTTCACCAGGTACTCGCTGGTGACACCGAAGCGTCCGCTGGCGACCTGCTTGATGGCACTGCGCCGCTGGGGGTCGTGCAGGCGGTCGCTGTCCTCGCCACCCTCGCCGGTGTTGCTCTTGCCCCCCAGGCTGTTCATCGCGATCGCGAGCGTCTCGTGCGCCTCGGCGCTGATGCTGCCGTAGCTCATCGCACCGGTGCTGAAGCGCGTCACGATCGAGCCCACCGACTCGACCTCCTCGATCGGCACGGGCGGTCGGTCGGAGCGCAGCTCGAACAGTCCGCGCAACGTGGCCGCCTTGTGCGACAGCCCGTCGACGAG
>PMCN01000114.1:383-1920 GCA_003154135.1 Acidimicrobiaceae bacterium
GTGCCGGTGAAGTACTCGTCGACCAGGTCGTGGCCGAGGCCGATCGCCTCGAAGATCTGGGCGCCGGTGTAGCTGGCGACGGTGCTCACGCCCATCTTGCTCATCACCTTCAGCACACCCTTGCCCGCGGCCTTGATGTACTGCTTCACGGCCTTGTGCGGGTCGATGCCACCGAGGCCGTGCAGGTCTTCCCGCACCATGTCCTCGATGCTCTCGAAGGCCAGGTAGGGGTTGATCGCCCCTGCGCCGTAGCCCACGAGGAGCGCCATGTGGTGCACCTCGCGAGCGTCGCCGCACTCGACGATGAGGCCCACCTTGGTGCGCTGCTTCTCGCGGATGAGGTGATGGTGCACGGCGGCGGTGAGCAGCAGGCTGGGGATGGGCGCGTACACCTCGTCGCTGTTGCGGTCGCTGAGCACGATGATGCGGGCACCGTCGGCGATGGCCTTGCTCGCCTCGCTGCGAATGGCGTCGAGCGCACGCTTCAGCGCAAGACCACCACCGGCCACGCGATAGAGCCCGCTGATCACCACCGCAGCCAGCTCCGGGTACTGGCCCGCCTCACCAGGATCGGCGTCGTTGATGTGGATGATCTTGGCGAGCTCGTCGTTGTCGATGACCGGGAACGGCAGCACCAGTTGACGGCAGCTCTGCGGCCCCGGGGCGAGCAGGTTGGCCTCCGGCCCCACCGACGTGCCGACGGAGGTGACGACCTCCTCGCGGATGGCNNGAACAGCTGCTGGAAGTAGTCGAACAACAGCCGCGGCCGCTCGCTGAGCACGGCGATGGGCGTGTCGGTGCCCATCGAGCCGAGCGGTTCCGTGCCCGCCTTGGCCATCGGGCCGATGATGATCTTCAGCTCCTCGTGGGTGTAGCCGAACACCTGCTGGCGACGCAGCACGCTCTGATGGCTGAACACGATGTGCTCGCGCTCGGCCAGCTCCGCCAGCTCGACCAGGCCGTCGTCGAGCCACTGCTGGTAGGGCTGGGCCTCGGCCAGCTCGCGCTTGACCTCCTCGTCGTCGACGATGCGCCCCTGCGCGGTGTCGATCAGGAACATGCGGCCCGGCTGCAAGCGGCCCTTGCGCACCACCTTCGACTGGTCGAGATCGATGACGCCCACCTCGCTGGCGAGCACCACACGGTCGTCGTCGAGCACCCAGTAGCGGCTGGGGCGCAGACCGTTGCGATCGAGCACTGCGCCGATCACGGTGCCGTCGGTGAAGCACACAGACGCCGGGCCGTCCCACGGCTCCATCATCGACGAGTGGAAGCGGTAGAACGCCCGCTTCTGGGCATCCATCGTGTCGTGGTTCTCCCACGCCTCGGGGATCATCATCAGCATCGCGTGCGCCAGGCTGCGGCCACCGAGGTGCAGCAGTTCGAGCACCTCGTCGAAGCTGGCCGAGTCGCTGCCGCCGGTGGTGCAGATGGGGAACGCGCGCTCGAGGCCGGGCAGCAGGTCGCTCGCCAGCAGGCTCTCCCTGGTGCGCATCCAGTTGCGGTTGCCCTGCACGGTGTTGATCTCGCCGTTGTG
>PMCN01000114.1:1962-3789 GCA_003154135.1 Acidimicrobiaceae bacterium
CGTGCTCGATGCGCTTGCGCACCACGAACAGCTTGCGGTCGAGATCGATGCCGGCCGCACCGCCGCCGCCGGAGGTCACCGGATCGTCGAGGAACAGCTGCCGGAACCCGGGCATCACGCCGCGGGCCGTGGAACCCAGGCACGTCGGGTCGACCGGCACCTCGCGCCAGCCGAGCACGTGCAGACCCTCGTCGACCACGATGGCCTCGATGGCCGACTGCGCCTTCTCGGCGTCGTTGGGATCGGCGGGCAGGAACGCCAGGCCGACTGCATACGCGCCGACGGGCGGCAGCGCGAAGCCGGTCACCGCGCGCAGGAAGCGATCGGGCACCTGGACGAGGATGCCCGCGCCGTCGCCGGTGTCGGCCTCGGCNNCCGGTGGCACCGCGGTGCTCCATGTTGCAGAGCGCGCCGATGCCCGTCGCGACGATGTCACGACTGGCGACGCCTTTGATGTTGGCCACGAACGAGACGCCACAGGCGTCGTGCTCGAACCTGGGGTCGTACAGACCGGAGCGCGCGGGAAGACCCGCGGGATGTGAAGTGTGCATCGAGTTCTGCTTCCACGAAGTCGGTTGAACGGCTGGTGGCGCACGGGACGACGCTGGCCCGAACGGTGACACACATGTTACGGGGTCGTGCGTCCGACGCGCCAGCCCAATCTCGGTGCATCGTTCCGACCGCCGTCGAAGGCCGCCGTACACTCGGCCCATGCCGACCGACGAGCACCACGACGGTGCCGTGCACAAGCTCGACGACCTCGCCAAGAGCATCGCCGCCAGGGCCGAGCACACGCTGGCCACACGCACTGCACAGCTGGAGGAGTCGAAGCGGCTCGGGCCTGTGGTGGCCGGCACGAAGCGCTTCTTCGAGATCGAAGGGCTCGACCTGGCCGGGCTGCTCGCCCTCGAGCTGTTCACCACGGTCATCCCGCTGGTGCTCATCGGCTACAGCTGGGCGAGCGACTTCAGCAGCAACCTGAGCTTCGGCGACTTCATGATCAAGTGGATGGACCTCAAGGGCCAGAGCGCCAGCGTGGTGCAGGGCCTGTTCGGCACCAGCGCCAGCTTGCGCAGCACTTGGACCGTGCTGGGCCTGGCCGGCTTCCTCTTCTGGGGCATCCCGATGTCGTCGCAGGTGGCCAAGACCTATGCCCGGGCCTTCCGGCGCGAGCGGTGGCCGTTCTGGACGGAAGTGTGGCGAGGCACCGCCTGGTTCGTGCTGCTGCTCGGGACGTACGTGCTCACCGCGGTCATCACGAGCGGCCACGCCGACGGGGCGGGCCACTGGGTCTTCTACACCATCTCGCTCGCTCCCGGCTTCGTGCTGTGGTCGATCTCGCCCGTCATCCTCATCAGGGCCGGGCACGCGGCGTGGCGCCACCTGGCCTGGTGCGGCCTAGCCGGAGTGGTGATCGGCACCATCGGGTCGCGGCTCACGTTGCTCGTCGTGTTCCCCAAGCTGCTCGCCGGCTGGGTGGGCTTCGGGCCCATCGGCGTGGCGATGGCGATGATGACCACGGCGAGCGTGATCGCAGTGCTGTGGGTCGTCACGGCGGTGCTCGGTGCCGTCCTCTGGGAGCGCAACGCCCCGGAGCACGAGGTGATCGCCTCACAGGTGGCACTCGCGTGAACGGTGTCGGCACTGTCGGAATATGTTGTGCGCGCAACATGTTGCAGACGGCATGAGCACCACCAAGACCGCCACCGTCGCCCGACTGATCCGCGCCCAGCAGGCCGTGGAGGGTGACGGGTTCGTCGTCCGCCGCCCCTTCCCCACTGCGACGCTGTCGCACCTCGACCCGTTCCTGCTGTTCGACCACATGGG
>PMCN01000109.1 GCA_003154135.1 Acidimicrobiaceae bacterium
GGCCCGTAGAACAGCTCCTGGAAGCACATCACCTGGGCCCCTTGGGCCTTCGCGTCGTGCACCGCCTGCTCGTGCTTGTCGAGCATGTCGTCCTTGGTGCCCGGCCAGTCCGTCTGCAGCAGTGCTGCTCTCACGATGTTCGCCATCTCGTGACTCTAATGTGTCACCCGAGGGCGGACAATAGTTGTATTGTTACCGGACAATGAAGCAGTTGTTCGTCAACGACGTCGCCGGCCAGATCACCGACCGCAGCGCCCGCGGCATCGCCGCTGCCGTGGGCCGCATGATCACCAACGGCTCGCTGCCCGTCGGCGAACGCCTGCCCACCGTGCGCGAGCTGGCCACGTCGCTCGGCGTGTCGCCCACCACCGTGAGCGAGGCCTGGCAGACCCTGGCCGCCGTCGGGGCCATCGACGCCCGCGGACGCCAGGGCACCTTCGTGCGTCAACCCACGGGCCCCGTCACTCCCCGCCGCTACCGGCGCGTCACCGAGGGCCCGGGCCACTTCGCGCTCGACCTCAGCACCGGCACACCCGACCCCGCACTGCTGCCCGACCTCGGCCCGGTGATCGCCCGCGTCAGCCGTCAGTCGCTCACCAGCAGCTACCTCGACCACCCGGTGCTGCCCGGGCTCGATCAGCGCCTGCGCGCCGACTGGCCGTTCACCCCCGAGGAGCTCACCGTGGTCGACGGGGCGATGGACGCGCTCGACCGTGTGGCCGGCGTGGTGGTTCGACTCGGCGACCGCGTGGTGGTCGAGCACCCGACGTTCCCGCCGCTGCTCGACCTGCTCGACCTCCTCGGCGCCGAAGTCATCGGCGTCGGGCTCGATCACGAAGGCATGCGCGTCGATGCGCTCACCGACGCACTCGCGCGGGGCGTCAGCGCGGTGTTCCTGCAACCTCGAGCGCACAACCCCACCGGCGTGACGCTCAGCCACGGTCGGGCGCAGCAGCTGGCGGCTGCGCTGTCCACCAGTGCGGCGGTCATCGTGGAGGACGACCACTCCGGCGACATCGCCAGCGGCTCGCTGGTGAGCCTGGGCACGTGGCTGCCCGACCGCACCGTGCACGTGCGCAGCTACTCGAAGAGCCATGGTCCCGACCTGCGCCTCGCAGCGGTCGGCGGGGCCGGCGCGGTGGTGAGCGCGGTTGCCAACCGGCGCCTCCTGGGCCCGGGCTGGAGCAGCCGCATCCTGCAGGCCGTGCTGCTCGAGATGCTCGACCACGAACCCACCGTCGCGGCAGTCACCGCGGCCCGCGACGTGTACGCCGAACGTCGTCGCGCCGTCACCGACGTGCTCGCCGCCGCGGGCGTGGGTTTCACCGGCACCGACGGCATCAACCTGTGGGTGCAGGTGGCCGACGAGCGTTCGTCACTGCTCACCCTGGCCGCGCAGGGAATCGGTGCTGCACCCGGCGAACCGTTCATGGTGCGGCCCGACGAACCGTCGCTGCGCGTCACGGTCGGCCTCGTCGACCACGACCTCGCCGGTGTGGCCGCGCGCCTCGCCGATGCCGCCGGCACGGTGCCAGCGCGGGCCGGCCAGCGCTGACCTGTGGCTTGCCAGGTCGGTCGCTTGCTCCCTGTCAGGCCGCGGTGAGAGCCCGCTTGCCGCGAACGCCCACTGCACCGCGCAGGCCCACGCAGCCGATGCAACCCACGCAGTCGACGCAGTCGATGCAGCCGACACACGCAACGCACCGGGTGCAGCGGACGCACGCGAGGGTGGCCACGCACGCACGGATGCCGGCGCCGAACACCGTGAGCAGGCTCCATCGCACACCCGCGCTGCCTGCAGTTGCTGCGCTGCCCACGACGAGCACGCTGCCCGCCGTGGCCGCGCTGCCGGCGATGGCCACGGAGCCCGCGGTCGCTGCGCTGCCTGCGACGGCCACAGAACCCGACGTGGCAACACTGCCCGCTACGGCGACCGAACCCGCGGTGGCCGCGCTGCCCGCAACCGCGACGGAACTGATCGTCGCACGGCTACCTGCCGCCGAGCGCACCTCGATGCTGTGCCGGTTCATCAGCCGGCGGTGGCGACGGCCACGGTGTACGACCACAGTTCGGCCTGGATGGGCATCGGCGCAGGAGCGGCCTCACCATCGGGCGCGCGGTGGCCATGGCCGAACGACGCCGACGCGCGCCACGCCTGGAACGATTCGTCGTCGCGCCAGCGGGTGACGACGAGCCACGTCGTGCGCTCGTCGGTGGGCTGCAGCAGCTCGAAGCCCTCGAACCCGTCGTGACCATCGACCGCACCGACGCGGGCGGCAAAGCGACGAGCCACCTCCTCCCCCATCTCGGCGGGAACGGTGAGCGCGTTGATCTTGATGACGGTCATGCGTCCAGCATGCCACCAGCGGCCTCGACCACGAACTGCGTGGGCAACGCCGGTTCACCTCGGCTCAACGACAGACCCTCCCACGGCAGGGTGGTCAGGCAGGCCGCCAGGCGCCGCCGGCCGTGGTCGAGATCGGCCGCACCGGCCGCTGTGCGCTCACCGTCGACCATCAGCGACTCGGTGACGCGGCGCAGCTCGAAGTGCTCGCGGGCGGCACGTTCGGCACTCGCGTCCTGGTGGCGCGCAGGCCCCACGACGACCACCTCATCGGTGGCGGTGCCCGACGATCGGTAGGCCCGGTGGCCCGTCTTGGGACCACCGTACGAGGCCTTGCGATCGGAGCGCTTCGCCACTGCCCGCCCGTCGGCCTCCACCATCTTGTACACCAGGCTCGCCGTCGGCTCACCCGACCCCAGCGCGACCGCGGTGCCCGCGCCGTACACGTCGACGGGTGCCGCAGCGAGCGCGGCGATGGAGTGCTCGTCGAGGTCGCCGCTCACCACGATGCGCGTGCCCGTGTTGCCCAACCGGTCGAGCTGTCCCCGCGCCTGGCGGGCCATCACCACCAGGTCGCCGGAGTCGATGCGGATCGCTCCGAGCGCAGGCCCGGCAACCTCGACTGCATGCTCGATGCCGCGTGAGATGTCGTAGGTGTCGACGAGCAACGTCGTGCCCGGGCCCAGCGCCGCCACCTGAGCGTGGAACGCGTCGGTCTCGTTGCTGTACAGCAGGACCGAGGCGTGCGACGCGGTACCTGTCGTCGGGATGCCGTACAGGCGTCCGGCGGCGAGGTTCGACGTCGCGTCGAAGCCCGCGAGGTGGGCAGCGCGCGCGGCGGCGGTGGCGGCCATCTCGTTGGTGCGCCGGCTGCCCATCTCGATGAGCGAGCGGCCGCCGGCCGCGGTGACCATGCGGGCGGCCGCGGCAGCGACCGCGCAGTCGTGGTTCAGGATCGACAGCACCAGCGTCTCGAGCACCACGCACTCGGCGAACGAGCCACGAACGGTGAGGATGGGTGAGTACGGGAAGTACACCTCGCCCTCGGGATAGCCCTCGACCTGCCCGCTGAAGCGGTACCCGCGCAGGAACTCGACGGTGGGGCCATCGATCACGCGGTGCTCGACGAGCCAGGCGATGTCGTCGTCGGTGAACCGGAAGGCATCGATCGCGTCGAGCAGCCTGGCGGTGCCGCACACCACGCCGTACCGCCGCCCGATGGGCAGGTGGCGGGTGAACACCTCGAACACGCACGACGTGCTCGCGTGCCCCGACCTCAGCGACGAGCTCACCATCGACAGCTCGTACTGATCGGTCAGCATGCCGAGACCGGTGGTGCCTTGGAAGTCGGCGTGGCCGTACATGGTGCGTCGGTACCGGCCGGTCAGTGCCCGTTCGATCGCAGCAGTTCCTGCGCGAGCGGGCATTCCGGTGCGAGCACGGCTTCCTCGACGAACGCAAGACCGGTCTCGTCGACGATGTGCGACGCGAGCCCCAGCGGCACCACGTCGGCCTCGGCCAGCCAGGGCACGCGCACGTCGGCCACGCGCTGCGCCATCGACGCGAACGCCGCGTCGGGCAGGCATCGGCCACGGCCGAGGACGGCCCACACCGGCACCTCGCTGCAGTAGCCGACCGAGGCTGCCGCACGCGACCCGGGAGCGGCGAGGATCTCGGAGATGCTCGCCGCGAGTGCCTCGACCAGCACCACGTCGGCGGCGAGCACAGCGGCCGACACACCGCCGGCTTCGACCACTTCGGCCACCACGTCGGCGCGATCGAGTCGGCGGACGAACGCGGCGCCCTGGTCGAACGCGTCGACCGCGAGCACGGTGAGATCGCCGCGGCGGAGCAGCGCCTCACCGGCGAGATCGGGCCAACCCACCACGCACACCGTGGCATCGGGAGGCAGCGTGCCGATGAGCACCTCGGGCGTCGGGTCGTCGTCGAGACGTGACGCGAGGTCTCTGGCCGTGCTGTACGGGTCGGCCGAAGTGAGCACGTGCGCACACAGCCACCAGAGCGGGCCGGACGTGGGGTGCCGTTCCACGATGCGGCGGCAGCTCACCACGAGACCGGCGGCGTCGAGCCCGAGGCCGCGCAGGGCCGAGGCTGTCTCGCCCACCAGCACCCGCTGGTCGGCACCACTCGACCTCGCCAGGTAGCGGAGCCGTTCGATGGGGTGCACGAGGTGGAACCTACCCCCATCTCGACCATCGCGCCCCGACGAGATGCGGTGGCGAAGGGCTCGCGCGCTACCGTTGCTCCTCGTGGCCAGCACCGTCGCCCTCACCACCAACCTCACGAGCATCGGCGGCGAGACGCGCCCTCTCGAAGAATGGGTCACCACGTTCCATCTGGCCAGCGTGGTGCTCGACCCGTTCACCAACGAGAGCTCGTGGGTGCTGCACACCGCCACACGCATCCTCGACGCGTTCCGGGGAGCCGACGTGCGGGTCAACCTGGTCGTCACGTGCACGGCCGACGAGGCCAAGCAGTTCCTGGGGCCGCTGGTCGACGAGTTCCTCGTGTTCTGCGACCCCGACCGGTCGTTCGTTCGCGGTGTCGGGGTCGCCACCCTGCCCGCGTTCGTGTTCGTGCAGGGCAACGGCAACGTCGAGTCCGCGGAGGGCTGGGACCCTGCCGAGTGGCGGCGTGTCGCCAAGGACATCGCCGACAACACGGCGTGGCTCGCACCCACCATCCCCGCGCCCGGCGACCCCTCGCCGTTCCGCGGCACACCCGCCCAGGGCTGAGCCACGGTGCCCTTCGAGCCGCCGGATCTGCCGGTCCTCGAAGCGCTGCCCGCCGTCGTCGAGGCGCTCCGCACCGGCACCGAGGCCATCCTCGTCGCGCCCCCGGGCGCCGGCAAGACCACCGTCGTACCGCTGCTGCTGCTCGACGAGCCATGGCTGGGCACGCAGCGCATCGTGATGCTCGAACCTCGCCGGTTGGCCACGCGGGCGGCCGCGCAGCGCATGGCGTCGCTGCTCGGCGAGCGAGTGGGTGACACCGTCGGCTACCAGACCCGCGACGAGCGCCACATCGGACCACGCACGCGCATCGAAGTGGTCACCGAGGGGGTCCTCACCCGCCGTCTGCAGCACGATCCCACGCTCGACGGGTGCGGCTTGGTGGTCTTCGACGAGGTGCACGAACGAAACCTGCCCACCGATCTCGGGCTTGCGCTGGCGCTCGACGCGCGTGCGACGCTGCGCCCCGATCTGCGGGTGCTGGCGATGAGCGCCACGCCCGACACCAAAGGGCTCCTCGCCGTGCTCGGTGCTGCGACACCCATCGCCCACAGCGACGGCCGGCTGCACCCTGTCGAGATGGTGTGGGCGCCCATGGCCAAGAACGACCGCGTGCAGGAGTCGATGGCTGCGCTCGTCCAGCGAGCGGTGCGTGAGCAGACCGGCGACGTGCTCGTGTTCCTGCCGGGCATCGGCGAGATCCGCCGCGTGCAGTCGCTCTTGGCCGGCACACTGCCCGACCACGTCGACGTGCGTCCGCTGGCCGGCGCGCTGTCCCTCGGCGAGCAGGACCATGCACTCGCGCCATCGCCGGCGGGCAGGCGCCGGGTGGTGCTCAGCACCGACATCGCCGAGTCGTCGCTCACCGTCGACGGTGTGCGCGTGGTGGTCGATGCCGGCCTCGCCCGCGTGCCGCGCTTCGACCAGCGCACCGGGATGAGCCGTCTCACCACGGTGAGCACGAGCCGCGCATCGGCCGACCAGCGGGCGGGCCGCGCTGGCCGCACCGAACCCGGAGCCGCGTACCGGCTGTGGAGCAAGCTCGAGCACACCACGCGGCGTGCGCACCTCGAGGCCGAGATCACACAGGTCGACCTCACTGGGTTCGCGCTCGAGATCGCTGCGTGGGGCACTCCGATCGCCCAGTTGCGGTTCGCCGACCAACCGCCCACACGCACGCTGCAACAGGGTGTCGAGCTGCTCGACCGGCTCGGCGCGCTCGACGCACAGGGTCGGCCCACCGAGCGCGGGCGACGCATGCTCGCGCTGCCTCTGCATCCGCGGCTGGCGTGCATGGTCGACGGCGCAGCGCCGCACGACGCCGGACTCGCCTGCCTGGTGGCAGCCCTGCTCGACGAGCGCGACGTGTTCCGCGGTCGACCCGACGACCTACCCGCCGACCTGTCGTTGCGCGTGGCGGTGCTGTGCAGTCGCCTGCACCACGACCAGGCCGACATGCGCGACGTGCGACGGGTACGCGACCGGGCCGTCGACCTCGCCCGCCGCGCCGGCATACGACTCGACTTCGACGCCGTGCGACCCGAGCACAGCGGCGCGGTGCTGGCACTCGCGTACCCCGACCGCGTGGCGGTGCGACGCAGCCAGCCGGGGCAGTTCCAGCTGCGCACCGGCTCGTCGGCGTGGACACCCCCGACCGACCCGCTCGCGCACGAACGGTTCGTGGTTGCGGCCGACCTCGACGGCAAGCGCGACAACGCCCGCATCCGCATCGGCGCCGCGCTCGACACCGACGAGCTCATCGCCGCCTTGGCCGACCAGATCGAGCGGCGAGTGCTGCTCGTGTGGGACAAGGCGCGCGACGACCTCGTCGAGCGCGTCGAGACGCGCCTGGGCGGCATGCTGCTCGACGAGCAGGTGCGCGCCGCATCGTCCGGGCCCGACACAGTGGCCGCACTCATCGAGCGCGTGCGCGCCACTCGGCTCGCTGCCCTCGGCTGGTCCGATCGGGCGACGGCGTTGCGGCACCGCGTGGCGTTCCTGCGCCAGACGTTCGGCGACGAGTGGCCCGACTGGAGCGATCGCACTCTCGTCGCATCGCTCGACGACTGGCTGGCGCCGTTCCTGCAGCACTCCACCGGCGCAGTCGACCTCGGCCGCCTCGACACCGAGATGCTCCTGTCGGCGCGGCTCGACTGGGATGCCTCCTCGCGCTTGGCCGAGCTCGCCCCGCCGGTTCTCACCACCGCCAACGGGCGTGCGGTGCCCATCGACTACTCGCGCGACATCCCCACCGCCTCGGTGCGCGTGCAGGACCTCTTCGGCACGCGCACGCACCCGTCGGTGGCCGGTGGGCGCGTGGCCCTCGCGCTCGAACTGCTCTCCCCCGCCGACCGTCCCGTCCAGATCACCCGCGATCTGCCCGGGTTCTGGGCCGGCTCGTGGGCCGACGTGCGCAAGGACATGGCCGGCCGCTACCCGAAGCACCAGTGGCCCCTCGACCCCGCCACCGCCCCACCCCACCGCCTCAAGTAACCCCGCAGCCCCCCAATTCCCGCGACTCTCCGGCTCGTGTCAGCGCGTGACCACCAATGGTGGAGATCAGCCCCTGACACGAGCGGCTGCTGGTGGTGCGGGTGGTGGTCGTGGTGGTTGATTGCCGGTGGGGGCGGGTCGCTGTGCCCAGTGACGGTGTGGGGAACGACCTCTCACTCGCGATGCGAGCCAGCCGGCAACATCAGATGGTGACGACGGCCGACGTCGAGGCGCTGGGCATCTCGGCCGCACGGTGGCAGCGGATGCAGGACGCAGGGTGGTGGGTGCCGGTGACACCGCGACACTTCCGCCCGGCTCCCGTCGAGCTCACGCTCGACATGCAGGTGCGCGCCGGGCTCGACTGGCTGGGAAGCCGATCCGCGCTCTTCGGATCGACCGCGCTGTGGTGGTTGGGGGTCGAGGTCGACGAGCCGTGGGTGGCGGAGTTCCTCGTCCCGCGCCGTCGCCGGTCGTCAGCCGAATGGATGATCGTGCACTCATCGACTCGCTGGTCGGACCATGACGTCACACGTCATGCCGGCCTGCGGACCTCGAACGCTGCTCGTGCGCTGGTCGACCTCGCCGGCAGCGGCGTGTCGGCGCGCGACATCGAGCGGTCGATCGACAGCGCGATCCGGCTCCGGCGCACCTCGCTCGTCTCGTTGCGCGCGACGCTGCGACGGCTGAGCGGCACCGGACGCACCGGGTGCTCCCTCATGCGCGAACTGATCCTCGACTCCGGTGGCGAGTCGTTCCTCGAACGACGTTTCCTGCAACTCGTCCGCCGGAGCGGGCTTCCCCGGCCCACAACCCAGGTGACCTTCAAACGAGCGGGCGACCGGCCGATGCGCGTCGACTTCCTGTTCGGGTCAACAGTCGTCGTGGAGGTGAGCGGTCGCCACGGTCACTCCACCGACAGCGACCGCCGAAAGGACGCGCATCGGCGCAACGAGCTCCAGCAACGAGGCCTCCTCGTGCTCGAGTTCACCACCGCCGATGTCATCGACGACCCGGCTCACGTCGTGCGCACCCTCCGTCAGTCGCTTCCTGTCAGCGGGTGACCACCATCCTTGGTGGTCACCCGCTGACACGAGCGCCGAGACAGCGCCGAGACGAGCGCGAAACGGGGGCGGGGACGAGGGCGGGGACGGAGGTGGGGCGTAGCCTGAGGGCATGGCTGCGACCCCTGAGTTCGAGTTCACCGAGCTGCTCCCCATCGGCCACGACGACACCGAGTACCGGCTCGTCACCACCGAAGGCGTGAGCACCGTCGACACCCCGCTGGGCACCATGTTGGTGGTCGATCCGGCCGTCATCACCTTGCTCACCCAGGAGGCCATGCGCGACATCGCGCACTTCCTGCGGCCCGGCCATCTGGCGCAGCTGGCGAAGATCCTCGACGACCCCGAGGCCAGCGACAACGACCGATTCGTCGCGCTCGACCTGCTGAAGAACGCAGCGATCAGCGCCGGTGGCGTGCTGCCCATGTGCCAGGACACGGGCACGGCGATCGTCAAGGCGAAGAAGGGCCAGCTCGTCTTCACGGGCAACGAGCACCGGGTGGGGGGCGACGAGGAGGCCATCGCTCGCGGCGTGTTCAACACCTACCAGACGAGCAACCTGCGCTACAGCCAGATGGCGCCGCTCACCATGTACGACGAGGTCAACACGGGCAACAACCTGCCGGCCGAGATCAAGATCAGCGCGATCGACGGCGACGTGTACAAGTTCCTGTTCATGGCCAAGGGTGGCGGCAGCGCGAACAAGAGCTACCTGTTCCAGGAGACCAAGGCGCTCCTCAACGAGAAGACCCTGCTGCCCTGGCTGTTCGAGAAGATGAAGACCCTCGGCACGGCTGCCTGCCCGCCGTACCACCTCGCTGTCGTGATCGGCGGCACGAGCGCCGAGCTCGCGGTGGAGACGGCGAAGCTCGCCAGCGCCCACTACCTCGACGGCCTGCCCACCGAGGGCAGCGCGCTGGGTCACGCGTTCCGCGACGTCGAACTCGAGGCCAAGGTGCTGAAGCTCTCGCAGGAGACGGGCATCGGCGCCCAGTTCGGCGGNNCTGCCGCGCCACGGCGCGTCGTGTCCCGTGGGCATGGCCGTCAGCTGCAGCGCCGACCGCCAGGCGCTCGGCAAGATCACCCGCGACGGCGTGTTCCTCGAGCGGCTCGAGACCGACCCGGCACGCTTCCTGCCGGACATCACCCACGACGACCTGGCCGACGCAGCGGTGGTGCACATCGACCTCAACCGACCGATGGCCGACATCCGCGCCGAGCTGGGCAAGTACCCGGTGAAGACCCGCGTGATGCTCACCGGCCCGATGGTGGTGGCCCGCGACATCGCGCACGCCAAGATCAAGGCGCGCCTCGACGCCGGCGAGCCGATGCCGCAGTACCTCAAGGACTTCGCGGTGTACTACGCGGGCCCGGCGAAGACGCCCGCGGGCATGGCGAGCGGCTCGTTCGGCCCCACCACTGCCGGACGCATGGACGGCTACGTCGACGAGTTCCAGGCCGCCGGTGGCAGCTTCGTGATGCTGGCCAAGGGCAACCGCAGCCGTCAGGT
>PMCN01000304.1 GCA_003154135.1 Acidimicrobiaceae bacterium
TTGTTCTCCTTGTGGATGTGCAGGTGAGTGTCGGACTCCAGCTCCGCCATCGCCGCGAAGCACGCCGCATATGAGGCGCAGCCGTCCGCCGGGGGTGTGTAGCCGGCGGTCAGGCGGTGGAGCCGGGCGAGCAGATCGCCGACAGCGTCGTGTTCGCTCAGCATCACCGGGATCGGGTTCCGCAGCGAACCGCAGTGGAACGACGGCATGCCGGTGGAGGTTGCCAGTTCGCGGATCATCGGGAACAACATGCGCTCCTCTTTCAGCATGTGGGGTTCGAGATCGGCGCGCACCTTTCCGAAGCAGGAGGCGACCTCCACGAGCTCGGGATGTCGGCCGCCGTGGACAGCCACGATCTTGTCGACCAGTGCGGTCACCCTCGGCATCTCGTCCCACAGATAGCGGTGATGGGTGGCCTCGAGGTGATCGACCAGCACATCTGCCGACATGGTCGTCCACGCCACGGACCCCGACGTCGTTGCCATTGCCGCGGCCACTGCCGCGAGCTCGGCCACGGTGACGTCCGGATCCACACCGATCTCGGCGCACGCCTGGCCGAGCGAGCGGCCACCGCCGCAGCAGTAGTCCAGGCCGCGACGCTCGAACTCGCGCCCCAACGGCGGAAACGCGTCGACCGCCTCGGCCAACGTCGTCGACACATCGATCTTCACCATCTGCTTCTCCTTCTCGAACGACACGCACGACGTCGGTTCACCAGAGCACCCCGACCGCCGTCACCGCGACCAAGGCGAGCCCTATTGCCATCTGTCGCAGACCAACCTGCTTCGCCGGAATCGGCACCCGTCGAACCCACGACGACTGCGTGACCGCCAACATCACGACACCGGCCAGGCCGGCCAGCAACCGCCTGTCGCCGATCACCGCCGCTGCCGCGACCGCGATGCTCATCACCTGGGCAACGTCGCTCTGCCACACAGGTCCCTGACCACGACGCAGGCGCATGATCTGCACACGCACGAACGGGATCGCCCCGAGAGCACGAGCGGCCAACACGAGCCACACGCCGACGGCGAGCCCGTCACCGCGGCCTGCTGCCAGCACGATCGACGCGGCGACGGCCGCGATGCCGACGGCACCACACAGCTCAGGCAGCAGCCGGCGGCCTCGGCTACGAACGTCGAACGACAACTCGACCGCCACGAGCGGGCTCGCAATCGCCACAGGGGCGAGCCACGACCAACCCGCACTGGCAAGTGCCCACGCGGCTGCCGATCCGAGCACGACCAGTTCGACGATCGCGATCCGCAGCGCAAGGCGAGATCGGTCGAGCCAACGACCGCGCCGGACGTCGACCGCCACCAACTTGGCCGGTGTTCGCAGCAAGAACGCGGTGAAGGCAGCAACACCCAACGCCACACCGGCACCCGACCATGCGACGATCAGGCCGAGCAACACGGGCTCCAGGGTCAGACCCCAGCCACCGTGTTCACTCGGCATCGCCACCGTCCGCCAACCAGCGCGCTCGCCCACCACGTGCTCCGACTGTGTTGCCGTCATCACACCACCGCCGATTCGACACCCGACATCGGCGTCGACTGCAACACGCCCACAAGTTCGTTGCGAGCCGCAGCCCAGGCCACGTGCAACACACACGGATCGGCCGCCTGGCACGGCCGATCAGCAACCACGCAGCGCCCGATGTCGGTCGCCCCATCGACGGCTTCGATCACCTGCAGCACGTTGACGTCGCCGAGCGGAACCCGACAGCGGTAGCCGCCAGTCGGCCCAGGATCTGACTGCACCCAACCGGCGCGCACCAGCGGCCCGAGGATCTGCGGCACGAACGACACGGTGGTGCCCAGCGCCTCGGCCAACACCGACGCCTTCACGCGCCCAGGTGACCTCCCGAGCACGGCCAAGGCCCGAATCGCCAGATCGGCCCGCCGCGTGATCTCCAGTCGCACACTCCGAGACTCATCGATCCAGCCGTCGACGCCTAGGGCCGAAGGACCTGTTCCCGGACACGCTCGAGCAGTCACAGGCACCTCACCTAGTACCTGTTCCGCCATCGGCCAAATGGATGGACCCGATTGGAGCGTGAGTGGCGGATCCCGCCATACGGTGTGACCGTCGGCCCTACTTCAGGTCGAACACGACGTGGGATGATTCGGGGCGCAGCACGCGAGCCCGAGTATCCGAACGATGCCTGCGATGTGGAGAATCGTGCCGATGTCCGAATCGATCGGGATGTCCACCGGGCTGACGTCGGTCGAGGCAGCGCGGCGACTCGGAGTGGATGGACCGAACCGGCTTCCGACCCCGGCCGCGCCGCACATCTTCCGCAAGTTGGTCGGCCAGTTCACGCACTTCTTCGCGCTCATGCTGTGGGTCGCGGGTGGGCTGGCCGTCATCGCCGGGATGGCGCAGTTGGGGGTGGCGATCTGCATCGTGATCCTGATCAACGGCGTCTTCGCGTTCGTGCAGGAGCAGCGTGCCGAACGCGCCGCGGAGCGCTTGCAGGATCTGCTGCCGGCCGATGTCGTCGTGAGGCGCGATGGTCAGCCGCAGATGATCGACGTTGCCGAGGTCGTCGTCGGCGACGTCGTGGTGCTGTCGCCGGGCGATCGAGTGCCGGCCGACCTGACTTTGGGCAAGGCCGACGGCGTGGCGGTGGATGCGTCGATGCTCACCGGTGAGAGCGTGGCCGTCTCGGTGGGAGTGGGTGATGTGGCGTTCGCCGGCACCTACGTGACCGCCGGTGCAGGCGAGGGTCTCGTCACCGCGACCGGTGTGTCGACGCAACTGGCCGGCATCGCGCGGATGACATCGAGCGCGAAACGTCCGCGCACCCCTCTGGCGCACGAGCTGAGCCGGATCGTGCGCATCGTCGCGGTCGTCGCGGTCGTCGCCGGCGCCGGGTTCTTCGGTGTCGCCATGCTGGTCGGCAGCCCTGCTCGCACCGGCTTTCTGTTCGCGGTGGGTGTGACGGTGGCGCTCGTGCCGGAAGGCCTGCTGCCAACGGTGACGTTGTCGCTGGCGATGGGCGCACAGCGCATGGCCAAGCGGAACGCGCTCGTCCGGCGGCTGGAGGCAGTCGAGACCTTGGGCTCGACGACTTTCATCTGCACGGACAAGACGGGCACGCTGACCCGCAACCAGATGTCCGTGACCGCTGTCTGGACACCGTGCGGCGAGGTGCGGATCATGGGCGAGGGATACGCGCCGGTCGGCATCGTCGACGGCGACCCCGAAGCGATCGTCGCCGCGATCGAACTGTCCATCACCGCAGTGACGACGGGGCAGGGCCGTGTCGATTTCGACGGCACCAGCTGGTCGGCCGTCGGCGATCCGATGGAGGCCGCGATCGACGCGCTGGCACGACGCCTGACGCGCTCCGCCACGGCACCGGTACCGCGCGAGCCGGTCCTGCGGCGCTATGCGTTCGATCCTGTGCGGCGACGCGAGTCTGTCGTGACGGCGACGATGTTGATGGTGACCGGTGCGCCGGATGCGGTGCTGCCGCGCTGCCCCGGCCTGGTCGGCGACGAGGCCTCGACGGCGCTGACGCAGTTCGCGGAACGAGGGCTGCGCGTCCTCGCCGTCGCGCGCCGGCCGATGGCCGGGGTGCCCAGTGGTGCTGATGCGGACCGCGCGGAAGCCGACCTCGAGCTCCTCGGCCTCATCGGGCTGCACGATCCTCCGCGTGCAGGCGTCGGCGAAGCGATCGCTGCGGCGCGCGCCGCCGGGATCAAGCTGGCGATGCTCACGGGAGATCACCCGGCGACAGCGCTCGCCATCGCGCGCCAGGTCGGGTTCATCGTCGGCGACGAACGAGTTCTGCTGGGCCACGATCTCCCGAACGACGTCGCCCAGCTCGGCGAGCTGTTGGACTACGACGGCGTGGTCGTCAGCCGCGTCTCCCCCAAGGACAAGCTCGACATCGCGCGAGCGCTCCAAGCCCGCGGACATGTCGTTGCCATGACCGGAGACGGAGTCAACGACGGGCCGGCCCTGCAGGCCGCGGACATCGGCATCGCGATGGGCAGGAGCGGTACCGACGTCGCCCGCGCGGCGGCCGATCTCGTGCTCCTCGACGACGACTTCGCGACGATCGTCGCGGCCGTCGAGCAGGGACGGACGACGTTCGCCAACATCCACCGCTTCCTCACCTATCACCTGACCGACAACGTCGCCGAGCTGACCCCGTTCGTCGTGTGGGCGCTGTCGGGCGGCCGATTCCCGCTGGCCCTGGGCGTGTTGCAGATCCTCTGCCTCGACATCGGCACCGATCTGCTCCCCGCGCTCGCCCTCGGAAACGAAGCCGCGAGTCCGGGGCTCCTGGAGCGCCCGATGGCGGGTCGGCACATCATCGACCGTGGCCTGGTGATCCGTGCCTTCGCCGTGCTCGGGCTCACCGAAGCAACCGTCGAGATGGGCGTGTTCCTCGTCGCCCTGGTGGTGGCCGGTTGGCGACCGGGCGACAGCTTCCCCACCGGACACGCACTGTTCGCTGCATCCGGCGCGGCTTTCGCTGCAGTCATCATCGGGCAGTCCGCCAACGCGTTCGCGTGTCGTAGCGCGACGAAGCCGCCGTGGGCCCTCGGCTGGCGTTCGAATCGCGGACTGCTGTGGGCGGTCGGATTCGAGCTCACCGCGCTGGCAGCGTTCCTGCTGATCGGGCCGCTCGCCCGCCTGCTCGGTCAGGCGATCCCCGCCGCCATCCCGTTCGCAGCAGCGTGCCTTGCCGCTCCGCTGGTGGTGGCCGCGGACGCGCTCCACAAGCAGGTCCGCGCCCGGCGCCGGGCTCAGAAGTAGCCAGACTGCCGCGGCGAACTCGACCCCGGTGTTGTCGCCTCGCGTTCGTTCAGCGAACGGTGAGCGTTCGCAACCGACCGACACGTGGGTCCGCGCCGAGCAGACCGCCGAGTCGATCAGCAGCAAGCTGGAGATCGATGGCGTGGCTCTCGACCATCGCGTCGATGTCGGCCCAGTCCTTGGTGCGGTCGAACAGCGCTTTGAACACAGCGAGGTCCTCGGCCGACAGGACGTTGATGCGGTGACCTTCGAACGGGACGACGCGGCAACGCGATGCCACATCTCGGTGGAACTGATCGGCGGCGAAGAACACATCGATCGGTGTCGAGTCCCACCAGAGGCGCACCTGATCGCGCATGCCGGCCTCCACCACGTCGGCATCGGTGAACGCCACACCAGCGGGCAGCGCGGCGAACACCGCGGCTGCGTTCACCGAGCTGACGAACACGTTCACATCGATGTCGCGGGTGCCTCGCGGTTCGTTCGTTGCGTACGCAAGGGCGAGGGCGCCACCGAGAGCCCACGGGATGCCGGACTGCTCGAGCGACTCGCTGACGGCAACGACGCGATCGACGAGTCGGGTCGGAGGCGCAGTCATCGTCGCGCCGAGGCAAGCGGTCGGGGTCGATACGGGAGTGCCTCGGCCAGTTCGAGCACATCGTGCAATCGGCGAGCCTGCTCTGCAGGGTCGAGAACGAAGTCGAACTTCACCGCGAAGCCGAGCACGTCGATGATGCGTGAAGCGTTGGCCAGGCTGGGCTGACGTCGCCCGCGCTCATACGCGCTGAGCACCGACGCGGGAATGCCTGCGGCGACCGCGACCTCCGACTGGGTGCGGCCGGCACGGCGCCTCAGCGTGGCCAGGGTGTCGCCAGTGATCATGAGAATGATCTTAGCGGATCCGCTCAGGAGCGAGGGCGTCGACTACGAGTTGTTCGCGGGTTGGAAGGAACAGGGAGCGAACTTCATCGGTCTTGTCGGCTCACGAGCACTGAGCAGTTCCCAGGAGGAGGACCCACCGCACCCTATTGGTTGAGTTGTTCGCCTTGACCTGTGACGGCAAAGTGTGCGTCAGCGGCGCATCGGACGCCGGCCGTGCCACAGACGGAGCTGCCTGTGAGACCGGGGGTCGGGATGATGCTGACCAGGAACGCCTGGTCGGGGATGGGGGTCTTGAAGTCGACCAGCGGGATGGGGGGCATCGGTTTGCTGGTGGACGTCGGTCCGCTTCCGCCCGGGCTCTGTGGGGGACCGGCGTCGGCGACTTCAGCGTACGAGTTGTCGCCGAAACCCCACACGTTCGCGAATCCCGGTGCCGCGGTCGCTGCTGACGGCAGGGCCAATCCGGGGATGTCGGTGACCGAGCTGAACGACTGCCGATCGGCGACGTAGCGATCCCGTAGTGCGGTGGGATTCGTGGCAAGTGCGGCGTAGCTGACCGTGTCGATGACGATGGAGTACTGCAGGCTCGGTATCAACAGGTAGGAGCAGGCGAAGTCAAGGGGGTTGTCGGCGAACACGCGCTGCACAGTGACGGGTCCGCTGTGGAAGATCGCCTGCATCTCGGCCGCGGTCAGGAGACAGGGGTCGAGGTCGTTCGGACCGGGTACCGGAGGGGTCGGGGTGGGCGCCGGGTTGTCGGCGTGGCTGGCGACGTCACGCATCAGCGTCATGAACAGGCTCGCTCTGTCGGTGCCCTTCGGGATGATGAGGTCGAGTTGGACGACATCGGCACCTACCGCGACGTAGGCGGGTGTGCCGCTGGGGAAGATGAACGCCCCCTCACCGATGCCGGGAATGTTCGCTTTCGGGGTGTCCCCGTAGTACTGGTACAGGGCCTGCGTGGCGGCATCGGCGCTGGAGTAGGTGGCGACGGTGAGCGACAGGTAGAACCAGGTGGGCGCGAGGGCGTCGTCAGTTTGATACAAGCAGTCGCTGTACGCCGGTTGAGTCCCGTACGCCGGTTTGCCGCCATTGGGGCGTGGGCCACCGAAAGGTCGACCGATGGCCGCCGTGAAATCATCAGCGGAGAGCTTCGTGCAGCCGTAGTAGCCGGTGTCGCCGGGCGAAGGAGCAGGAGGCGGCGCGAGTTCCACCTGCGGCTTCTGTCGACCGGACACAGCGAACAACTGCAAGGCCGCCCATGTGAACGGGGCCAAACCGACGGTCGCGCCATTGCCAGGAACGGACGTCCCGGACGAGCTCACCGTTGAAGTCGCTGGGACCGTTGTGGCGGGCGCCGACGTGACGGTGCTGGAAATCGCGCTCTTTGCTGATCCACCACCGCATCCGGCGAGCACGACGACCAAGACACATGCCAGTAGACCGCGCATGGATCTCATGCCCGACGACCCTAACCCACTTGCCCCACACCACTGCTCCGCGGCCGCCGCCGCCGGATCCGGATCACCGAAACGTCAGGCTGTCGGATCGAACGGGGTGTTGACGATGACGATGTAGCCGTCGGGATCGATCAGCGTCGACTGGTGATGGTGGGCGAGGGGGTTCCAGGTGGGTTCCTCCGCGATCGTGGCGCCGCCGCTGCGAGCGTGACCGATCAGCGAGTCGAAGGCGTCACGGTCGGCTGCTTCGAACCAGAGCGAGACGCCCGCGCCCACGAGCGCATCGGGATCGGGTTGGAGGAGGCCGTGTTCATGGGCGTCGAGGCGATGCAGTTGCAGGACGAAGTCGTCGCCGTCGAACAGCATGTCGAACTCGTCGCCACCGTGGCCGGAGCGGAGCCCGATCATCGTTTGGTACCACCGGCTCGACACCCCGACATCGCGGACCTGGAGCATCGGGCGAAGTTTCACAAACGCCGAGCTTAGATGCGTTCCAACGCGGACTGAAGGAGCGTGGTGCGGCCCTTCGTAGCGCCCTGTTGCGGGGTTGGAGCCTGTTGGTTCACGATCGCTGCAGCCCTGTCGACCACGCCCAGCCGGCGACCTCGACACGGTTGCGTACGTTGAGCTTGGCTTGGATGTTGGCGACGTGAGATTTGACGGTGCTGACCGAGATGAAGTGTTCTGCGGCGATCTCGTTGTTCGACAGCCCGCGGGCGATGGCCCGGACCATCTCGATCTCGCGGGACGAGAGCGCCACGGTGGGGTCTGCACGCGTAGGTGTGGTGGCGAAGTGGCGGAGGTACCTGACGGTGATCGACGGTGAGATCAGTGCGTCTCCGGCGATCGCTGCGCGTACGGCTTCGGCGAGGAGCGCCGGTCCAGCGTCTTTGAGGATGAACCCGCTCGCACCGTTGTCGATCGCTGTACGGACATATTCGTCGAGATCGAACGTGGTGACCACGACGACGGGGATTGGATGTTCGACGTCCGGTCCGGCAAGGAGCCGTGTCGCTGCGAGTCCATCGAGCTCGGGCATGCGGATGTCGAGCAGCGCGACGTCAGGGCGGAGATGTTGCGCGAGCGTGACCGCCTCGCGCCCCGTCGATGCTTCTGCGACGACCTCGATGCCATGTGCCTCGAGGATCGATCGCAGGCCGGTGCGGATGATTGCCTGATCATCGGCGATCAGGACCCGTGGTGCAGTCATCGGACGGGAGCTCCTGTGCTGCCATCGCTGATCGGGAACGCAGCGTGGACGCGCCAGCCACCCGCCGGTCGGGCACCGGCGGTGAGCGAGCCACCAGCAGACCTTGCCCGCTCGATCATCCCGATGATCCCGAATCCGGTGCCTTCTCGGCCGTGGACGGCCGTGCCGTCGTTGTCGATGTCGACATCGACGTGATCACCGAGATCTCGCACCCGAACGACGATCTCGGAGACTCGTGTC
>PMCN01000235.1:0-2340 GCA_003154135.1 Acidimicrobiaceae bacterium
GCACTGCACTCGATGTGCCACCCCGGGCGACCCGGACCCCACATGGTGTCCCAGCTCGGCTCGTCGGCCGCCGACGGGTGCCAGAGCACGAAGTCGAGCGGGTGTCGCTTGTGCGGATCGTCGACGTTGCCGCCCCGCTCGCGGGCCAACTCGATCATCTGCGCTTCGCTGTAGTGGCCGATCGACCCGAACGACGGGAACTTCGACACGTCGAAGTACACGCTGCCGCCGGCCTCGTAGGCGAAGCCGCGGTCGAGCACCATGCCGATGAAGCCGCGGATGTCGGGGATGGCCGATGATGCACGCGGCGTGCTGTGCACCGGCAGCGCGTGCAGCGCCTCCATGTCGCGCTCGAACCGCGCCTCCTCGCCGGCGGCGAGATCGAGGTAGTGCACGCCGAGCTGGCGGGCCTTGGCGAACAGCGGATCGTCGACGTCGGTGACGTTGCGCACGCACTTCACCGTGTGACCGAGATCGATGAGCCGGCGCTGCAGCACGTCGTAGGAGATGAACGTGGATGCATGACCGAGGTGCGTGGCGTCGTACGGCGTGATGCCGCAGGTGTACATCAGCACCTGCGGACCGGGCTCGAACGGCACCACGGCCTGGCGGGCGGTGTCGTAGAGGCGCATCGTCACGGGTTCGACGATACCTGCTCGTCGTCGGCCGGTTTCGGCTTGGGCGCCCGCGGATCGCGTTTGATGCCGGTGAGCTTCGGCGCGACTCGCGTCTTGTAGCGCACGTTGAGCTGCAGCAGCACGGCGGTGAAGGCCTCGATCGCCATCGCGTTCGACAGCTCGCCGGAGTCGAGTGGGCGGCAGCCGGGGATCTTGGCCACGATCTCGCTGATGGTGCGCACGGCGTCGGCGTCGTCGCCGCAGATGAGCACGTCGCTGTCGATGGGCTCGCCGATGTGGCCGAGCTCGGTGGCGGGCAGGTGGTGGAACGCGGCCACCACCCGGCACTTGGGCATCGCGGCCTGCACGTGGGCTGCCACGCTGCCCCGGGGCGGCACCAGCGGCTGGAACTCGTGGCCGACGCGCACGAGGGCGTTGGCCATGCTGACCAGGATCTTGCCTTCCAGCGCCTGCTCGTTCTCCTGCGCGGTGGTGGCGGCGGAGTCCCACGGCGTGGCGATGATGACCAGATCGCAGTCGGCCGCGGCAGCGTTGTCACCGAACGTGAGCAACGGCGCCAGATCGGGCCACTTCTCGACCAGCCCGTCGCGAGCCTCCATGGCGCGATACTTCGACCGCGAGCCGATGACGGCGGGGTAGCCCACCGAGGCCAGCCGCGCGGCCAGCGCGGAGCCCGCAGGTCCGGTTCCTCCCAAGATGCCGATGCGCATCGGGTCAGCCTTGCACACCCGCTCTCGTGCATGGAAAGCCGTCACTCCGGCGACATGGCTACGATCAGCGCATGGGTCTCCTCGACGGCAAGAACATCGTCATCACCGGCGTCCTCACCGACGCATCGCTCGCGTACGGGGTGGCCACACTCGCCCAGCAGGAGGGCGCCAACATCGTCCTCACCGGCGCCGGCCGTGCACTCAGCCTCACCGAACGCACCGGTCGCAAGCTGCCCACCCCGGTCGACGTGTTCGAGCTCGACGTCACCCAGCCCGACCACCTGGTGGCGGTGCGCGAGGCCCTTGCCCAGAAGTGGGGTCGCGTCGACGGGGTGCTGCACAGCATCGGGTACGCCCCCGAGGCATGCCTGGGCGACGACTTCATGGCCCCGCAATGGGCCGACGTGGCAGTGGCCCTGCACGTCAGCGCGTACTCGCTGAAGGCGTTGGCCGAGGCGTTCGTGCCCCTCATGACCAGCGGCGGCTCCATCGTCGGCCTCGACTTCGACAACACGGTCGCCTGGCCCGCCTACAACTGGATGGGCGTCGCCAAGAGCGCGCTCGAGAGCGTCAGCCGCTACCTGGCCAAAGAGCTCGGCCCGAAGGGCATCCGCAGCAACCTGGTTGCCGCCGGCCCGGTGAAGACAATGGCCGCGAAGAGCATCCCCGGGTTCAAGAAGTTCGAGGACATCTGGGACGACCGCGCGCCGCTCGGGTGGGACGTCACCGACTCGTCGGCCGTCGCCAAGGCATGCGTCGCCCTGCTCAGCGACTGGTTCCCGCTCACCACGGGCGAGATGATCCACGTCGACGGCGGATATCACGCCACCGGCGCCTAGGTTCCACCGGGTGAACCGCCTCGCCGCCGAGACCTCGCCGTACCTGCGCCAGCACCGCGACAACCCGGTCGACTGGTACGCGTGGGGGCCGGACGCGTTCGCGGCAGCGACCGAGCGGAACGTGCCCATCCTGCTGTCGGTCGGCTACTCGGC
>PMCN01000235.1:2361-3129 GCA_003154135.1 Acidimicrobiaceae bacterium
GTCGACCGCGAGGAACGGCCCGATGTCGATGCCGTGTACATGGACGCCGTGCAGGCGATGACCGGCCGCGGTGGCTGGCCGATGACCGTGTTCCTCACCCCCGGCGGCGACCCCTTCTTCGGCGGCACCTACTACCCGAAGGGTCAGTTCCTGCAGTTGATGGCGGCCATCGACGACGTGTGGCGCACCCGCCCGGGCGACGTGCAGCAGAACGTCGACGCGCTCGGCGAGGCGCTGCGCCGCACCGCCGCGGTCGCCCCCGTCGACGACGTGCCGGGCGTCGACCTGGTGAACCTCGGGCTGGCACAACTCGCCCAGACGTTCGACGCCGAGTGGGGCGGCTTCGGTTCGGCGCCCAAGTTCCCGTCGACGATGAGCCTCGACCTGATGGCGCGCACTCACAGCGCATCCCGTGACGACGACTCGCGCACCATCCTCACCACCTCGCTCGACGCGATGGCGAGCGGCGGCATGTACGACCACATCGGGGGCGGCTTCGCCCGCTACTCGGTCGACGAGCAGTGGCTCGTGCCGCACTTCGAGAAGATGCTCTACGACCAGGCGCTGCTGGTGCGCGTGTACGCGCATGCGGCAGTGCTGCTCGACGAACCGCGCTACCGCCAGGTGGTCGAGGAGACCATCGGCTACGTGCTGCGCGACCTGCGCCACCCCGACGGCGGCTTCTTCAGCGCCGAGGACGCCGACTCCCCCGACGAGCACGGCCACGGCCACGAGGGCCTCTTCCACACCTGGACCATCGCCGAAGTG
>PMCN01000105.1 GCA_003154135.1 Acidimicrobiaceae bacterium
CGCACGTCGGTGGGCCAGTCGGTGATGTCGTCGCCCTGGTAGAAGATGCGACCGCCGGTGACCTCGTACTCCGGGCTGGCGAGCAAGGTGCTGGCCAGGGTGCTCTTGCCCGACCCGTTGGGGCCCATGATGGCGTGCACCTCACCCTCGCTCACCGTGAGCGACAACCCGCGCAGGATGTCGGCCGCATCGCCGTCGTCGGTGACGGGTCGGGCGTGGAGGTCGTCGATGCGGAACAGTTCGCTCACGGCTCCAGTGTATTTCCCCTATGGCCGTAGTGGAAACCCCGCGTCACCGGAAGTGTGGGCAGGCTACGCGGCCGGTGCCAGCGCGGTCGTCGGCTCGGCCTGCAGCGCGCGCCACACGGCGGGATACGACCGGTACTCGATGACGTCGTCGACGAAGCCGGCGTCGCGGAGGGCGTCGTGCAGCGCGGGCAGGTTGCGGAACGGCACACCTGCGTCGACGTGGTGCGCGAGATGGCAGCCGATGCGGTAGGGCACCAGGATGAAACGAGCGGGAAGGTGCTGGCGCACCGTGTGCGTGCTCTCGCGCTTGTCGGGCGACCGCATCATGCCGCCGTGCTCGGCGACCGAGCGGAGCCGGTTGATCACGCGCCACACGGTGAGGTAGGGCGCCAGCCAGAGCAGCGGGTAGAGCCACCAGTGGCCGCTGGCGATGGCGCCGCCGAGCAGCAGGACCTGCACGAGCATGATCTTCCAGAACGTGCGACGCGAGCGCTGGTCCGCCGAGCGAGCGTTGGAGAACAGGCCGCGCATGAGCTTCACGCCGGTGCGTCCGGTGGCGTCGCGCACCAGCTTGCGGCGGAAGCTGGCATGTCCGATGGGGTAGCCGCGGTAGAGCGCGATGTCGGGTTCGTCAGGGCCGAACTCGTCGCGGTGGTGAGCCATGTGCACCCGACGGTAGGCGTCGGTGGACGTGAAGGTGGGATAGCCGAGCAGCCAGCGCCCGACGATGTCGTTGGCCCGCTTGTCGCTGAAGAGCAGCCGGTGCGCCGCTTCGTGCATCAGTGAGGCGAACTGGGCGAACGTGCGACCCATCAGCAGGAACGTCAGCGGCCACACCCACGGCGCCCACCGCACGCTGGCCCACACGATGGCGGCGGTCTGCACGTAGAGGAAGACCACCGACCACAGGTTCTTCCACGAGGGGATGCGGCGCAGCTGCTCTCGAAACGCGGCCGTCGGCCGGCCATCGGGCCGGATGAGGGCGGTCTCGTGACAGACCGGGAGCGTGGCGGGCACCATGCCGGGCATCGCCCTCAGTGTACGACCCGGCCGTGTGCGAGCCAGGCCCCGGTCGCGAGACACGAGTGGGCACTCGCCCCCCGGGGCGCGAGTGAGCACTCGGGTGGCGGTTGCCCACTCGGGTGGCGTCCACCGACTCGGGTGGGGGTTGCCCACTCGGGTGGGGGTTGCCCACTCGGGTGGGGGTTGCCCACTCGGGTGGGGGTTGCCCACTCGCCTCAGGGGTGGGCGAGGAGGTCTTCCTTCCAGGCGCGAAAGCGTGTCGACGTAGCGCCGCTCGGGCCGGCACCCTCGCCGTTCACCGAGTCGCCGCCGGCATCGTGGTGTTCGGGCTGCAGGCGGAAGGTGTGCTGGCGGCTCAGGTCGGCGGCGTCGGCCGCCCAGTACCAGGCGTCACCCGTGGCCGGCCCTGCGCGCCACAGCAGCCAGCGACCGATGCGACGCTTGTACTCGGCCTCGGGCCGGCCGGGCAGGTCGTCACCCAGCTGTCGCAGTTCGGAGGGCGCCTCCACCCACGCCGAGGCGACGATGTTGCGGTCGCGCACCGGGGTGTCGGGCAGGTCGCTGGTGTGCAGCGGCGTGTGGTCGGCAGGGCGCTCGTAGTAGGGCAGCGCCGAGCTGGGCTCACCAGCCACGGTCGACCCACTCCTGCAGGTGCGGGCGCTCGTTGCCGATGGTGGTGCTCACGCCGTGGCCGGGCATCACGATGGTGTGTGCGGGCAGTGTGAACAGCTTGTTGTCGATGGAATCGATGATGGTGGCGAAGTCGGCGCCGTCGAACTTGGTGTTGCCCGGCCCGCCGGGGAACAGCGTGTCGCCGCTGAACAGCAACGGCGCGCCCTCCACGAGGAAGCTCACCGAGCCACGCGTGTGGCCCGGGTTGTGGATCGCGTGCAGCCGCAGCCGGCCCACCTCGATGACCTCGGCGTCGTCGATGAACGCGTCATAACCGACGTCTTTCAGCATCGGCGCATCGAGGCTGTTGACCGCCACCTCGTAGCCCGCCTCGCGGATCTGTGGCACGGCCTGGATGTGATCCCAGTGGCCGTGCGTTTCCAGCACGCGGCGCACGCCCAGCCGCTGGCACAGCTCGAGCAGGCGGTCGTGCTCGTTGGCCGCGTCGATGAGCACGGCGTCGCCGGTCGCGCGACAGCGCAGCACGAAGACGTTGTTGTCGTAGGAGCCGACCACCACCCGGTGGATCTCCAACCGGCTGTCGGCCCAGTGGAGCGTGGTCATCTCGACACCCTAACCAACGGGACATGACGACCAACGACAGGTCTCAAGAGCGGTCGAGCGGCTGCCGATGAAGGAGCGAAGGCCCGCGGCAAGTGTTACAGTTTCATGACGGCCACCTCGGCACAGCGGGCAGAAACGGACATCATCGACATGCGCACGCCTCGAGTGCTCGGCGCCTACGGCGTCACCATGGTCCTGGCCCTGTTCGGGTCGTCCGCGCTGTTGCGCACGTGTGCACCCCCTCCGGCGGTCACCACGCTCAACGTCGTCTCCGACTGCGTCAGCCGCACCAACAACGAGCGCACGTCACGCGGTCTGGCCGCGCTGGTGGTCGACGCCCGGCTCAACACCGCCGCGGCCGGCCATTCCACGTACCAGGCACAGAACAACCTGATGACCCACACCGGCGCGGGCGGCACGAGCCCCGGCACGCGCATGACCAAGGCGGGCTACGTGTGGCGCACCTGGGGCGAGAACGTCGCCGCCGGGCAGCCCGATTGCGCGTCGGTGATCGGGGCCTGGATGAACAGCGCCGGCCACCGCGCCAACATCCTCAACCCGGCGTTCACCAACATCGGTCTCGCCGGCGTGAAGTCGGCGAAGGGCACCATCTACTGGACGATGGACCTCGCTGCGCCGCGCTGAGCCGTCGCTGCCGATGCCGCTGCCGATGACGGCACGATCTGCAGCAGCCGCGTCTTGGGGCACGACACCTTGCGGCCGTCGTCACACTTCGGACAGCTGAACTCGTCGGCGCCGGACGCGCGCCAGAGCGTGGTGCCACAGGTGCTGCACTGCTGCTGCCAGATCGCGCACTCGGTGCCCTCGAGCCTGTTCGACTGCAGCGGGCAGCCGTGACCGTGGCACACCGGGAACCGCGGATCCTCCACGATCGCGGTCTCGGGGCACTTGGCCACGCACGCCATGCAGTCGTCACAGGTGTACGGGTCGATCTCGAAGATGCCGAGGAACGAGTCGGTCTTGGTGAGCGCCTGCGAGTGGCACGAGTAGTCGCACGCGCCACAGCCGATGCAGCGGTCCTGCAGCACCATCAGGCTCATGCGGGCGAAGCCTCCACCGGGTTCTGCGGGTGGAACCGGCGCAGCTCGCCCATGCAGCCGAGGTGCACCCAGGGGGCCACGTCGACGCCTATGGCGGCCGTCTTCGGTTCGTACTTCGCGCCGGTCCACTCCCACCAGCCGTACGGCACGTCGACGACCTTGTCGATCGGCATGCCGCAGTTCGGGCACAGAGGTGCATCCATGTCGGTTCCTTTGTCGCTCAGCCGGCGGCCACGGCAAGGCCTGCCGCGCCGTCGAGGTATTCCTGCAGGGTCTGGTTGAAGCGCGAGAACTTGTCGGTCCCCATCGGGTCGTCGCCGCGCAGCCTCACCTCGGTGGCCAGTAGTGCGAGGCTGTTGATGGTGAGGCGACCGCTCGCGCTCCCGTTGGCGGTGATGTCGTCGAACATCGCCTGCCACGTGGCGAACGGTCCGTCGAGGTAGAAGTCGGCGAGATGGGCCTCGCCGGCCGCGATCTCGTCGGCTGCTTCACATCGGAGGCCCTCGAACACGAGACGCACGGCGAAGTCGCCGGCATCGTTGCGCATCACCAGCGCGGCCACCATGTCGGCGTCGCCGAGCACCCGGAAGTGCTCGGGGTGTTCGTTCATGTGGTCGGCCAGTGCGCCGAAGAACTGCTCGCTGTCGATCTTCATCTCGGTGCCTCTCAGTTCGCCAACACGGTGTCGGGATCGATGCCCAGCAGCTCGAGCGGCAGCGTGGTGCGGTGCAGGCGGCTGATGCCGGCTCGCTCGCAGCGGGCGAGGTAGGAGGTGAACTGCTTGCGCTGCAGTTCGATCTGCAGCGGGAAGCCCTTGTCCTCGACGTGCTCCACACCGCCGCCCAGCAGCACGGCGAGTGCGGTGCCGAAGTCCTGGTTGGTGCCGAAGGCGGTGAGGACCGCCTCGCCGTGGTCGAGCGCCTCGTGGATCTCCTCGGCGACGTCGGGGTCCTGCTCGACCGCGTACCGGATGTGCATCGTGCCGTAGGCGACGTGGCGTGCCTCGTCCTGCATGGCCATGCGGAACATGCGCTTCTCGACGGGGGAGGGGGCGATGAGCTCGCCCATGCGGAAGATGTCGAGGATGAAGCCCTCACCGAGAAGGTGCATCAGCGCGGTGGCCTGCGTGTAGCTCTTGGCCTCGATGATGGTGCGCAGCAGGCCCTCGCTCGACCCGCGCGACATGAGGAGGCCGCCGCCGTTGGCAAGCGCACGCTTGCGGAAGACCTCGGCGTGACGCGCCTCGTCCATGATCTGGGTGCAGAGGAACATCTTGGCTTCGATGAAGTCGTGGTTCATGCGCCACATCCACTTCGCCGGCAGGTCGGCCGCGATCATCTCCACCTCGGTGAGCGTCGTGCACACCTGGCACATCGCGTGCTCGATGTCGTCGGGCAGCTCCGGCAGCTCGGCCCACGGGATGTCGCGGGTCGCGCTCCACTGGCGGGCGACAGCCTCCTCGTACAGCTCGACCACGTTGTCGGCCCACACGTCACTCTTCTTGTTGAGGATGTACCCCATGTCGGGCGTGTCGGGATCGACGTCCGCGCCGCGTGGTGCCATCGAGCGGTGCTGCGGGTTGTCGGGCACCTCGCCGTAGGAGCCGACGGCGATGTCCATCATGGTGAGGCCGCGCGGACCGGGCTTGGGCTTGACGCCCCACTCGCTCTTCGCGCCGCGCAGCCACTTCCAGTCGAGTGGCGCCCCGATCGGCGACACCTCCGGCAGGTTGTCGTACGTGTGCTCAGTGACCGTCATCGGTCGACCCTCCGATCGAGAACCGGACCCCCGTCCGATACATGAGACGAGTTGACACGAAATGTCTCACTGTCTCTCAGCGGCAAGAGTCCCTGGGTGAAGTGACCTTCGGCCCTAGTGGGAGGGTGCGCGCGGCACTTGCCCGAGGCGGGGTGGGGCGCGTGACTGGAGGTGGGCGACGACCCGGGAGGTGTGCGATGCGCAGTGCACGGCGACTCCGTCTGAGCAGCATGATCGCGGCCGCGATGCTGATGGCCGGGTGTGCCACCACGCGGAGCACGGCGCCCGACGTGACGCCGTCGTCGTCGGCGACCTCCACGTGCACGAGCACGACGATGCCGTCCACGACGAGCACCTCGTCGAGCAGCACGTCGAGCACCTCGTCGAGCGCCGTCGCGCCCACGACGGTGTCGCCCACGACCGTCTCGCCCACGACCGTTACGCGGACGACTGTTCCGCGTACGACGGTGCCGGCCACGACGACTCCGTCGGGCCCGTCGTCGGCGACGGTGTGGCGGCTCCCGACATCGCAGCACGTCGTCGCCATCACGTTCGACGCCGGCTCCGACCTCGGATACACGCAGAGCGTGCTCGACACGCTGGCCGCGAAGGGCGTGGCGGCATCGTTCGGCATCACCGGGGCGTGGGCCGACGCCCATCCCGCCGAGGTGCGTCGCATGGCCGCCGAGGGCCACCAGGTGATCAACCACACGTACACGCATCACTCGTTCACCGGTGCGTCGGCGACCAACCCCATTCTCACCACGGCCGGCCGGCAGGCCGAACTGGCCAGGGCAGAGGCCACGTTGAGTGCCCTGATCGGCTGCTCGACGAAGCCGTTCTGGCGCCCTCCGTACGGCGACACGAATGCGAGCGTGCTGGCCGATGTCGGTGCCGCGGGCTACCGCTACACCATCATGTGGACGGTCGACAGCCAGGGCTGGAAGGGCCTGCCGGCCGCCGACATCGTCACCCGCGTGCTGTCGCTCGCCTCGCCCGGCGCCATCCTCGCCTTCCACGTCGGCTCCGCCTCGCAGGACGCCTTGGCGCTGGCCCAGATCATCGACGGTCTGCGCGCCCAGGGGTACACGTTCACGACGCTGGGTGACGCCTACGGGCTGTGACGTTCACGCCGAACTTTCACCTGCCCGACGGGCGCACGTCGACGGGCCGCCATAGGGTGATCGTATGACCTCGTCGTCCGTCACTCCCGCGGAGGAACGCCCCTCGTGGCGCGGGTGGATGCACGTCGCGGCCTTCATCGCCTCCATCCCCGGCGGTGTGCTGCTCATCGTGTTCGCCACGTCGGCGTCGGCCCGCGTGGCCGCGTGCATCTACACCGCCAGCCTGCTGCTCGGCTTCGGCACGTCGGCCGGCTACCACCGCCTCGCCAAGCGCGAGCGCACGCAGCTGATCATGCAGCGCATGGACCACTCGATGATCTTCGTGCTCATCGCCGGCAGCTACACGCCCATCTGCCTGCTCGGCCTGCCCACCGCATGGGGCATCCCGATGCTGTGCGTGGTCTGGTCCGGTGCGGCGCTCGGCATCTTCATGAAGCAGTTCGCGTTCGAGAAGCTGAAGCTGCTCGAGTACGCGCTGTACCCGATCCTCGGTTGGATCGTGGTCATCGCCATGCCGCAGATGCTGCGCGACATGACGGCGCTCGAGGTGTCGCTGCTCTTCGCCGGTGGCCTGCTCTACACGGTGGGCATCCCCGTGCTGGTGCGCGAGAAGCCCGATCCGTGGCCCGCCACCTTCGGGTACCACGAGATCTGGCACACCTTCACGGTCGCCGCCGGTGCATGCCACTTCGCCGTCATCGGCCTCCTGGTCATGGGCTGAGTGCCGCACCGCCCACAAGCGCTCGTGTGTGCGATCATGTGGTGTGCGGGTCCGAGCCTGGTTCGCGACGGGCGGCGTGCTGCTGGCCGGCTGCCTTGGAGGATCAGGTGCTGGCGCGCTGTCGACGAGTCCATGGCACGCGAGTGTCGCGATCGGTCATCCCACTGAAGTCGGGACGACCGTCGGGTTCAGCGGGCCGATGATGCTCATCAACACCAGCCATCGTGACGCGACCATCGACGACGTCTCGCTGCAACACGTGGACGACGGCCTCACATTGGTCGGTTGGGTCCTGCACGACGTCGGCAAGCTGTCAACCGGTGTCGAAGAACCTTTCCCGCCCGCAGACGCACGTGCGCCGTCATCGCGGACGGTCCAGCCGTCTGTCACGCGGGAGAGCTCCACGGGCGCCCTCCTGGGCGACGTTGAACTGGTCGTCGGCATCCAGATCACCTCGCCGGGCGCGTTGTCGGCCAACGGCGTACGCATCAGCTACACCGATGCCGATGGCCATCACACGATGCTCTTCGCCCTCACGATGGTGCTCTGCGCTCCGCGCTCGGACTACCCGGGCGGCTGTTCAGCCGACAAGCCCACCTGAAGGGCCCCCCGTCCAGCGACCTGTTGGCAGTTCGGGACTCATGGTGTTGGGCGCGCTTCGTCCCATACTCGGGACGTCTCGCGCACACGGGCGGCGGATGTCCCGGAAGCGGGACGTTTCGCGCCCATTCAACCCC
>PMCN01000112.1 GCA_003154135.1 Acidimicrobiaceae bacterium
GACTGGTACAACCACCGCCGCCTCCATTCCGAGATCGGCGACATCCCACCAGCCGAGCACGAACAGCACTGGTACCGTCAACAAGACCTCGCCCTCGCGGCAGGAAACCCATAACCCGCACTGCACCAAACCCGGGGCACTTCATTCAGGAAGACCGGTACCCGGGTTGCGCTTGTGCCGGGTCTGGCTGTAGGCGCGANNGACAATGCGACTACCTCCTGATCTGGTCCGCTGTTCTGTGCCGGCTCGATTCTCCATGAACGAGCGGGTCCTCGTAGTCGCCACCCGCCCTCGCGGACCCTGAACGGTTCTGCTCGTACGCCCCTTTCAGACCGACCGTGCCGAAGCCGTCGAGATGGTCGACTGCGTGTGCGAATACTGTGGCAACAGTTCCGAGCACGAGCCAGTCAGGTCACCAACGAGCAGTGGAACTGCGCTCAAAGGTGTCCGCCCGTTGCCGACGTCTCTCGCTTCGATTCGACCTGTGTAGTTCTTCGCATAGATCATGTAGAAGCTAGAGGGAGCGATCGCGAGCTGGTTGATGTCGCCGTTCGGGATCTTGCGGCTGTGCACGAAGAGCGCCGTCCCCGACCTCGTGCTCCAACTGCGATGCGAGGCGGTGTTCTCCGTCGGCGCCCTTTGCCGACGGCCGCCGTGTGTTGCCGTTCGTCACTCAGGAACTTGGCTACGGGAGCCAGTCGGCCCACTTCTGCTAGATGCGCTCGTTTCGCGTCGCGCTCGGACGCTCATACTCACGCAGCGGACCAGCGCCGGCCGCGTCGACGTCAAGGGCTGACGCGTCGATCGCTGCTCGTTCTTGGCTCGACCTGTTGAGGCACCGTCGTTGGACGGCTGGCACGTCACGGTCTTCGTCTCGTCGTCGAACAACGCCCTCGATCCCACCGGTAGCGGTTGATGGCAGACGCCGCACGACGACGGGAACCTGAGGGTGATCAGCCTGAGGGGCAATCAGATATATCGGACTAGAGCAAACGAGTCTTGACTTCGCATGGCGTCGACGACCGCCTCCAACTGCAAGTCCGCACGAGTCCGCTCCAGGACGCGAAAAGACCCCAGCTGAGCTGGGGTCTTGCCGTTCACATTTCAGTGGGCGAGGGGGGACTTGAACCCCCACGTCCTTGCGAACACTGGCACCTGAAGCCAGCGCGTCTGCCATTCCGCCACTCGCCCGAGTGGAAGACACACGCTAGCAAGCTGCCGCACGCCGCCCAACCCGGAAACGAGCCCGTGGCCGTCGAGCAGGCCAACGGGACGCGTGCCCGCGTCGATTGCAGCCACCCCAGTAACCTGGGGCCGTCATGGGTTTGCAGTCATTCGAGCATGGTCTGGAGCGTATGGTCGAGGGCGTGTTCTCCCGCGGCTCACGTTCCACCATCCGTCCTGTCGAGCTCGGACGCCGACTGCTGCGTGAGATGGACGACCATCGCAGCGTCGACGTGAAGGGGCGACGCATCGTCCCCAACGTGTTCACCATCAGCCTCAGCCCTCGCGACCACGCCGGCTTCGCCGACATCGACGAGGCGCTCAACGCCGAGCTGTGCGAGACCGCACGCGAGTACGCCCGCTCCGAGGGCTACCACTTCATGGGCAACGTCACCGTCGCCATGGCGGTCGACAACGACCTCAA
The DNA here is from genome assembly GCA_003154135.1 of Acidimicrobiaceae bacterium. Taxonomy (GTDB): domain Bacteria; phylum Actinomycetota; class Acidimicrobiia; order Acidimicrobiales; family Ilumatobacteraceae; genus UBA668. Next base: position 1,649 of record PMCN01000112.1, read on the forward strand.
GCCGGGTCGCTTCCAGGTCACCAGCCGCATGAAGGAGTCGGGCGGTGGTGCCGGCGTCGGCGCGCTCGTACTGCCGAGCGGCGAACGCATCGCGCTCGGCCAGCGCACCGTCACCGTCGGCCGACTGCCCGACTGCACGGTGCCCGTGTCCGACAACAACGTCAGCCGCCGTCACTGCGAGATCCGCCCGCTCGGTACCGGTTACATCGTCACCGACCTCGGCAGCACCAACGGCACCAAGGTCAACGGCCTGCGCATCGAGGGCGACCATCCGTTGTCCGACGCCGACATCGTGAGCGTGGGCAGTACGCACCTGCGCTTCGAGGCATCGTGAGCGAGGCGCAACTCAACGTCCTCAACTACGCGTTCCTCGCGCTGCTCTACCTGTTCTTCGCCCGCGTGCTGTGGGCGGTGTGGAGCGAGGTGCGCGGTCCGCGTGTCGGCAATCCGCCGATGCAGACCGGCGTGCAACGCGTGGGTCCCGACCAGACCGCGCCGGCGAGCCGTCCTGCCGCGGCGGTGCCCACCGCCAAGCCGGTGAAGGGCCTGCGCGCCAAGCGCGGTGTGCCGTCGAAGCTCGTCGTGCTGCAGCCCAAGGTGCGCAAGGGCTCGGCCTACCAGATCACCAACGACCTCAACCTGGGCCGTGCCACCAGCTGCGCCATCGGCCTCCCCGACGACACGTTCGCCTCGCAGCTGCACGCTCGCGTGTACGTGCGCGACGGTGAGGTGTGGGTGGAAGACCTGGGCAGCACCAACGGCACGCACGTCAACGGCGCGCGCATCAGTGCGCCGCAGATGATGGCCGTCGGCGACCGCCTGCAGGTGGGCAGCACCATCTTCGAGGCGGAGTGAGCACACAGTGACCGAACGATCTTCCGACGTACCCCTCCTCGCCTTCGGCGCGGCCACCAACCCGGGGTTGGTGCGCGACGCGAACGAGGATGCGTACGTCGCCGAACAGCTCGTCTACGCCGTCGCCGACGGGATGGGTGGGCATCAGGCCGGTGAGGTGGCCAGTGCCATCGCCGCTCACACGTTGCACGACCGCCTCGTCGGAGGTGCAAGCTCCGTCGACGTCGCCGTGGCAGCGGTGGTCGAGGCCAACGCCGCCATCTTCCAAGGCGCGCACTCCCACGCCGAGCAGCGCGGCATGGGCACCACGCTCACCGCCATCGTCGTCGTGTCGCCGCCCGACGTGGCACCGCGCCTCGCGGTGCTCAACGTGGGCGACAGCCGCGTGTACGTGCAGCGCGGCGGCCGCCTGCGACGCGTGTCCATCGACCACAGCTACGTGCAGGAGCTGGTGTCCACCGGGCACATCACCGAGGCCGAGGCCCGCAACCACCCGCGCCGCAACATCGTCACCCGGGCGCTCGGCATCGAGCCCAACGTGAAGGTCGACACGTGGGTGGTGCCGCTGGTGCGCGGCGACCGCTACCTGTTGTGCAGCGACGGCCTGGTCGACGAGGTCGACGACGACGAGATCGCACAGATCCTGAGCGGTCACCCGCAACCGCAAGCTGCTGCCGACGCGCTGGTCGAGGCCGCCAACCAGCACGGTGGCCACGACAACACCACGGTCGTCGTCGTCGACGTGCTCGAGGGCGACGACCCTCCGCACGACACCGCCGACCTCCAGGTCGACGACGACTGGGACGACGACGAGGACCACGAACGGCTCATCGACGCCGAGGCCGCGTCGATGCCCACGCTCGCCGCGTCGGCCGTGCCGCCGCACAACCCTGTCATCCACGGCTCTGTCGGCCACGGCCCTGCCATCCAGAACCCCGTCATCCACGGACCCGTCTCCTCCGGCCGGGCCAACGACATCGCGCCCACGATGTCGGCCCGTCGTCGTGGCCTGGGCATGTTGCTCTTCGGCATCGTGCTCGCCGCCATCGTCACGCTCACCGTGGTGCTGGTGCTCGTGGTGAAGCACAACGCCGACAACAGCCCCACCACCACGTCGAGCACCACGTCGACGAGCACCACGTCGACCACCTCCACCACCACGCCCACGTCGGCCCCGTCGACCATCGTGCCCAGCTCGTCGACGGGCCCCTGACCGATGGCCACGTCCCCGATCGCCAGCGCTCGCCGCAACTCAGAGCTCGGCCTGGTGATCATGGCCGCCGTCATCACGGCCATCGCCTACACGTTGGCGTCGCTCGGCCAGAACGCGCGCATCCCTGCGCGCATCATCCCCTTCCTCATCGCGCTGCTCGCGCTGCTCGTGTCGCTGCACGTCGCCACGCGCCTGCTCGCCCCCGGCGCCGACAGCACGCTGCTGCCGGTCGCGGTGCTGCTGCACGGCATCGGCTACGTGGTCATCGCCCGTCTCAGCGAGCGCCTCGCCGGCCTGCAGACCACGTGGAGCCTCATCGCCGTCGTCGCCTTCGTGCTCACGCTGCTGGTGGTGCAACGCCCGAGCGACCTCGCCCGCCTCAAGTGGACGTTCCTGTTCATCGGCGCCGGNNGCCGGCTACCTCGCCGACAACCGCGAGCTCATCGCCGCCAGCACGCGCCGCATCGGCCCGCTGCACATCCCCGAGCTGCGCTACCTCTTGCCCATCACGTTCGCGTGGGCCTTCGCCGTGGCCGTGATGGTGGCCGAGAAGGACCTCGGCTCGGCGCTGCTCTTCTTCACGCTCTTCACCGTGATGATGTGGGTGGCCACCGAACGCGCCATCTACATGATCCTCGGGCTGCTCCTGTTCAGCGGCGCCGCGTTCGTCGCCTACCGCCTGTTCGCCGTGGTGCAGACGCGGGTGAGCATCTGGCTCGACCCGTGGTCGCAGTACGAGGGCAAGGGGTACCAGATCGTGCAGGCGATGTTCGCGTTCGCCAACGGCGGCACGGGTGGCACCGGCCTCGGACTCGGCAGCCCCACCAAGATCCCGGCGGCGAAGACCGACTACATCTTCGCAGCCATCGGCGAGGAGATGGGTCTGATCGGCGCCACCGCCGTCGTCATCGCGTTCTTGTTGATGATCGGCGCCGGCCTGCGCATCGCCACCCGTGCCGAGCGCCCGTTCGAGAAGCTGCTCGCCACCGGCCTCACCACCATCCTCGGCATGCAGGCCTTCATCATCATGGGTGGCGTGGTGCGCCTGGTGCCGCTCACCGGCATCACGTTGCCGTTCGTCAGCTACGGCGGCAGCAGCCTGCTCGCCAACTACGTGCTGCTCGCGCTGCTCATCCGCGTGAGCGACTCGAGCGCCCGCCGCAGCGGTGAGGTGCCCGACGTGCTCACCATCGGCGAACGCGTGGAGGCACGCCGGTTGCGCCGCGCCGAACGAAAAGCGGTGCGCGCGTGAACAAGCAGATCCGCAAGCTCGCGGCAGCGTTGCTCGTGCTCTACCTCGCACTCTTCGTGCAGCTCAACGTGCTGCAGGTGGGCCGCAAGGAGGCACTCAACGGGAACGTGCTCAACAACCGGCAGACCATCCGCGACTTCAACCGGCCGCGCGGCCCCATCGTCACCGCCGACGGCGTGGTGGTGGCGCAGAGCGTGGCCACGGCCGCCGGCGACCAGTTCAAGTACCAGCGCGAGTACCCCACCAACGATCTGTTCAGCAACGTCACCGGCTACTACACGTACAGCTTCGGCAGCAC
>PMCN01000141.1 GCA_003154135.1 Acidimicrobiaceae bacterium
CGCGGGTCGATGATGCCGTCGTCGTAGACCTTGCCGCTCATGAACATGGCCAACGACTCCCGCTCGATCTGCTCCTCGACGAGCAGGCGCAGCGACGCGTCGGCCTCTTCGTCGAACGGCTTTCCCATGCTCTCGGCCGACTGGCGGGCGACGATGCTCATCACCCCGGCGAGCTGCGNNCGCCCGCACATGCCGTAGTTGCCCGCTCCGTACGACGCCGCCATGTTGAGCGTGAGGTGTGGCACGCGGCTGTTGCTCACAGCGTTGATCATCTTCGCGCCGTCCTTGATGATGCCGCGCTGCTCGAACTCCTTGCCCACCATGTAGCCGGTGNNTGTTCTGCAGGAAGAGCAGCGGCGTGTCGACCTGGTTGGCGAGCTGGATGAACTGCGCGGCCTTCTCGCTCTCCTCGCTGAACAGCACACCGCGATGGTTGGCGAGGATGCCGATCGGGTAGCCGTGCAGCTCTGCCCATCCGGTGACGAGCGACGTGCCGTACAACGGTTTGAACTCGTCGAAGTCGCTGTCGTCGACGACGCGGGCGATGACGTCGCGCGGGTCGAACGGCACCTTCGGGTCGGCGCTCGGGATGCCGAGCAGCTGCTCCGCGTCGTACCGCGGGGCACGGCCGGCGCCACGCGGGCCGGGACCGAACTTGCGGTGGTTGAGACGCTTCACGATCTGGCGGCCGAGGCGGATGGCGTCCATCTCGTCGAGCGCGAAGTAGTCGGCGAGGCCGCTGATGCGGGCGTGCATCTCGGCGCCGCCGAGGCTCTCGTCGTCGCTGTCCTCGCCCGTGGCCATCTTCACCAGTGGCGGCCCGCCGAGGAACACCTTCGAGCGCTCCTTGATCATCACCACGTAGTCACTCATGCCGGGCACGTACGCGCCGCCGGCGGTGGAGTTGCCGAACACGAGCGAGATCTGCGGGATGCCGGCAGCGGACGCGTTGGTGATGTCGCGGAACCCGCGGCCGCCCGGGATGAAGATCTCGCTCTGCGTCGGCAGGTCGGCCCCACCCGACTCGGTGAGCGAGATGGTGGGCAACCGGTTCTCGCGGATGATCTCGTTCGTGCGCAGGTTCTTCTTCAGCGTGTACGGGTTGCTCGCGCCGCCGCGCATGGTGGGATCGCTCCCCGTGATCATGCACTCGACGCCCTCGACGAGTCCGATGCCGGCCACTGTGCCGGCGCCGACGGGGAACTGGCTGCCGTAGGCAGCGAGAGGTGACAGCTCGAGGAACGGCGAACCCGGGTCGAGCAACGCCTCGATGCGCTCACGCACGAGCATCTTTCCCCGAGCGCGGTGACGCTCGATGTACTTCGGCCCGCCGCCCTGGTTGACCAGTGCGAGCTGCTCGTCGTGCGCTGCCACCTGGGCGAGCATCGCCGCGCGGTTGGTCCGGTAGGCGTCGCTCGATTCGATCACGCGGTCGGGGAGCTGCGGCACGTCAGGCCTCCGTCGCCTTCGCCCACGAGGGCGGCCGCTTCTCGGCGAAGGCCCGCATGCCTTCTGCCGCTTCGTCGCTGCGGAACAACGACTCGCTCAGGGCCGTCATCGCTGCCATGTCGGGAGTGGCCTGGCGCAGGACGCGCTTGGTGGTCGCCACGGCGTGCGGGGCGCCGGCGAGGATGCCGGCCACCAGGGTGGCGACGGTGGCGGTCACGTCATCGCTGACGTGCGTGACGAGCCCCATGTCGCGGGCCTCGGTCGCGTCGAACGTCGCGCCGGTGAGGAACGCGGCAGCGATCTTGCTCCAGCTGCAGCGGGCGAGGATGGGCACGCTGATGATGGCGGGCGCGACGCCGATGCGCACCTCGGTGAACGCGAACGTGACGCTGCGGTTCACCACCACCAGGTCGCAGGCGGCCATGAGGCCGACACCACCGGCGCGCACGGGTCCGTCGACGGCGGCGATGCTGATGGCGGGCATCGACGCGAGGCGCTCCATGGCATCCGCCATCGGGTTGCCCGCGGCCTGCGCGTCGGCGGCGCCGCTTGCCCGCTCCTTCAGGTCGGCGCCCGCGCAGAACACGGGAGGCGAGTGGGTGAGCACCACCGCCCGGACGTCGGGCTCCTCGGCGCGGTCGAGTGCTGTGTTGAGCTCGGCGAGCAGTTGCCGCGAGAGTGCGTTGCGGTTGGTCGGGGAGTCGAGCGTGATGGTGGCCACCCCGCCGGCCACGCTGCAGTGCACCAGTTCACCCACGCGGCCGACTGTAGCCATCCCGCCCCGCCCACCCCCGCCCCAGCGCCGACCCGAGTGTGCGCCCGCCGCCCGAGTCGGTCGCCTCCACCCGAGTGTGCGCCCGCCGCCCGAGTGTGAGCGCGCCGGCCGAGTGGGTCGCCTCCACCCGAGTGTGCACTCCCACCCCGGGGTGCGAGTGTGCACTCGGGTGGCGGGCTGACACTCGGGTGGCGGTGTGGCACTCGGGTCAGGGTGGGCGGGTACTGTCCGGGGCATGGAGTTGCCGGTGCTGCTGTTGCCCTCGCTCGGTCGCGGGGCGAGCGACTTCGCCCATCTCGTCGGCGCGCTGCAGGCCGCCGGGTTCGAGGCCGTCGCGCTGGAGCCGCCGACCTCGTTGCCCGAGGGCAGCACCCTGCACGACCTGGCCGAGGTGGTGGTGGCCGCGATCGATGCCGAAGGGTGGCAGCGCGTGCACCTCGTCGGCCACGCGTTCGGGCAGCGACTGGCGCGGTGCGTCGTCGCCGATCACCCTGACCGGGTGGCCACGTTGACGATGCTTGCGGCAGGTGGCTTGGTGCCCATGGAGCCCCACGTCGCGCACTCGCTGGCCGCGTGCTTCGACGAGTCGCTGCCGCCCGCGGCTCACCTCGACCACGTGAGCACGGTGTTCTTCGCCCCGGGCAACGACCCGTCGGTGTGGGCCGACGGGTGGCTGCCCGCCGCTGCCGCACTGCAACGGGCAGCTGTGGAGGCGACGCCGCCGGGGGAGTGGACCGACGCCGCGGCAGCGCGCTCGCTCGTCGTGCAGGGCCTGCAGGACGTGTGTGCCGTGCCCGAGAACGGCCGGCGCTACGTGGCGGCGCACCCCGGCGTGGCGACGCTCGTCGAGGTCGACGGCGCCGGTCACGCACTGCTGCCGGAGCGTCCGGCCGAAGTGGCCGCGGCGCTGGTCGACTTCCTCAGCCGGTGATCTCGCGCAGGAACGCCTCGGCCTCGGCACGATGCCGTGTGCGCTTCATCGGCGGAAGCGCCTTCACGATGTCCCAGCGGTAGTTCGCCTTGCCGAGGCGCGGGTCCATCACGGCGACCACACCGCGGTCGGTGGCGTTGCGGATGAGGCGCCCCGTCGCCTGCGCGAGCAACATCGCCGCACGCGGGAGGTCGATCTGACCGAACGCGGCCGGCCCGAGCAGTTCTCGCCGCGCCGACAGCAACGGATCGTCGGGACGAGGGAACGGGATGCGGTCGATGGTGACCAGGCTGAGCGTGCGCCCCGGGATGTCGACGCCCTGGAAGAAGCCCGAGGTGGCGAACAGGCAGGTGTGCTCGTCGTCGCTGAACGCCTTCACGAGCGCGGTCTTGGGCAGATCGCGCTGGGTGAGGATGGGCACGTCGACCTTCAGCCGTACCGCCTCGGCCGCCGCGTCCATCGCCTTGTAGCTGGTGAACAGCGCCAGCGTGCGGCCGCCCGCCGCGGTGATGAGCGCGGCCAGTTCGTCGTGCACCGCGGCGGCGTAGCCGGGTGCTCGCGGGTCGGGCATGTGCAGAGCGCAGTACAGCATCGCGTGGTGCTCGTAGTCGAANNATGGCTGTGCGCTGCGACCAGATGCCCGTGGCGAGCACGGGACCCACATCGAGCGGGGCGATCTCGAGTCGCGGAAAGTCAGGCCCGCCGCCGACGAACGCGACGTAGCCGTCGAGCGTGCCGAGCGACAGGTCGATGCCCTCCATCAGGCGCGTGACCAGCTGCTGCGCACGGATCTTGCGCTGCTTCGCCTCGTCGACATCGGTCTGGATGGCGTTGAGCGCGCTGAGCGCTTGCTGGCCGCGACCGCGCAGATCGACGAGGAGGCTCTGCACCTCCGGTGGGAACGGGATCGGCAAGCGCTGGCCGAGCAATGGCGACAGCGTGTCGCGCACTGCGTGCGAGCCCTCCGCCACTGCGCCGACCACCGTGGGGTCGTCGAGGATGCGCTTGAGCGCGCCGGTCGCGTTGGTGAACTGGTGGCCGGTGATGGCGACGCCGACGGTGTCGCTCATGATGTCCTCGAGCTGGTGGGCCTCGTCGACCACCACCACCTCGTGCTCGGGCAGGATGACACCGCCGCTGCCCACGTGCAACCCGTAGAGGTGCATGTTGACGACGATCACGTCCGCCTCGGCGGCGCGGTCGCGGGCCCCCTCGGCGAAGCACACCGGCCCCTTGGGGCAGCGCTTGGCGCCCGGGCACTCGTCGCTGCCCACGCTGACCGCGCTCCACGCCCGATCGGTGGGCGCCCAGGTGAGCTCGGCCTGGTCGCCGGTACGGGTGGTGCGGCTCCAGTCGGTGAGGCGACGGATCTCGAGCTTGGTGGTGGCCGCGAACTCGTCGATCTCCAGCTGTCCGGTCGTCTTCGACTCGAGCTCCTCGATGCGCTGCATGCAGACGTAGTTGCTGCGCCCCTTCAACACGGCCCACTCGAACGGCGTGCCCACGTGCTCCTGCAGGAACGGCAGGTCCTTGCTGGCCAGCTGGTCCTGCAATGCCTTCGTCGCCGTGGCCACCACCACGCGCTTGCCGGCGAGGATGGCGGGCACGAGGTAGCCGATGGTCTTGCCCGTGCCGGTGCCGGCCGCGACCACGAGGTGGCGTCCCGTTGCGATGGCGTCGGCGACGGCCTGCGCCATCTGCCGTTGTCCCGGTCGGTCCTCTGGCGTCGGGAGCGCGGCCGTGATGGCCGAGAGCTCCTTCTGCAACACCGGGTCGAGGTCCATCAGGCGTTCGACCTTATCGACCGCACCCGCCGCGCGACGGTGACCCCGAGTGCGACTACGGCACGAGGGCGAGCGCGGCGTCGAGCTCGTCACCGTCGAAATCGGGCCACGGGCAGTCGGTGAAGTACACCTCGGCGCCCACGCTCTGCCACAGCATGAAGTTGGAGATGCGCAACTCGCCCGACGTGCGCACGAGCACGTCGACCGGTGGCAGCTCGGGCAGGTAGAGGTGTTCGCTCATGGACTGCACCGTGACCGGCTGCCCGGTGGCGGCCGCCTGCTGCGCGGCGTGCACCATCTCGGCGTGGCTGCCGTAGTCGAACGCCACGGTGAGCACCATGCCCGTGTTGGCGGCGGTGTCGGCGATGGCCTTGCGGATGGCGCGTTGCACGTACTTCGGCGTGCGGGCGTCGGGGCTGTCGAACGGACGGCCCATCCACTGGATGCGCACGTTGAGCTCGTTGAGCTCGGCCACCCGACCGAACAGTTTCTTGTGCAGGCCGAGGATGTGGCGCACCTCGGTGCGCGGCCGTACCCAGTTCTCGGTGCTGAACCCGAACACGGTGAGCCAGCCGACGTTGCGCGTGACCGCGACGCGCACGAGTCGCGCGAGGTTCTCCTCGCCTTCGGTGTGGCCTTCGGTGCGCGGCAGGTTGCGGCGCTTGGCCCAGCGCCCGTTGCCGTCCATGATGCACGCGACGTGCACCGGGCGGGACGGGGGAGCGGGGGTGGCCACGGTGGCCACGCTAGTGGCGCGCGACCCTGTCCTCGGGTTCAGCGCATCGTGGCCGGAGAACCGCGAACTATTGACAGTAGAGGTGACACGAGTAGGCTCTCGGCGATGGACAGCTCCTCTGCGCTGGTGCTCGACTCGTTGCAACGGCGCATGCGCGCGATGCACTCGCTCTACCACCAGGCCGTGGCGACGATGGACATCGAGCACGTCAACCACTTCGAGCGCGAGGGTGTCCTGCCCATCGCCTTCTGCTTGTTCCACATCACGAACATGATCGATGCCTCGTTCATGTTGATGACCGGCACGCCGCCCATCTGGAACGCCGAGTGGCAAGCGCGGGTGCAGATGTCGATCGACGATCACGGCAAGCACAAGACGGTCGACGAGATGATCCATCAGCGCATCGGTGACTACGAGGCGTTCCAGGAGTACATGCGCGCCGTGTTCGCCCGCACCGAGGCCTGGCTCGACCAGCTCCAGCCGGCCGAGCTCGACCGGGTGGTCATCCAGCGACCGTTCCCACCGCAGATCGCCAGCACCTACAGCGCCCGTGTCGCCGGCCCCGAGGGCATCACGCTCCTCGACGCCGCCGAGTGCTGGATCTACCAGCACGGCCTGCGCCACATGGGCGAGATCGAGCTCGCGCGAGGCCTCGTCGGGCTCAACGGAATGACCTCCTGACCCCGCGGCTTCGTGGGACAATGGAGGGATGACGTCTGTCGAGGCTGCCCCGCCGCTGCTCCACATCATCGTGGTCGGCGGCACCAGCGCCGAGTGGGCGTCCTTCGGCGATGCGCAGTGGCGGGCGCGACTGGGAGAGCTGGGCAAGGTGGCCGACCACGTCGGCGCCCGTTGGCTCGTGCTGCGCCCGTTCGCCGGGTCGACGCCGGCGCCACGCCTCACCGATCGCTCCACCACGGTGGGCGCCTGCTCGGTGGTGGCACAGCCCGAGCCCGACGGCAGGGAGCGCGTGGCGCAGGCTGTCGACCGTCTCCGCGTCGATGCACAGGCCATCACCGAGGACACCATCGCCGCTCAGCTCAACGCGCCGGCCGAGGTCGACCCCGATCTCGTCGTCGTGCTCGGCTCGGCGAGCCAGCTGCCCACTTCGCTGGTGTGGGAGCTGGCGTACAGCGAGCTCGTGTTCCTCCCGGTCGACTGGCAGCACCTCGGCGCGGCACACCTCGACGACGCCATCAGCTCGTACTCGCATCGCCATCGCCGTTTCGGTGGCATCGACTGATCGGCACATGGCGAGCCACCTGTACCGCGACACCGCGGTCGTGTTGCGCACCTACAAGTTGGGTGAAGCAGATCGCATCGTGGTGCTCCTCACCGAGCACCACGGGAAGGTGCGCGCCGTGGCGAAGGGCGTGCGCAAGACGATGTCGAAGTTCGGCGCCCGGCTCGAGCCGATGAGCCACGTGCGGCTGCTGCTGTCGCAGGGTCGCGAGCTCGACATCGTCAGCCAGGCCGACAGCGTCGAGACACTGGCGCCGTTGATGGTCGATCTCGACCACATCACGAACGGCATGGCAGTGCTCGAGGCCGCCGAGCAGATCGCACTCGAACGCGAGCCGTCGCCGCAGCTGTACCGCATGGTCGTCGGCGCGCTGCACACGGTGGCCGAGCGCAGCGGCCCGTTGGTCGTGCCGGCGTTCTACTGGAAGATGCTCGCCGCCGAAGGTGTGCGACCCGAGCTCGACGAGTGCGTGCGCTGCGGCGAGCCCGGCCCGCTCATCGCGTTCGACATGGACCAGGGTGGGGCGCTGTGCCGCGCCTGCCGCACCGGGGCTTCGCTCAGCGACGACGCGCTCGAGGTGATGCGCATGATCCTCGGCGGTCGGCTCAACGAAGCGCTCGACCTGCCTGCGTCACGCACCACGCACGAAGTGGCCCACCACGCCACCCGTGCGATCGAACACCACATCGAGCGCAGGCTGCGCACGGTGGCGATGTTCGAGTCGCACTGACGAGGGCGGCGGGCCCCGTGCTGCTGTGCCTCAGGGGAACAGCGGGGCGTGGTTGCAGTTGGAGAAGTCGCCGTACTGGTGCTTGACGGTGGAATCGGGATCGGTGGAGTGCGAGGTCTGCGCAGCATCGAGCGTCAGCAGCGTGAAGTTGTGGTGCATCAGCTGAGTGGTCACGGTGAAACCCCCGCCGGAGGCAGGCTCGGCCGAGGTGAGGCTGTAGTAGACGTGCCCTGCGGCGCCGTCGCACATGAGACCCGAGTACGGGCCTTGCTGGCTGATGCGCCCGACGAACATCGTGCCGTTGGCGATGTGCCAGGGCATGATGCAGTAGTGCGTGGTGAGCGTGAGGAAGCTGAACACTGCGCTGCCGGCCGAGGTGGCGCCGATGGCCAGCACGGCGACCGGCGGAGGTGTCGCGGCGCCGAGCGAGTGGTCGAAGTCCTCGAAGCTGATCTGCACGTGATCGGCGTTGCCGATCTGCACCGCGGCGTCGCTCTGGCCGCCGGTGAACAGCTGCGCGTGCACGTGGGGCACGCCACCGATGCTGTACTCGGTGACGGTGTCGTTGTGCGTGTCGCCGTCGATGTCGCCGTGGATGGTGCTGCCCACGCTGGCGCCTGCCGGGATGCCGCCTGCGCCGGCACAGGCGCCGCTCGAGGCGGCCGTCGTGGCGGGACCGGCGGTCGTGGCCGGGCCGGCGGTGGTTGCGGGACCGGCGGTGGTGGCCGGGCCGGCGGTGGTGGGTGACCCGCCGCTGGTGTCGACGGTGCCGGGCGACGTGGTGGTGGTGGACTCCGACCCGGGGGTGGAGCCCAGGGTCGTGGAGCTGTCGGGCGTGGTGCCNNCGCCAGTGCTGCCGTACGTGATGTCCTCATGGTCGCTCCTTCGTTGGTCACCACCGATGAGCAGTTACATCGGTCATCCTGACACTTTTCCCAAATGATTTCGCGGCTGCTCGGGGCCGCCCGTAGCCTTTGAAGGCCATGGCTGCCACCGAACTCGACCAGATCGTCAACCTCTGCAAGCGACGCGGCTTCGTGTATCCCTCGGCCGAGATCTACGGCGGTTTCCGCAGCAGCTACGACTACGGCCCGCTCGGTTCGCTCATGTTGCGCAACGTGCGAGAGGCGTGGGTGCGCACGATGGTGCAACAACGCGACGACGTCGTGCTCATCGACGCGGCCATCCTCGCTCCGCCGCAGGTGTTCGAGGCCAGCGGTCACCTCGCCAACTTCAGCGACCCGCTCGTCGACTGCACCAAGTGCAAGCAACGCTTTCGCGAAGACCACCTCATCGACCCCGACGTGTGCCCCAACTGCGGCGCACAGAAGAGCTTCACCGAGGCGCGTGCGTTCAACCTCATGTTCAAGACCTACGCCGGGCCGGTCGAGGGCTCGGGCGCCGAGGTGTACATGCGGCCCGAGACGGCGCAGGGCATGTTCGTCAACTTCCTCAACGTGCTGCAGACCNNGCACCCGCGAGTTCGAGCAGATGGAGCTCGAGTTCTTCGTGCCGCCGGCCGAGAGCGCTCAGTGGTACGAGTACTGGTGCAACGCCCGCCTGCAGTGGTACATCGACCTGGGCATCCCGGCCGAGATGCTCGTGCTGCGGCCGCACGATGCCGACGAGCTGAGCCACTACTCGTCGGGCACCAGCGACATCGAGTTCAAGTACCCCTGGGGCTGGGGCGAGCTCGAAGGGGTTGCGCAGCGCACCGACTACGACCTCACGCAGCACGCCAACCACAGCGGCCAGAAGCTCGACTACTTCGACCAGGCGGCCAACGA
>PMCN01000018.1 GCA_003154135.1 Acidimicrobiaceae bacterium
ACTGCATCAAACCCGGGGCGACTCACACCGAGAAGTGGTCATGGTAGAACCCCTTCGATGTCCACGATGATGTGGGTTGTGCCGCTGGTGTAGATGCAGACCTGATTGGTGTTGCCAGTGTCGACGATGACGTGGTTGTTCGACGCCGCGCCAACGATGAAGTTCACCGTCGACGAGTTCGGTTGCGGCAGCCCGCATGGGTAGACGGTCAGGTATCCGCCGGTGGTGTTGCCGACGGCGACGACGTCGAGCGACACGGTGCTGGCGCCGGCGGGTGCGCCGCCGCGATTGGCGATCGCCAGTTGCATGGTGGTGCCGGCAGCTTGTGTGCCGGTCGCTTCGAAGAGGTGGTCGATGGTCGTTTTGCCAGTCCGGGTGTCGGCCAGCCGGGCCGGGTTGAGTGCCGTGTAGGTGGAGCCGGAGCCGAAGTAGCCGATTGCATCGGCCAGCAGGTTCAGTGAGACGCTGGAGCGTAGGCACACCGTGCCGGATGCCGAGAGTGCGACGATCGTGAGGCTCGCCCGTGTTACTCCCGTGACGAAGTTCAGCGTCGACGCGGTGGGCACCACGGATCCGCATGCGTAGGCGGTGACGAATCCCACGGCACCGGGGTTGATCGCGGCGATGTTCAACGCGACGGCAACGGTGCCGCTGGGGATGTTCTGCCGACCGCTCAGCTGTAGGACGAGGTCGTTGTTGGCAGCAATCGGTCCGGACTTCTCGAACTGGTGGTCGATGGTGGTGCCGGTGCTGCGAGTGTCGAGCATGCGCTGCGGGACGAGCGGCACGTACTGAGATCCGTTGGGGAATACCGAGACCGCGTCGACGATGATGTGGACTGCGGCGCTTGGTGAGATGCACACCGTTGCGGCGGTGCCGAGCTGGGACACCACCAGGTTGGCGACGACGCCACCGGCCGGGAAGTTCAGCGACGATGCCACCGGCTCGGTCTGTCCACACGGCCAGATGGTGACGAAGCCGGGCTGGGAGGAACCGACGACGGTGACGTTCAAGCCGACGGCCGCGGCATCGGTCGGGATGTCGCGACGGCCGCCGACGGTGAGTTGTACGGTGCTCGCCGCGGCAACCCGGCCAGCGCCCTGGAACTGGCCATCATCGGTCGTTGACCCCGGACGAGTGTCCATCAGCCGGGTCGGCAGCGAGGAAGCGATGTCGGACACGAAGACTCGCTTGGACTGGCCACCCGCCGGATCGGTGGGTGTGACCGTCGTGAAGTTGTCGCCGTCGGTCGTGAACACGGCACGCGCCCCGTTCTTGCTCAGCAGCAGCGACCACGCGAACCCATTCGGCAGGGTCGGGCTGCCAGGGTCGGTGAGCACCACGCTCGTCAACGCGGGCAGGTAGTACAGCACCGGTTGCGGAACCGAATTCACCGTCACACCGTCGGGGTAGTGCGACGTTCGGTCCTCCATCACGCCGACCACCGATCCCGGACCGGCGACGGTCGGACCGACGTACCCTGGGGGCGAGCTGGAGCTCTCGTTGGCGGTCACCATCACCGTCTGGGCGGCGTCGAGGCGACGCAGGTACACCCGCGGTGCAGCCGTCGGGTAGGAGGCAAGTAGGTTCGACGAGTTCGACCGGTACACCACGGACCGCCCATCAGAGCTGATGTCTGGGTCTTGTGCGCCGTTGCCGTCGCTGAACGGTGCACCGTCATAACGCGGGCTGGCGTTGACGGCGGTGTTGGTCTGCCAGTCATAGACCCAGATCTCCGCAGGTGCGCCAGCGAGCGAGAAGGTCTGCCACGCGGCATACCGGCCCGAGCTCGAGATGCTCACCTTGTTGCTCTGACGTTGCGTACCAAGTGCAAAGTCGGGCATGAGCGAATCCGGCTGTCGCCATGCGTGGGTGATCGTGTCGTACAAGAACACACCACTGTCCGAATACAGGCCTGTGGTACCGTAAAGGCCCAGGTAGCGTCCGTCACCGCTGATGTCGAGCAGCGAAAACCCCCAGCTTGGCGGCGGGTTCACCAGTGCGATCTGCACGTTCGCGTTCGTCGCGAACGTGTACCGCCAGATCGTGTCCTCCCCGAGCGGCGAGTAGATCATCACCGAACCGTCGTCCGTGAGGTGCGGCAACAACGCCTGGAAGCCAAACACATCCTTCGCACCCGTGTCGAGGTTGACGCGAGTATCCGCCCCACCCAGGAACTGGTCCGAAGTGAGCGCGTAATGGCCGTCCGCGCTGACATCCTCGGAACGCCGGTCGAGTGCGTCCACCTCCCTGGCGGACGGTGTGGGAGGAACACCTCCTGCTACGACAAAGCGAGGCGGGAGCACCGCCAGGCCCGACAACAACACGACAACGGCAAGGCAGACCCGACGAAACATCGCGGCAACCTACTCCAACGGCCACCGTGTGGCGCGCGCCACTACCGGACGGAAGGTGTGGCTGTACCTGGCCTCCAAGTGCTCATTTCGCAGAGCCCCTGTACCGCGCCCGCGGGTCAACAGAAGCGACCTCATCCCACCCTCAGATCCGAAGCACCCGTGAGGTCCACTGTAAGACCCCAGCGACAGCTTGTGATTTCCAGCGTCTGAATCGACACAGCGACGAACACAACGACGTCGCCCACCGCCGACTCGACGACCCGGCGTGGCCGATAACGGGATGGGGGGTGATCGGCGCGAGGCTCCGCGTATGAGCGCCTCGATCGCAACGCCATGGGAGACCTTCGATCGGCACGACCACACGGTCCCGATCGCCTTGCTCGCCAGCATCTTGGACCGNNTACGCCGACTCGGAACCGCCGGAGATCATGATCTACGCCACGTTCCCCAAGGGTGGCGTGTTCAGCAGCCGAGGTGGCCCGGCCCTCCCCGCGTGGGCAACGCTGAGCGACGACGACAAGGAATCGGCGATGATCGACATGTCGATCACGGTTGCCACGGCCGACGTCGTCGCCCTGGCCATCGCGGTGATCGCCGGGACCAGCACGACACCGTTCGGTGACATGTGGCGCACCTGCATCGGCGACAACCACGTGGGCGCGTACATCCGCTGACGCGCGGTGGTCAGCAGGCGGCGCTCGGCCGCTTCGCGTTCACGAGGTGGGCGTGAGCGTGACGGGTTGCGCGTTGTCGTTGCAGGCTCCGCTCACGTTCACGCAGGAGTGCACCTGCTCGTTCATCGTCAACGTGCCGTCGCCGTTGTCCACGATCGTGTACGTGCCGGTACCCGTCACCACCGCTTGACTGCCACCACCGCTGATCGTGATCGTGCCGCTCTTGGAGTCGGTCGGCGTGTGCAGGAACGTCGCCGTGCCACCGGGGAAGGTGCCCTCCGTCGTGAACGGCTCCGAGAGGCTGGCGATCGAACCGGTGATGGTGATGCCGCCGCCTGTGTAGCTGGCCGTGTAGCTGTGCTGCTTCGTGTCGAAGTCGATCGTCGCCTTCGCGATGCCGCGCTTCGACCGCGCCTCGAGCGACACGGTGCCGGTCTTGTCCTTCTCGCCGGGTGCGGTGTAGGTGAACTGCGCGTCGGTGTCGGCCTTGACCGGCGTGGATGACGGGTCGACGGCAGCGGCACCTCCGGTCAGCAACGCGGTCACGGTGCCGCCGGTCGCCAGACCGTCGATTCGGCTCGTCGGCTGGGCGGTGATGGTCGACTGCTCGCTCGGGTTCAGACCGGTCGGACCGGGTGAGGCCGAGACCACCAACTCGACGCAACGCCCGTCCTTCACCGACTTGTCGGCGGCCGAGTACATCTGCACCCAGGCAAGCAGCCCGGAGATCGCGCCGATGGCGCCTGCGACGTCGGCGCTGTGGGCGTTGGCAGTCCCGCCGCTGCGGTTGACCCGCATGTTGGTCATGTGGCCGAGCGCGATCCCGCCCTGCACGTCGATGAACTCACGCTTGCCACCGCCGTACTCGGCCGACTGCATCCGGACGTCGCCCTGCTGTGGCGTCATCTCGCCGTTGTCGTCGACCGACGCCGCGAACGTCACGTCCACGGTGATGTTCTGCCCGAGCCCGCCCTTCGACGCCGTGGCATCGATGTGCATCTTGCCCTCGAGATGGCCGTCGGAGTCGGGGCAGATGGTCGACTCGCTGGTCGCCTTGAGCTTCGACTCGAGCCCCTTGTCGAGGTGAGTGACGTCGATGCCCAACGAGAGCGCACCGTCCTTGATCTGTGCCGTGATCCCCTCAGCGCTGATGTCGGCTGCCTTGCCCGGCTTGATGCTGTCGAGCAGGCCGCCCAGGAGCATCAGACCGAACAGGCCACCGATCAGGGGCTCGGTGGCCTCGGGTCGACCGCTCGACGGTGCCGCGAACCCCAAGGAAGCCGCCGAGATCGTGGCCGGAAAGGCCGCCGAGATCGTGGCCGCACGCTGCTGAGCCGTCGAATCGAGCGCCGCCGCGAGTTGGTCGGCTCCGCCCATCGCATCGGTGAGTCCGGAGAACGCCCCGAGCTCCGACTCGAACTCACGCTCCGCGAGGTTGGCCTTGGCCAGCCGTTCGGCAACGGGGAGCGCCAGGATCTTCTGCACCGCCGCGTCGACGGCGACGGCGGAGGCGTCGATCGCCACCGAGCCGCCGGCGAGGGTCGTGCTGTCGCCACCGCTGTTCGCCACGCGGGCGCCGCCGCCTCCGCTGCACGACACCGTCACCAGGCTCAGGGCGAGCACCGCGCCGGTCCATCGCATCTCGCGCTTGCCCATGGTCCGCCCCAACCCTTCACGTGTGGGTGCTCATGGTGACACAGCAGACCCCGATTCGGCCGATCCCCGCTGCCAGGGGCGATGGCCCCCGGGCCCGATCGGCTCCGTAGACTTGATGCATGGCCGAGATGGAGCGCTTCGAACCGACGGGCGACGCGCTGCTCATCGCGGTCGAGCACATGGCCAGGTACCTGCTGGCCAGCCGCTTCGTGGAGGGGCACACCGTGCTCGACGCCGCATGCGGCACGGGATACGGCGCAACGATGCTGCAGCGTGCTGGCGCCGCGTCGGTGATGGCCCTCGACATCGAGCCGGACGCCGCCGTGCACTTCGACGGTCCGGTCACCGGGGCCGACCTCGCGCTGCTGCCGTTCGCCGACAACTCGTTCGACCGGGTGGTGTGCTTCGAGGCCATCGAGCACGTGGCCGCGCCGGGTGATGCGCTCGACGAGTTCGCGAGGGTGCTCGCACCGGGCGGGATGCTGTTCATCTCCACGCCGAACCGCGACCACAACGTGCCGGGCAACCCGTTCCACGAGTTCGAGTTCACCTTCGACGAGTTCACGCACGCGCTCGAGAAGCGCTTCGTGCACGTGAAGGTGCTCGGCCAGCAGCCCTATGCGGCCTCCAGCATCGGTGTGTTGCCTGCGTCGCTCCGGCCGTCGCTCGATCACGTGGCCTCACGGCCACTCGCCGCACTGCAGTCATTGCCGGCCGACGGCGCGCAGTACATGGTGGCCGTCGCGTCCGATCACGAGTTGCCCGACATCGACACCCTCACCGTGCTCGGTGATTCGGTCGAGCTTCGCTGGTGGCACCAGCAACTGGCCGACTCGCACGCCGCCGCGAACGAGGCAGCACGGCGCGAGCAGGTGACGATCACCGATCACGACGCACTGCGCAACCAGATCCACGAGCTCGGCGCACGGCTGCTCGTGGCCGAGCACACGGCTGCCGACGTGGCACCGCTGCGCCACGAGGCCGAAGTGCTGCGCGCCAACCTCGCCGGCTCGATCGACGACAACGTTGGAATCGTCGGGCGCGCCGAGCGGGCCGAACGCGAGCTGGCCGCCATCAAGGCGACGAAGACGATGCGGATCGTCGCGCCGATGCGCCGCGTGTACGGACGGATGCGACGAATGGCGGGACGGCCCACATGACGTCGCTCTGCTTCGTCAGCTCGCGGCGGGGCAACCACTTCATGACCGAGATCCTCGACGCACTGGTTGGCAGCCTCGTGGCCGAGGGCATCGCCGCCGAGCACGTGCTCGACGAGTTCCCCGATCGCGACGCCGACACCGCCTACGTGGTGATCCCCCACGAGTTCTTCGCCGTCAACCCCACCGAGCGCTGGCCACGCCGCGGCCAGTTGCGGCGCACGGTCGGACTGTGCGTCGAGATGCCGGGCACTCCGTGGTTCGAGCGCAGCGTGGGCTTCGCTCAGCACGTCGGCGCGACGATGGCCATCAGCGGCGGCGCGACCGCGCAGTTGAAGCTGCGCGGCGTGAAGGCCGAGATGCTGCAGTTGGGCTACACGCCGGCGTGGGACGTGTGGCACGGCTCCGACGACGCACCGCGACCGCACGATGTGGTGTACATGGGCTCCAACGACGAGCGCCGCGACCGCTTCCTCGCCTCGTACGCACACACGCTGTGGCGCCGCGACACGCACATCCTCCTGCCCACGCAGTCACCGCGCACCGAAGCGAAGGCCGACTTCGTGATGGGCGACGCCAAGTACGAGCTGCTGCGCGACAGCAAGGTGCTGCTCAACCTGCACCGCGCCGACAGCCGCTGCCTCGAATGGGTGCGCGTGCTGGAAGCGATGAGCAACGGCTGCGTGGTCGTGTCGGAGCACTCCATCGACCACTCGCCGCTGGTGCCGGGCGAGCACTTCGTGTCGGCCGCGCCGAACGACCTCGCGCTGGTGGCCGACCACCTGCTGCACGAGCCGGAAGCGTTGCACGCACTGCGGTTGCAGGCATACCACTTCGTGCGCGAGCACCTGCCCATCCGCGACGGCGCTCTGCGGCTCGCCGACATCGCCTCGTCGTTGACGGNNCGTCGACAGAGCCGTCGCACCACTACATCCCCTGGGAGCCGGCCCACCCCGACGACTTCGTGCCACCGGTGCCCGACCGCCTCGACACCGAGTTCCAACGCACCCGGCGTGGCCTCTACCGCGTCGCCGTCGAGAACCTGCAGACGCGACGCCTGCTGCAGGCACTGATCGAGCAGCTGAGCGGCGAGCAGTGGGACCCCGACGGGTTGCGCATCGCCGCGGCCACGCCCACCTACGCCGACGCGGCACCGCGTGTCTCGGTGCTGATGCCGGTCTACAACCACGAGCGCGAGGTGCTCAAGGCGCTCGCCAGCGTGGCATCGCAGCGCTACGGGCAGCTCGAAGTGCTCATGTGCGACGATGCGTCGACCGACCGATCCATCGACTCGGTGAAGGGCTTCTTGGACGAGCATCCGTTCCTGCCCGCGATGCTGTGGCAGGCACGCACCAACAAGGGCCCGAGCCGCGCGCGCAACGCGCTGGTCGCGCGGGCGCGCGGCGAGTTCGTGTTCTTCCTCGACTCCGACAACGGCATCTTCCCGACGATGATCGAACGACTCGTCGCCACGCTCGACGCCGACCCCGGCGCCAGCTTCGCCTACGCGATGGAAGCGGTGCACACCGGCGGCGAGCCGGTCGAACTGGTGAGCTGCCGACCGTGGGAGCCGGCGGAGCTGCGCCGCGGCAACTTCCTCGACGTGATGTCGCTCATCCGCCGCGAGGCGTTCCTCGGCATCGGTGGCTTCTGCGAAGACATCCGCCTCACCCACTGGGAGGACTACGACCTGTGGTGTCGCTTCGCCGAAGCGGGTCACCGTGGCGTGCTGCGGCCCGAGATCCTGGCCACCTACCGACGCAGCCTGCACTCGCGTGACGGCTTCGGGCAGGTCGACAACACCGCGGTCCTGTCGTTCATCAAGGAGCGGTCGCCCACGCTCTTCGCGGGCAGCGGCCCGAGCCGCGCCGCATTGTAGGGTCGGCGTCTTGGACAGCGAGACGGCCGATCGGATGATGGCCGCGCCGTGGTTCTACGAGTTCGACCTGCCCGACGGCCGGCGCACCGGGACCTACCTCCCCGAGGCCGTACGCGGCATCCACAGCACACGGCTCAGCATGTTGCTCGACACGCTCGACCGGCACCGCGACGTGGTACCGGCCGCCCCTTCGGTGCTCGACCTCGCGTGCCACGAGGGTTGGTTCGCGCACCACCTGGCGGCGCGCGGTGCCCGCGTGCTGGGCCTCGATGCGTCGGGCGAACACATCGAACGAGCGCGCCTCATGGCCCAGGTGTACGGACACAGCGACGTGTGCTTCGAGCGACGCGACGTCACCCGCATCGAGCCGCACGAGCTGGGCGTGTTCGACGTGGTGCTCGTGCTCGGCCTGCTGTACCACGTGGAGAACCCGGTGGGTCTGCTCCGCATCGCGCACGCGCACACCCGCGGTGTGTGTGTGCTGGAGACGCAGGTGGCGCCGGGCCTCACTGGCACGGTGGACTGGGGATCGCACCTCTACCCGAAGGCCATCGTCGGCTCGTTCGCGGTGATCGACGAGACCGACCAGATCGCCGAGGGCAACCCCGAAGCCAACATCGTGCCCATCTCGCTCGTGCCGAGCGTGGAGACGCTCGTGCTCGTGATGCAGCTCGTCGGCTTCCAGCGGGTGGAGGTGCTCACCCCACCACCCGGCGCGTACGAACAGCTCGCCCACGGCAAACGCGTGATGGTGGCCGGCTGGGTGGACGGCAGTTGATGAGCGAGCACGGCAACCTGACCGACGAGTTCACCAGCGCGTGGTGGGCCGAGGGCCTGCGCGGCGGTACGTGGCAGACCACCACCTGGTTCGGCGCGCCGGTGCAGAAGCACCCGTTCGACCTGATGATGTTCCAGGAGATCGTGTGGGCCACGCGGCCGCAGCTGATCATCGAGACCGGCACGTGCCGCGGTGGCTCGGCGCGGTTCTACGCGACGCTGCTCGACAGCATCGGCGAGGGCGACGTGCTCACCGTCGACATCACCGCACAGCCCGACCTGCCTCAGCACCCGCGCATCCACTACCGCACGGGTTCGTCGGTCGCCACCACCTTCCTCGACGAGGCCGAGGCGTGGGCCGGGCGCGTCGAGCGCACGATGGTGGTGCTCGACAGCGACCACCGCGCGCCCCACGTTGCCGCCGAGCTCGTCGCACTGTCGGCACTCGTCACGCCGGGCTGCTACCTGGTGTGCGAGGACTCGTGCGTGAACGGGCACCCGCTGGCTCCCGACTTCGGCCCTGGCCCTCACGAGGCGCTCGACGGGTTCCTCGCCGGCGACCCGCCGTTCGACGTCGACCGGGACCGCGAACGGCTGTGGTCGACGTTCAACCCCCAGGGGTACCTGCGCCGGCGCGGCTGACCTCCGACACCGCGAGCGGGTGGTCACCGGGTTTACGGTTCGGCCATGGTCATGAACTGCAAGCCCGTGCCCACCCTCGACGACCGCATCAACGACATCCGCTTGCGCACCGCGGAGATCGTCAACAACGACATCGTCCCCAACGAGAGCCGGCTCTGGGCCGAGCGCCGCGAGGGTGAGAAGTTCACCGATCGCACGGCCGTGCTTGAGCTGCGCGCCGAGATCAAGGACAAGGTGAAGAAGGCGGGCCTGTGGGCGCCACACCTGCCCAAGGAGTACGGCGGCATGGGCTTGGACTTCCTCGCCCACGCATACATGAACGAGGTGCTCGCGTACGCGATCGGTGCCGCATCGCTGTTCGGCGTGGTGGCCCCCAACTCGGGCAACCAGAGCATCCTGGTGAAGTACGGCACCGAGGACCAGAAGCAGCGCTGGCTGCTGCCGCTCATCGACGGCACGATGGAGTCGGGCTTCTCGATGACCGAGCCGCACAACCCGGGCAGCGACCCGCGCTCGCTCACCACCTCGGCCGTCGTCGACGGGGACGACTTCGTGATCAACGGTCACAAGTGGTTCACCTCGAACGGCATCGACGCCGACTTCTTCATCGTCATGTGCCGCGTGCAGGATCCCCCGAAGGAAGGCGTCGTCCTCGACCCGCGCAGCGGCCCGATGGTGCAGATCATCGTGCCCACGGCAACCAAGGGCGTCAACATCGTGCGCGGCATCGGCGTGTGGGGCCGCCGGGAGAGCGACCACTGCGAGGTGAAGTACGAGAACGTGCGCGTGCCCGTCACCAACGCGCTCGGCCGTGTGGGTGAAGGCCACCAGGCCGCGCAGGACCGTCTCGGCGCAGGCCGAATCTTCCATTGCATGAACAGCATCGGCCAGATGTGGCGGGCCTTCGACATGATGGTCGCGCGCGCCGCCACACGTGAGGTGCACGGCGGGCTGCTCGCCGACCAGCAGTTCACGCAGGGCGCCATCGCCGACAGCTACATCGACATCCAGACGGCTCGCCTGTTCACCATCCACGCCGCGGAGAAGATCGACCAGGGCCTGCAGGCCGCACGCACCGACATCTCCGCAATCAAGGTCTACGTGCCGTCGGCGTACACGCGAGTCGTCGATCGCGCCATCCAGATCTGGGGCGCGGCCGGGGTGAGCAACGACCTGCCGCTATGGGGCATGTACCAGGGCGCGCGCACGTTGCGCATCGCCGACGGGCCCGACGAGGTGCACAAGATCCTCATCGCCAAGAACGTGCTGGGTCAGTACCGCAAGGGCGACGGCTGGGACTTCGGCAACTGACCCTCGTGACCGACGACGACTTCCGCGCGCTGCTCGCCTTTCGCGACGGCCTTCGCAGCTTCCTGCGATGGAGCGAGCAGCGCGCGCATGAGGCGGGGTTGACGCCTGCGCAGCACCAGTTGCTGTTGGCCATCCGGGGGCACGACGGCACGCCGTCGATGACCGACGTGGCCGACCACCTCCTCCTGCGCCATCACAGCGTGGTCGAGCTGGTCGACCGCGCCGAGCAGAACGGGCTGGTGCAACGACATGCCGACGCCGACGACCAGCGCATCGTGCGCCTGTCGCTCACCGATGCCGGCAACGAGAAGCTCACCGCGCTGAGCGCGGCCCACCTCGAGGAGCTCACGCGCCTGCGCGGCAGCTTCATGCTGCTGTGGCGTGACGAGGCTGGCGGGCCGTCTGCGACGTGAAGAAGCGCACGCCGTCGGTGAGCACCGTCGACACGATCGAGGCGGCGAACACCGGCGGCAGGGTGGGCAGCCCGGCCATCTCGGCGATGGTGAGCGCCGAGCCCAACGGCGTGCGAGTGACCGCAGCGTTGGCAGCGGCCATGCAGCCGGGCACGAGCAGCACGGCCGACACCCCGAACCAGCGCGAGAGCACCAACCCGACGGCACCACCGATGAAGAACAGCGGGATGATGAAGCCGCCCTTCCAGCCCGTCACCGTGGCCACCAGGGCGCCGAGGAACTTGCCCAGCGCAGCCACCAGCACGGCGCCCGAGGCGAGACCGGCGAGGCGCACGTAGCCGCCCTCGCCGTTGGTGAGCGCGTCGATGGTCACCAGCGACAGCAGGCCGAGCAGCAGACCGCCCAACATCGGCCGCAACGCTTCGGGCACGACGGAGACGCACAGCTTCGCCCACTTGACACCGAACGTGAACAGCACGCCGATGGCGGCGCCCACCGCGCCGGCGAGCGCGCCCCACGCGACGGCCGTTGCAGCGAGGTGGCCCACCGGGGCGAACGTCCACACTGGCTGCCAGCCGTGTGTGCGCAGCAGGGCATCGGCCGTCCAGCCCAGCAGCGCGCCCACGCACGCGGGCAGGATGGCCTCGCTGTACTCCATGCCCCGCCGGTGCGGCAGTTCGAGCGCGAACACCGCGGCGCCGAGCGGCGCGCCGAACAGCACGGCGAACGCCGATGCCATGCCGGCGATGGTGACCACCCGGCGATCGCTGCGGTCAAGCCCGAGCTGCACGGCCATCCAGGCGGCCAGCGTGCCGTCGGACTCGACGAGCGGGGCTTCCGGGCCCAGCGTGCCGCCCACCGCGATGCAGGCCAGCGACGAGGGGACGAGCGAGCGGAGCGGGCGCAGCGCGTGATGGCCGCCGTGCACGTGGATGTTGTCGACCAGCAGCTCAACCGAGCCGGCCGGGCCGAACCAGCGGGTGACGAGCGTGACCGCGGCACCGGTGGCGGTGAGCATCAGCACCCGCACCCAGCCGTCGCGGGTGACGGTGACGAGCAGCGTGGTGAGCAGGTGCAGCAACGCCAGGAAGCCGGCGCCGAACGCGCCGCCCACCACGCCCGCCGCCAGGATGGCGACGCCGAGGCGCTGTCGCCGGGTGGTGCGTCTCGCGTCGGTCATGCGATTCGCCAACATATCGTGTCACGATACGAATTCGTGATCGAGCAGGGCTAGGCGCTCAGCGCGGCCTTCACCTTGGCCGCGATGGCCGAGCCGTCGGCGGTGGGACCTGCCTGTGCGCGCACGGCCGCGACGACTCGACCCATCGCCCTCATGCCCGTCGAACCGTCGGCCGCAGCGGCCGCGATCTCGTCGGTGATGAGCTGCTGCAGGTCGTCGTCGCCGAGCGCAGCCGGCAGGTAGGCCTCGAGCACGGCAGCCTCGGCACGCTCACGCTCGGTCTTCTCCGGGCGGCCCGCCGTGACGAACGCGTCGGCAGTCTCGTGATGCTTGCGCACCTCGACGGCCAGCAGGGCAACGACCTGCGCATCGGTGAGCACCGCCGCCTCGTCGCCTGCGGTCTCGGCCACGGCCAGCGCCGACAGCGCCTGACGCAGCGCCGACAACGAGATCTCGTCGCGCGCCTTCATCGCGGTCGTCAGTGCCGACTGCAGTCGGTGCTTCAGGCTGTCGGTGTGCTCGCTCATCAATGCCTCCGGGAACTGGTCCCAGGGTAGGCCGCGGCGGTTAGCGTCGCTCGCGTGATTCCAGCGGGCGACGGCACGGCAACTGACGCGGCAACCGACGGCACGGTGCTCGGCGCAGTCGGCGACATCGTCGAGGACGTGGTGGTGCGCCTGCTCGAGGACATCAACGTCGCCAGCGACACGCAGTCGGTGGTCACCCGCCGTCGTGGCGGCAGCGCGGCCAACGTGGTGGCGGCGGCGTGCCTGGCGGGCGGGCGCGCCCGCTTCATCGGTGGGCTCGGCGACGACATGACCGGTGACTGGCTCACTGCGCAGCTCGTCGCGGCCGGCGCCGAAGTGGTGGGCCACCGTCACGGGCGCACGGGAACCATCGTCGTGCTGCTCGATCCCAACGGCGAGCGCACGATGCTGGCCGACCGCGCCGCCAGCGTGGAGCTGACCGACCCGGAGCCCGCCTGGCTCGACGGGCTGCACACGTTGCACATCCCGTACTACTCGCTCGTCGGCGAACCGCTGGCCACCACCACCGCCACGCTCGCCGCGTGGGCGCACGAGCGTGGCATCCGCGTCTCGATCGACACGTCGTCGGCCGCGCTGCTCCAGCACGACGGGCCTGCGGTTGCGTTGGCACGCATCGCGGCGCTCCATCCCGCGGTGGTGCTCGCCAACGAGCTGGAGGCCGCCACCCTCGGACCGCAGCTGCATCCCGACCACCTCGGCGGTGCAGTGGTCGTGGTGAAGCAAGGCCCAGAACCGGCCATCGTGCTGCAGCGGGGCGCATCGCCCGTGCAGGTGCCCGCGCTCGACGTGAGCGACGTGCTCGACACCACCGGCGCGGGCGACGCGTTCGCGGCCGGCTTCCTGCTCGCGCTGGCCGACGGCCTCGACCCGGTCGCGGCCACGCGCCGCGGGCACGAGGTGGCTGCGGCCGCGGTACGGCGCGCGTCGGCGGCGGCGGGCGCCTAGCTCGAAGCGCGCGTGCGCTGAGCCAGCGACAGCAGCGCGCCCACGATGGCGACCAGCACGACGACGATGCCGAGCGTGGTGACTGCGTGCGGCGTGTAGTGACCGGGCTGGTCGCCAGGGTTGCCACCGCCGATGCCGAACGGGTGGTCGCCCGACTTCGTGATCGACGTCGCCCACTGCCACACCGCGACGCTGACGCCACCGAGGGCGACCCCGATGCCCCACTTGCGGTTGACCAGGAGGCCCACCACCCCGGCGATGCCGATGAGCAGCAGCGACAGCAGCCGCAGGTACAGCGTGGCCGGCGGGATGGTTTCGACGCTGAAGTTCTGACCGAACTTCGCCCCGTGGGTGGGGATGAGCGGGCCGACCATCACTGCCAGAGCGCCGACGGCGCCGAACGCGCCGATGAGCGGGTGGATGCGAGCGAGCCCGTCGGCCCCGGCGTCGCGCAGTGACACCAGGAACGCGATGCCGCCGAGCGCGGCGCCGGCGATGGCGAGCACGAAGCCGATCTCCTGCGTGGTGGTGAGCGTGAAGTTGCCGCCGCTGTTGAGGTACACCAGCTGCACCGAGTCGAGCGTGGCGATGCCGCGCGCCACCCCCAACGACAGCGCGCCGCCGAGCGCGAGGCCGGCGCCCCCGGCGAGGCCGGAACCGATGCGCCGACCGGTGGCCCCGAGCACGGCGCCCGCCAGCAGGAGCACCGCGGCGATGCACACGCCCACCGTCAGGTTGCTGGCGAGATCGTTGATCTTCNNGGCGACGATGAGCAGTGGCGTGAGGTGGAACGGCTGGGTGACGGCCACGACGGGCGACTCGTCGGTGGTGTGCACCGGCCACGCCCCGGTGGGACCCGCGTCCCACGACGGCGACGGCACGAACGCCGAGTGCGAGGTCTGCTCGACGACGCTGAGCGTGGCGGTGGCGGCGTAGAGGTCGTCGGCGGGCGGTGGAGTGCCGAGCGGCGACGCTGCCGCGGCGGGTGCGACGGTCGGCGGCGGCAGCTGCGCGCCCGCGGGAGTGCCCTGCACCGGGGTGACGGAAGGGTTGAAGCCAGGGTCGACGGCGGGGTCGACGGCAGGGTTGACGGCAGGGTTGACGGCAGGGTTGACGGCAGGCTTGACGGCAGGGTTGGGAGCGGTGACCGCCGGGTCGCTGGCGGGGTGCGCGCTCATGCCGGCCATGGAGGCACCGCATTCGGTGCAGAACTTGTTGCCGGGCTCGGCCGCCACACCACACGATGGACAGAACATGCCCACCTCCTGTTCGCGAAGTCGCCCGCAGGCTACGTCAGATCGTCCGGATCCCATGTGGCTTGCGGCAGCGCTGCCTGCGCGTACCGCTCGGCCATCCGGGCGAGAAGGTAGTCCTCGAACTCGCCGGCCGGCAGCGCGGGCGCGTACAGGTGGCCCTGCTGGCGCACGCAGCCGAGTGCGATGAGGGCATCGGCCTGCGCCCCGGTCTCCACTCCGTCGGCGGTCACCTGCAGCCCGATCTCACGAACGAGGGCGATGATCGAGCGCACGATGGCGCGGTCGTGCGGGTGCGCCGTGATGGTGTCGATCGACAGGCGGTCGATGCGCACCTCGTCGAGCGGCAGGCGGCGCAAGAGGCTGAGCGACGACACGCCGCGGGCGAAGTCGTCGAGGCACACCCGGCCGCCCCGCGCCCGGAAGCCGGCGAGGTTCGCGGCGGCGGTGGGCAGGTCGGCGGTGACTGCGCTCTCCCGCACGTCGATGGTGACCACGCTCGGTTCGAGGCCCTGCAGCATCTGCTCGATCGGGTCGTCGTGCCAGCTGCGTTCGGTGGTTGCCGGCGCGAGGTTCACCCGGAAGCGGAAGCCGTCCGGCAGGCCGAGCATCGCCAGCCGGCGCATGTGGGGACGCGCGCTGGCGACGACGCGCTCGGTGATGCGCTCGAGCAGGCCCGACGACATGGCGAGCGACAAGAAGTCCTGCGCCACCACCACCTGGCCGTTGCGGCGCACCCATCGGGCGAGCAGCTCGGCGCCGATGATGTTGCCGGTCGACGCGTCGATCTCCGGCTGGAAGAACGCAACGATCTCGCCACCGTCGATCGCGCGGCGCAACGTCTGCTCGCCTTCGAGGCGGTTGACGAGCTCTTGGTGCATCGATCCGTCGAACAGCTCCACGCGGTTGCGCCCGCCGGCCTTCGCCCGGTAGAGCGCAGCGTTGGCGTGGCGCAGCAGCTCGCTGGCGGCCACACCGTGCTCGGGCGCGGCGGCCACGCCGATGCTCACCGACGACGGCATCTCGCGACCTTCCGCNNCGATCGGCGATGATGCTGATGAAGCGATCACCGCCTCGGTGACCCAACGCGTCGTTGACCGCCTTGAAGCGGTCGAGGTCGCAGAACAGCAGCCCCAGCGGGCGATCGTCGCCCACCAGCGACAGTTCGTGGTCGAGCAGTTCGAGCGTGCCGCGCCGGTTGTAGAGACTGGTGAGCGGGTCGTGCGTGGCCTGGTGCGCGAGGCGCTTGTTGGTCGCGGCGAGCTGCTCGTTCACGCCGGTCAGCTCACCTCGCTCGTGGGCGAGGTCGCGCAGCAGGCGCTCGCTGCGCCACTGCAGTCGGATGGCTTCCACCGAGCTGCGGCTCACCACGTGGTGGAGCACCAGCAGCCCGGCGCCGAAGAAGACCGCGAGCACGCCCAGCCCGCGCAGGCGGGGGTCGTCGGCCGTGATGAGGGTGTACGACGAGAGCCCGACGAGCGGCGTGACGTAGGCCAGGTACATGTCGCGCCGGCCGGCAGTGACGATGCAACCCACCGCACTCGCCGTCGACGGGAACAGAGTGAACAGCAGCACCACGTCCTTCGAACCCGTGCCGGCCACCCACGGGCACATGCCGAACAGCGCGCCGATGCAGGCGAACGACAGGCCGATGAGCAGTTGCGTCGTGCGCGGCGTGCGCGAGCTCTCGCTGCGCATGTAGTAGCGGTACAACGCGACCAGCGTGACGGTGGTGCCGAGCACCGCGACGATCGCCCACCACCCCAGCCGGGGCTTGGGCACGTCGTTGCCGAGCAGCGACCCGACGAGCAGCGTGAAGGGCAGCAGCAGGAACGGCGTGGGCGCGAGGTTGGTCGCGATGTTCGCCAGCGCCCGTTCGCGGACGAACGTGCTGGTGGCCTCGTCGGCTGACTGCAGTGCCGTGTCGGCCATTCGTCCTACTGCTCCTTCGACCGCGCGCTCATGGATCGGACCTCCTTTCTTCGGCACGAGGCGTGCACGACTTGACGAGGTCTTCAGGGTTCCGCACCGCCGTGAAGTGATAATCAGTGCTGATGATCGGCCGTTTCGCGCCCTCGCCCACCGGCCCGCTGCACCTCGGGAACCTGCGCACGGCGTTGATCTCGTGGCTGCACGCGCGCTCCGTGGCCGGCGAGTGGCTGGTGCGCGTCGACGACCTCGACCGGGTGACGTCGTCGATCGAGCACGAGACCGACCAGCTGGCGGCGCTGGCGAGCCTGGGGATGACCTCCGATGGGCCGGTCGTGCGCCAGTCGGACCGCTTCGAGATGTACCACGACGCCATCCATACGCTGCGACGACGCGGTCACGTGTACGAGTGCTTCTGCTCGCGTCGGGAGATCCGCGAGGCGGCCGCGGCGCCCCACGGCGATCTGCCCGACGGCGCCTACCCGGGCACGTGTCGCGACCTCACCGCAGCCCAGCTGGCCGCCCACGACGCCGCCGGGCGCCGGCCGGCGTTGCGATTGCGCACGGAGGGTGAGCGGATCCGGTTCGACGACCTGTTCGCCGGGCCGTACGAGGGTGGCGTCGACGACGTGGTGCTGCGACGCAACGACGGCGTGCCGGCCTACAACCTGGCCACGGTGGTCGACGACGCCGCGCAGGGCATCACCCACGTGGTGCGCGGCGACGACCTGCTCGCCGGCACACCCCGCCAGCGCCTCCTGCAGCAGCTGTTGGGCCTGCCCGAGCCCCGCTATGCACACGTGCCGCTGGTGCTGGCACCCGACGGCGCCCGCCTGGCGAAGCGCCACGGAGCGGTCACCCTGGCCGACCTGGCCGCCCGCGGGGTGACAGCGGCGCAGGTGCTCTCGCGGCTGGCGGCGAGCATCGCCCTGTGCGCGCCCGGCGACGCGGTGACCATCGACGAGTTGGTGCCGCGCTTCCACCTCGACGCGGTGCCGCACGCACCGTGGCAACTCGCGGCGGCCGATCTCTGACACGATCGGGACCGATGTACGACGACCTGCAGCAGATCCTGGGCTACCAGGGCGCGATCGACGAGCGCGAGGCGCTCACCGAGATCGGTCCCGAGATCTACACCGTGCCCTTCTGGACCCCGGCGTTCTGCGCCACCGTCATCCGCGCCGCCGAGGCCGTGGGCGCGTTCGAGCCGCAGCCCGACGACCCCGTGCCCGGCCACGAGGTGTCGCTGGCGGTGATCAGCCCGCGGCTGTTCGAGCACGTCGAGGTCGATCTTGGCCGGCGCATCTGGCCGCAGTTGCAGGATGCGTGGCCGTACATCGACTACCACGGCCTGCGCGACGTGTTCGTCATCAAGTACGCGCTGGGCGAGCAGGAGCACCTGCGGATGCACCACGACGTGGCCCAGGTGTCGGCCTCGGCCAAGCTCAACGAGGGGTACGAGGGCGCCGTGCTCGACTTCCCCCGCCAGGGTGTGTCGAACGTCGACGTACCGGTGGGCCAACTGGTCGTGTGGCCCTCGCTGGTCACCCATCCGCACCAGGCGACCGCCCTCGAGGCGGGCGTGAAGTACGGCCTCACCGTGTGGTTCGAGCTGCCGTCGTTCTGAGCCTGCGGTTGGCTAACCTGAGGTCGTACGTCTCTCGTCACGACGGGCCCCTCCACGATGCACACCCTCCGCTCACGACTCACGCTGCTGTGCATCCCTGTCGCGCTCGTCGCGATGGCATCGTGCTCCACCACGTCGTCGGCGCAGCAGGGTCCGTCGTCCACGCTCGGCCTCTCGTCGCTGCCCAGCAGCACCGGCACCACCTTGCCCGGCACGACGGCGAGCACGACCAGCTCCGACTCGTCGCCGCTCACCACCGACGCGCCCACCACCGACGNNCCACCACCACGCTCCCGGCGCCCACCACCACTCTGGCGCCCAACGTGCGCATCGTCGGCGCCTCGGCCGTGCCCATCCTGGCCGTGGGTGGTTCCAGTGGTCCCGACACGGCCACCGTGCAGGCCCGCCTCAACCAGCTCGGCTTCTGGACGCAGGCGGCCACCGGCCACTACGACTTCAGCACCACGCAGGCCGTGATGGCGTTCCAGAAGTACATCGGCCTGCCTCGCAACGGTCGCGTCGATGCCACCACCGCGGCGTACCTGCAGAACTTCACCGAGCACGCCCACGGCGCGAGCGACAGCGGCACGCTGATCGAGGTCGACAAGGGCCACCAGCTCCTGTTCGCGATCGTCGACGGTCAGACCCTGTGGGCCTTCAACACCTCCACCGGCAGCGGCATCGCCTACTCGGCGAAGAACAAGAACGATCCCACCAAGATCGAGACGGGCGACGCGGTCACGCCCGACGGCCTGTTCAAGGTGTACCGCCAGCATCCCGACGGCTGGTGGGACGGCGACCTCGGCAAGATCTACCGGCCCAAGTACTTCCGTGGTGGTGTCGCCATCCACGGCATGACCAGCATCCCGAGCTACCCGGCCTCGCACGGCTGCGTGCGCCTCAGCACGATGGCCATGGACTTCATCTGGGACCAGAACCTCATCCCGATGGGCACGCCCGTCTGGGTGCATGAATGACCCCACTGCCACTGATCGGCGAACTCCGTCCGTGGGCAGATCCTGAGGTTGTCTCCATCGGCCGGTTGCCGATGCACGTGCCGCTGCCCACCGACGGGCCGGCGCGCGAACGTCGATCGCTGAACGGTCGCTGGTCGCTGCGGCTGTGGCCCAACCCGCAGGCGGTGCCGGAGTCGGCGCTCACCGTGCCCGCCGACCGGTGGCAGCAGGTGGCGGTACCCGGCAACTGGACCGTGCAGGACACGGGCGACCTGCCCCACTACACGAACATCCAGATGCCCTTCGAGGGGCCGCCGCCGCGGTTGCCCGAGCTCGACACGACAGGTGTGTACCGGCGCACGTTCACGGTGCCGGCCGCATGGCGCACGCGTCAGGTGGTGCTCCACGTCGGTGGTGCCGAGAGCGTGCACGCGGTGTACGTCAACGGCCGCTTCGCCGGCTACGGCACCGACAGCCGCCTGCCCAGCGAGTACGACGTGAGCGCCCACCTGCAGCCCGGCGCCAACGAGCTGGCCATCGTGGTGGTGCGCTACAGCGCGCACAGCTACGTGGAGGATCAGGACCAGTGGTGGATGGCCGGGTTGCACCGCGAGGTGCACATCGAGGCCCGCCGTCAGGCGCACCTGGCCGACGCGGTGTGCAACGCCGACCTCGACGTGTCGACGGGTACTGGCGACCTGCGGGTGACCACGCACGTCGGCTTCGTGCACGCGCCCACTGCCGGATGCTCGGTGCGGGCCACCCTGCGCTCGCCGCAGGGCCGAGCCGTTGCCGTTGCCGTTGCCGGCGCCGACGTGCAGCCTGTGCCGCACGAGTTCGCGCAGCCGTACGTGTTCCGCGGCTTCATCACCCGGCACCACTTCAGCGTGGCGAAGGTGTCGCCCTGGTCGGCCGAGGCGCCGCACCGGTACCGCCTCGACCTCGAGCTGCTCGCCCCCGACGGTTCCGTCCTCGACCGCACCCACCAGCTCGTCGGATTTCGTCACGTGGCGATTCGCCAACGGCAGCTGCTGGTCAACGGGCAGCCGGTGTGGATCTTCGGCGTCAACCGGCACGACCACCACCCCGAGCGGGGCAAGGCGGTCACCGAGGCCGACATTCGCGCCGACCTCCTGGCCATGCGCCGGCACAACATCACGGCCGTGCGCACGTCGCACTACCCCAACGACCATCGCCTCTACGACCTGTGCGACGAGCTCGGCCTGTACGTCGTCGACGAGGCCAACATCGAGAGCCACGCCTACAACACCAGCCTGTGCCACGACCCGCGCTGGCGCAGCGCCTGGCTGTCGCGCGGCAGCCGCATGGTCGAGCGCGACCGCAACCACCCCTGCATCATCCTGTGGAGCCTCGGCAACGAGAGCGGCTTCGGCGCCAACCACGACGCGCTCGCCGGTTGGATGCGCCGCGCCGATCCCAGCCGGCCGCTGCACTACGAGGGTGCGGTGATGCACGCCGGTTGGCACGGTGGACTCGCCGCCACCGATGTGGTGTGCCCCATGTACCCCACCATCGAGGCCATCCGTGAGTACGGCCACGACAGCGCGGGTCACCGCCCGCTCATCATGTGCGAGTACAGCCACGCGATGGGCAACAGCAACGGCTCGCTCGCCGACTACTGGCACGTCATCACCACCACGCCCGGGCTGCAGGGCGGGTTCATCTGGGAGTGGAAGGACCACGGCATCCGCCAGACGCAGCCGAAGGCCGTCGGGGACGGCGGCACCGTGCGCCTCGCCTATGGCGGCCAGTTCGGCGACGAGCCCAACGACGGCAACTTCGTGGCCGACGGTCTCGTCAGCGCGTACCTCGAGCCGCACCCGGCCATGCGGGAGGTGGCATGGGTGTACCGACCGGTCACGGTCGAGGCCGGCACCCGCCGCGGCACCCTGCGCGTGGGCAACCGGCAGTCGTTCACGGGACTGCGCGGCCTGCGCGCCGAGTGGGAGCTCACCGTCGCCGGACGAGTGCACCGTCGCGGCGCGCTCGCCGTGCCCCACGTTGCGCCGCACACGACGGCCATCGTCGATCTGCCCTGCGCGCCGCCCGCGGGCGACGCCGAGGCGTTGCTCACGGTGCGCTGGTTCTCACGAACCGACCAGCCGTGGGCGCCGAAGGGTCACCTCGTCGCGTGGGACCAGATCGCGCTGCGCCGCGCGCCTCGACGACGCCCGGCGAGCCCGGCGACCGCCGGCCCCGTCGACGTGCGGGCGCTGCTGGTGTCACCGGTCGAGCTGTCACTGTGGCGCGCGGCCACCGACAACGACGGGTTCAAGCTGATGCCCGAGCTTCGCCAACGCTTCCACGTCGGCGGTGCCGCGCTGCAGCAGTGGCTCGATGCCGGCATCGATCGGCTGCCCGCCGAACAGCTCGTCGGCCACACGTGCCGCGAGATCGAGGTGCCCGGCGGGGTGGAGCACCACCACGTCGTCGACGTGCCCGAAGCGCTCGCCGACCTGCCGCGAGTGGGCGTGCAGTTCGCACTGCCCGCACGGTTCTCGCAGGTGCGCTGGTACGGCCGCGGGCCGCACGAGAACTACCCCGACCGCAACGCTTCCGCGCTGCTGGGCGTGTGGCAGCAGGCGCCCGACGAACCGCCCTACCTCGTGCCCCAGGAGTTCGGCCTGCGCACCGACTGCCGTTGGTTCGAGCTCGTCGACCCCGACGCCGACGCCGACGCTGAGCCCGACTACGACCCCCACCGCGGCCGCACCGTGCGCGTCGACGCGCTCTCGCCCGCTGCGCTGCACTGCTCGGCCACGCACTTCACGGCCGGCGACCTGTTCGCGGCGAGCACCGAGACCGTGCTGCGCCCGCGCAAGGAGCTCGTGGTGCACCTCGACGTCGCGCACCGCGGCCTCGGCACGGCAAGCTGCGGACCCGACGTGCTGCCCCAGTACCGCCTCGCCGCGGGCCGCTACCGCTTCGCGTACCGCCTCACCGTCGTCGGGTAGCGCCCGTCAGTCGGCCGGCGTGGCGCGGCGAACGCGCAGTGCCCGGTCGTCGGCGTTGCGGCAGTGACCGGTGGCGAGATCGAAGCGCCACCCGTGCAGCGTGCACACCAGTTCGTCACCGTCGATCTCGCCGAACACCGACAGGTCGGCCTCGCGGTGCGGGCACGCCCGTTGCACCATCCAGTCGCCGATGCGCACGTCTTCCTCGGCCATCTTGCTGTGGTTGGGGTCGAGCTTGCGCAGGGCCTCGGCCTCGGTGCGACGCATGCGCTCCACGTCGAGCGACTTGAAGAAGTTGTAGACGTACTCGTTGTACTGACCCTTGCGGTACGCACTGAACCGGCACGACAGGAACAAGCTGTTGCTCCAGTCGTTGGCCCGTTCGGCGACGACGGTCTCGACCAGCTCGCGCTGCACCTTGAACCAGAAGCCGTGCGGCTCGCCCGTCCACTCGCGCACCTCGCGGTTCGGGAAGTCGAGCGCGATGGGCAGGTCGCCGGCGTGGAACACCACGATGTCGCCGATGGCGTCGCACACCGTGGGCGCCATGGCCATCAGCGGTTCGAACCACGCCTTGACGGTGACGAGCAGATCGGGCGTGGGCGCGTGCCACGCGGCCTTCATCGCGGCGAGCCATGGCAACCAGTCGGCCTGGTAGCGCTCGAGGTAGGCGCGCTTGTGGGCGAAGATGTCGTCGACCTCGGTCTGGCGCAGGGGATGCGTCACCGAGAAGTCGCCCTCGGCGCGGAACTCGATGACGGTGCCCGGAACGGCCAGGATGCCCTGACGTTCGGCATCGGCGAGGCGGGTCATGAAGCTCACCTGGTCGGGGAAGATGCTCAGCTCGTCGCCGTCGATGATGTTGAACTGGAACAGATCGGGGTCGAGGAACGCAGGCGGGCCGGCACTGGGCACCACGGCGCGGGCGTCGATGGTCTCCACGTAGCGCATGGCGCGGGCGAACTGGCTGTCGACCTTGGCGTCGATGAGCTCACGCATGCGCTCGGGGGTCTCCTGGTACACCATCGGGTACCAGATGGCGCCGCTGTACTGCAGCCAGTGCAGGTCGACCGGACCATGGTTCTTCAACGCGAGCAGGTCGTTGGTGCGACAGTCGTTCTGGTTCACCAGCCGGCCGGTGCCGTCGCTGACGACGAGCGCGGAGTCGCCGCCCGGCCCGTCGGTGATGCTGGTCTCGCAGTGGATGGCGACGGTGAGCTTGGGGCTCAGTGCGAGCTCTTCACCGTCCACCGTGCGCACGATGTTGTAGAAGCCGAGGCTGCGCATGATGCGCTCGAGCTCGCGGGTGGGATAGCCGGGGATGAGGACCGTGGTGGCCTTGTTCATCCGTTCGGTGAGGAACGTCTCGTCGAGGTGGTCGGCGTGGATGTGCGAGATGTACAGGTAGGTCGGGTTGCAGATCCGCTCCATCAGCTCGTCGGACAGCTGGTCGTTGCGGGGGAACACGAACCAGGAGCCGTGGAACTGCGGGAGGAACCAAGGGTCGCAGGCGATCGACCCGTCGACGGTGTCGATGAGGATGCCTGCGTGACCGATCGAGGTGGCACGCATGGGCTGAGGTTACCGAGGCCTGCCCGCGCAGGGGCAGGGGCGTTGGTCCCGACGAGGGCGCAGCGGGCTCAGGCGACCGGCGGGTCGGTGAACTGCTGGCCCGAGCGCGACACGTGCTCGCTCCAGGCGCCGCCGTCCCAGTAACGCAGCTCGAAGCGGCCGGCGGGGTCNNGGGTCGGCGTACCAGCCGGCCGGGACAGCCGGAGTGGCTGCCGGTGCAGCAGCGGGTGCAGGGGCTGCGGCCGGCGCGGCGGGAGCGGCCTGCTGGTAGGCGGGCTGTGCCGTCTGCTGGTAGCTGGGCTGCGCGGCCTGCTGGTAGGTGGGCTGGGCGGCGGGCGCG
>PMCN01000164.1 GCA_003154135.1 Acidimicrobiaceae bacterium
CTCGCCGCCGACGGGCTGTACCAGTTGGTGCACGCATTCGCCGAGAACCTCATCGACGACCCGGAGGTCGGCGCCATCGTCATCACGGCCCACAACATCACCGCCGAGCGGGCCATGGTGTCCGAGCTGGCCGCAGCCCGCGAGCAAGCGCTCGCCGAGACCGACCAACGCAGCCGGCTGCTGGCAGCGATGGGCCACGAGCTGCGCACGCCGCTGCGTTCGGCCGCAACGTTGGTCGAGCGACTCGACGACGAGTCGGTGCCGGCTCATCTGCGCGCGATGGTGCACCAGTTGCGCCTCGAACTGCACGGGCTCAACGGCGTGCTCGACCAGATGCTCGACTCGTCGCGGCTTGCAATGGGCGCGCTCGCCCTTGCGTTGCGTCCCACCGTCATCCGCGAGCTCGTCGACGAGGTGCTCACCGCCACTCGCCGCCCGGGCGTGCCCTCGCTCGACGTGCGTGGCGAGGTGGAGGCCGACGTGCCGGCTGCCGTCGTCACCGACCCGCTGCGACTGCGCCAGGTGCTGTTGCACCTCACCGGCAACTCGTTGGCCTTCACCGAGCGCGGCACCATCACGCTGCGCGTGTCGGTCGCTGCCGGCCGCATCGCCTTCGCCATCCGCGACACGGGCCGCGGCATCCCGCCCGACGAGCTCGGGTCCATCTTCGAGCCGTTCTCGGTCGGGTCGAACGCGGGGCCGGCTGCAGGCGGGGGCCTCGGTCTCGCGATCGTGCGCCACATCGTCGAGCTGATGGAGGGCACCGTCGACGTGGCCAGCACTCTGGGCAGCGGCACCACGTTCACGGTCGCGTTGCCGCTCCGGCCGGCGCCGAGCTCGTCTCCCGGCACCGGCGGCGCGGGCGGCCGCGGCGCAAGGCTGCGCGTGCTCGTCGTCGACGGTGTCGAGCAGCGGGTGCTGGCCGCCGAGCAGCTCGGCCAGCTCCACCGACTCGGCCTCACCGGTGTGCCGGTGGGCAGCGGCGAGGCAGCCGTCGAGGTGATGTCGTCGGGTACCGGTCCCGAGCTCGTGCTGCTCGACCTCGAACTGCCCGGCATCGACGGCCTCGAGACCACCCGCCGCATCCGCGCCGACGAGGTGATCCATGGACGCCGCGCCATCATCGTCGGCGTCGCCGGCCGCGGCCGTGTCGCCGACCGCGTGACGGGCGAAGCTGCCGGGATGGACGACCTGCTCATCAAGCCGGTGAGCCTGGCCGTGCTGGGCCAGACGCTCGAACGGTGGCTGTACGGCGGTCAGCAGTCCATCGTGCGACCGGCCCCGGTCGACGAGCTGGTGCTCGACGAGCTGTCGACCGACATCGGCAGCCGCGCCGTGGTGGTGGGCATGGTGCGCACGTACCTCAACGAGCTGCACGGCCGCCGCGTGGCGCTCGCCTCTGCAGCCGACGAAGGCAACGTGGCCGCGGCCCGGTCGGTGGCGCACACGCTGAAGTCGAGCTCGCTGCTGCTCGGCGCCACCGACGTGGGCCTTGCGTGCGAGCAGCTCTCCGGCGTCGACGACCCGGCCGTGCTGCAGCACCTCGTCTCGGAGGTGATGCAGACCAGCACCGCCGCCGCCCGCTGGTTCCAGAACTGGCTCTCCCGCGAACCCGCCCCCCGCTGACCCGAGTGGGAGCGCCCCACCCGAGTGGGAGCGCCCCACTCGAGTGTCACCCGCTCGGCACGACGGCGGCGTCACATGAGTGATGATGACGGGCGTGGATGACGACGTCGCGGTGTACCGGCGCCACGCCGACGAGCTCGTTCGCTACGCCACCGCGCTCGTCGGACCCCACGACGCGCCCGACGTGGTGATCGACGGCGTCCTCGCTGCGATCGCATCGGCCAACTGGTCGACGGTGACCAATCGTCGTGCGTACCTCTACCGCGCGGTGCTCAACCGGGCGCGTTCGGCGCGACGCAGCGACGACCGGCGCATCCGCCGCGAGGCCATCGTCGCGCTGCGCGACGAGGTGGTGCCCCCCGAATCGTCGATGGACGCGCATCGGGCGCTCGCGCACCTGAGCCCGCAGCAGCGGGCCGTCGTGTACCTGACCTACTGGGACGACCTCGCCCCGTCGCAGATCGCCACGCTGCTCGACGTGAGCGACGGCACCGTTCGCAAGCAGCTCGCACGGGCACGAGACCAGCTGAGGAGGATCCTCGATGGAGCCTGATCCGCTCGACACCCGCATCCGGTCGCTCGTGGCTCGCGCTGTGGCCGACTCCCCGCGTGCGCCGCAACTGCCGCGGCTCGACCCGGTCGCAGCCGCGACCCGACCCCGCCGCGTGATCTGGGCCGCGATCGGAGTCGCGGCGGCCGTCGTGCTCACGGCCGCCGCGGTGTGGCGGTGGGGCGGCCACGATCGCACCGTCGGCCCGGCTACCACCGACGCACCGGCCACCAGTGGACGCACTCGCTGGCCGAACGGAGTCGCCGTCATCGTCGCGGGCGACACCGGCGTCGATCGGGTCTCCGTCGTCAACGGCAGTCCGGTGATCCAGCGACTGGTGAGCGGTGTCGCCGTGGCCCGCGCCTTCGAACTGCAGGACGGACTGTTGATCTATCAGCCCAAGGACGGCAACATCCGTTTCCGCCGCCCCGACGGCAGCTCGGGCACGCTCGTCAAGAGGGGTACGTTCCTGAGCCTGGAAGATGCCGACGAGCAGAGCGCCAACCTCAACATGGTGCGCATCGTCTACCGCACCGAAAGCACCACGCCCGACGCCTCGTTCAAGCTCTGGATGTGGTTCCAGCCGGACGAACCGCGATCGGTACCGCCAGTGGGAGCATGGGCACAGAACTACGGGCGCGTCTCGCTGCTCTCCACCGACAAGGTGATGGCGCAATGGGGGGACGACACCGGCCAGACGGGCGCGATGACGTTCGACACCGCCGGCAACACCGTCAACATCGCCGGCACCGAGAACTCAAGGGCGGTGGCGGGCGACGGCGAGGGCTCGTACGGCGTCCTCGCGGCCGACGGCATCTTCACCGTGTCGGGGGCCCGCGACGGAATCCGCACGACCGTGCCCGATCCCACCGCCGTGAAAGACCTCGACCTGCGCGGTGTGTCACTGGCGGTCACCTATCAGGGCGGCACCAGCCTGCTGATCGACCTGCGCACCGGCGTCGCCGCGCAGGTACCGGCGCAGGGCAACGCGGTCAGCATCGACCGCGCCACCGGCAACAGCGACAGCCCCACGCCGACGACGGTGGCACTGCCGCCGACCAGCGTGGCCACGACCACCACCGCCCCCGCCGCGGTGACGGTGCAGGCGATCACCACAGGGCCCGAAGGCGTGCTCTCGGTGGGCGGCCCCGGCGCCGACCGCGTGCTCGTGCCAGGCACCGACCCGATGGCTGTGGCGATCTACGCCGCCGGGGACGGGTCGGTCATCATGCAACGCCGGAGCGGCTATGGCGCGTGGACCGACATCGACACCATCCCACTCGTGTGGCGCAACGGTGTGCTGAGCGAACTGTTCCCCACCATGTCGTGGGCGGCCGACAGCTGGGTGCGCATTCACGACGTGGCCACGGTGAACGGACACGTCGTGGTGCTCTACGAGGTGCAGCACACGCCCAATCCGATGGGACCCGACGCGGGCACGCTGTACGCGGCGGCGGTCGACGGGTCGTCGAGCATCGTGGTCGACCCTGCCTTCGGCGGCTGGGAGCAGAGTCACAGTCGCATGCACCTGTCGAACGACGGCGTGGTGATCGGCGAGTTGCTCGTCGACGCGAGCCGGATGTTCGTGTCGTACCGTCTCGATGGCACACCGGGCCCGACGGCGGCCGACCTGGGCATCGGACCGGGGTGCGGCGACTGCAACAACGGCCCACGGCTGTTCACCATCAGCCGCGACGGCTTCTACGCCGCGTGGCTCGACGGCACGACGCTCGTGCGCGCCAACCTGTCGTCACCGACGCCGTACGACGGGCTCGAGAGGGTCGACCTCGGCCAGCAGGTGATCGCCGCCAGCGATCTCGACCTCGGCAACGAGGTGGTGCTGATCGACCGGGTGCGCTACGACGCACTGGCCGGCAACGTGGCCGACCCGCCGCTTGCGATCAGCCTCGCCCAGGGCAGCAACCCCGGCACACCCCTCCCAGGCTCGAGCGCCACCCTGCGCTGACCCGGAGGACGACGAAGGGCCCCGAGCCGGAGCCCGGGACCCTTCGGTCTTCGTTCACGAGTGATCGGACATCTGACCCTCGGTCAGAAGTCGTCCGGTCAGACGTCGTCCGGTCAGAAGTCCTCCATGCCGCCGCCCATCGGGGCGCCGCCATCCTTCTCGGGCTTGTCGGCCACGACGGCCTCCGTGGTGAGGAACAGGGCCGCGATGGACGCTGCGTTCTGCAGCGCCGAGCG